>CAZSYU010000075.1:0-20360 GCA_964611345.1 uncultured Pseudomonadales bacterium
ATCAGGCTGCTTTAGCCGATCCCTGTTGCTCATAGTACTCTGCTTCTAGCTCGGCCGGTGGAACGTTACCGATGGGCTCCATCAGCCGCCGATTATTAAACCAATCCACCCACGTCAGCGTCGCCAACTCGACGCCCTCAACACCTCGCCAGGGCCCTTGCTGACGGA
Source organism: uncultured Pseudomonadales bacterium (assembly GCA_964611345.1). GTDB lineage: Bacteria > Pseudomonadota > Gammaproteobacteria > Pseudomonadales > Azotimanducaceae > JALZVT01. Next base: position 169 of record CAZSYU010000075.1, read on the forward strand.
TCAACTCCGTTTTGGACAACCCATTGATGGTTTCTGCCAGCGCGTTGTCGTAAGAATCGCCAACACTGCCCACCGATGGATTAATACCCGCCTCAGCAAGCTGATCCGCGTAGCGGATCGCCACATATTGAACGCCACGATCACTGTGATGGATGAGTTTGTTGTTTTCATTCAGACCTCGGTCGTGCAGTGCTTGCTCAAGTGCATCTAACGCAATGTCAGCATGCAGGGACGTTGAGACGCGCCAACCCACAATACGACGTGCGAACGCATCAATGATAAACGCCACGTAAACGAAGCCTCGCCAGGTAGCGACGTAAGTCAGGTCAGCCACCCATAATTCGTTGGGCCTTGTCGCCTTGAAGTCTCGGTTAACTAAATCGAGCGGCCGCTCCAGCTAATCTGATTTCCATTGTACCCGGATAAAGACCGAAGGCCGCGTCGAAGCGTCGCTAGCGTTTCAATCAAACTGGCTGGCAGCGAGCTAAATGCTCTGAAATACTAGACCGAATCTATTGTCGGCTCTGGCGAGTAACCCCTTCCTAGTTTTCTCGATGCTAGATAGGGCGGCGGCGATATCGACCTATATAGATGCCTAACTATTGACTGCAAACGAGGTGAGTGAGGCTGAATTTAACCCCCAACCATGCAAACCCCCCAACCCCCCAACAACGAACTAATCGCCCTAATGCCCACCAGCGACCTGCTGGAGCTGGCGACACAGGCAGGCTACACAAAAGCCTCCCTCAAGCGATTACTCAAAAGCATCGGCATACCCGCAAACCTCTTCGAGCGCAGCAGTGGGTTCGCCGAACCCGACGAGTTCTGGCGCCTCTTCTCCGCCATGGGCGTCGAACTCAACGACGAGCAGTTCGGCCTCGGCGAACACCCCATGCCCTCCGGCACCACCGAACTCATCATCGCTCGTGCCTTGCATGAAGAGACCCTTGGCCAGGCCATGGCCTCCATGGCCCATGCCGCCAACATCGTGTATCGCAATCTCGAAATGCGCGTCTCTCATCGCCGCAACGAAACGCGCGTCTCGCTCAAGTTCGATGGCGCAAGCTCACCCGCAAAACAAATACTGCTCGAGCTTACCTGCATTCCCTACCATTCCATCTTCTGTTGGTTGGTAGATGCCTCCTTGCAAGCCTCGCGCATCAGAACCGCCAGCTTTCGTGCCTCGAACACAGTGAGCCTTTTGGGCATTTTCGATTGCGTACTCGAGTTTCACGGCACGGGTGTAGAGATCAGTTACCCCAAAGACATCGAGAACCTGCCCGTTGTGCAAAAACCGTTGGCCAGCTGGCGCAACGACCTGCATCAGGTGTTTCTGCAGAACATGGTGTGGCGCAAGAAAAACTTCCTGGCCTCCGAGATGCGCTCCTATGTCGAAAGTGCTTTGCGTAAGGGGGTTAAGTCCCAGTCGGCCATTGCCGCCTCTGCGGCAATGAGTGTGGCAACCTTGCGGCGCAAGCTCAGCATTGAACGCACGTCCTTCCGCGCCCTCTCAGACACCGTTCTCCACGAGACGGTGCTTAATCATCTCGAAGCTGGCCTGTCTGTTGAGGAAATTGCTCTGCAGCTTGGCTACAGCGATGCGCGCAGCTTTCGTCGCGCCTTTCAGCGGGTGTTTGGCAAAAACCCCTCGGAACTAAAGCGCTCAGCAGGCTGATTTCTGAGCGAAATTGTCCCCCAAAAGCATAGAGGAAGTGACCTTGTTGATTTTCCTCCTACTCTCTAAGTTCTGTTAAATCGCCGTAAATCTGGGATTGGGGAATTTGAATGGCTGGAGCAGAGATACACGGAACGCTTGAGTCGCCGTTTGAGAAGGTGCGCGATGTGTTTAGCGCCAACTTCAAAAACCAGGACGAGGTTGGCGCGGCCGTTTGTGTGTTCCATGAAGGCAAGAAGGTAGTCGACCTTTGGGGTGGCTACCGGGACGGCGCGCAAACTCAACCCTGGCAAGAAGACACCCTGGTGAATGTGTGGTCCACCACCAAAGGCGCGATGGCAGCCTGTGTGGCCCGCCTGGTTTCCCAGGGGCGGCTCGAACTGAACAAACCCGTTGCGCACTACTGGCCAGAGTTTGCCGCCGCCGGCAAAGAGAAGATTACGGTCGCGCAAATGTTTTCGCATCAGGCCGGACTCTGCGGGCCGGTAGAACCGGTTACGGCTGATGAGCTGCACGACGTTGTTGCAATGGCTGATGGTCTTGCCAGCCAAGCGCCGCAATGGGAGCCGGGCACCCGCTCGGGTTATCACGCCATAACTATTGGTTACCTGTCAGAAGCGCTCGTGTCGCGCATGACGGGTAAATCCGTGGGCGAGTATTTTCGCGACGAGATTGCAGGTCCCCTTAAGCTCGATATGTTTTTAGGGTTATCCGGGTCGCAGGAAGATCGGTGTGCCGAGATGCTGCATGATGGCAACCCCATGTCGGGTGGCGCTGACACTTTTAATGAATATCAAGTACTCGCGCAGGTGAACGTGCCCGTATCTTTTGATCTGGCCAACCATAGCCGCTGGCGCGCCATGGGCATTCCGTCGGCAGGTGGCAGCGCAACCGCACGTGGCGTTGCCGGCATGTACAGCGCACTCATCGAAGACGTTCGTGGCAACACTGAGACTATTGCTGACAGCAAAACCTTACAGCAGATGCTGACCCCGCAGATTAAAAATGAAGACCTGGTCATTCGCTTTCCCATGACCTGGGGCGTGGGCTTTGCTCTGGATGACGAGTCGGGCATGTACGGTGGTGGCGCCAAGAGCTTTGGCCATCATGGCTGGGGCGGTTCCTACGGCTTTGCCGACCCGGTTACCGGCATCGCCTTTAGCTACGTTATGAACTACATGCGCGAGGCTGAGTCAGTGGATACTCGCGCGATTGATCTGATTCAAGCGCTGTACGCGGCAATTAAATAATATGGCCACCAACTCAAAGTCAGATGGAGTGAGTTATTAGTGGGTGTTAACGATAAACAGCACAAGCTCGATGCCAAAGTTGTGGTTGTCACGGGTGCCGCCAACGGCATTGGTCGAGCCATTGCCCTGCGTTGCGCTGAAGATGGCGCGGATGTTGTGCTGGTCGACAGAGACGAAGCGGCGTTGAGCGAGGCGATGACTGCTATAAAGGAAAAGGCCAGCCGCGACGGCGCTAACTTCTCGTCGATTGCAGGGGATATCGCGGCCGAGCCCACCATCAGATCCATGATCGATACCTCCTTGGAAAACCATGGTCGACTCGACGGTCTGGTAAACAACGCTGGGATCTTTGGCGCCTACAACCGGTTCGAAAACAACAGCATGGAGCTGTTTGACCAAATGATTGCCGTCAACGTGCGTTCAGCGTGGCTCGCCATGAAGTACGCAAAGACCGCGATGCTGGAAAGTGATGGTGGCGGGGCAGTTGTGAACATCGCCTCCATGGCAGCGATGCGCGCCAACCGGGGTCTGTCTCTGTATGGCATGACCAAGGGCGCAGTGGCCAACCTCACCTTTAACGCGGCCACGGAATTTGCCAAACAGAACATTCGCGTTAACGCGATCTGCCCAGGACCCATAGACACCGACATGCTGGGCGCGGTGGAAGAGTTTATCGACGAGCGCCATTCCGAAGTATCTCGGGCCACCATCAATCGCTCGATTCCGCTCGGGCGCTACGGCAAGCCCGAGGAGATCGCGGCGGTGGCAACCTTTTTGTTAAGTGACGAAGCAAGCTTTGTGACCGGCGTGCGCATGCCGGTTGATGGCGGCCAATCTCTTGAATAAAGCGCTTTGGAAGAGCGGTACACGGAATAGCAGTACACGGAATGGATGAAAGAGTGAATACGATGCAGCAGTACGAAGTAGTAGTAATCGGCGCCGGCTTGTCTGGCGTGTGTGCGGCCATAAAGCTCAAAGAGGCCGGCATTGCCAACTTTCATGTGTTTGAAAAAGCACCTGATGTTGGGGGCACCTGGCGTGACAACCGTTACCCTGGTGTTGCCTGTGACGTGCCCTCACACCTTTACTCCTACTCGTTTGCGCCGAACCCGGAGTGGTCCAGGTGGTATGCACCGGGTGAAGAAATTTGGGACTACGTGAAACAGTGCGCCACCGACTTCGGGGTGTACAACCACATTACGTTCGACACCACCATTGAGTCCGCCCGGTGGGACACCGACCACTGGGTAATGCAGAGTTCAAATGGCGAGGCCATTAAGACCACCTCGCTGGTCTCTGCCCTCGGCGGCCTGCATACCCCCAACATGCCGCAGCTTACCGGTGAGGAATTGTTCGAAGGTGAGCAGTTTCATACGACCGACTGGCCGGAAGATCTCGATCTGACCGGCAAGCGGGTTGCGGTTGTAGGCACGGGTGCCACCGCCGTGCAGGTTGTTCCGGAAATCGCCGATCAGGTCGACGAGCTTCTCGTGTTTCAGCGCAACCCGGTGTGGGTGGGCCCAAAGAAAGATCCGGAATACACCGACGAGGAGAGGGCTGAGTTTCGCAAGAACCCAGAGGCCGTAAAAAAACTGCGCCACGATCTTTATGAAGCGTGGGAATCGGTGAGTGAAGACCTGCATCGCGCGGGCACCGACGTTAATACCAATGCCGAGAAGCGGGCTCGCGAGCAGATCAAGCGCAGTGTGTCAGACCCTGAGTTGGTTAAGGCCCTAACGCCCGAGCATAACTTCACCTGTAAACGCGCGACCATATCGAACCGGTACTACGACACCTTCGACAAAGACAACGTCACCCTGGTGTGTGGTGCTGTCAGTGCCATGACCCCAAAAGGGCTAGTGGTAGACGACCAAAACTACGATGTGGATGTGGTTATTTTTGCCACTGGATTCAAAGCGTTCAACATTGCGAACGAAATTGACTTGACTGGTGTGGATGGCTTGCGACTCGCAGATGCCTGGCAGAAGCGAGTCACGTCTTTCAAATCAGTGATGATTCCTGATTTTCCCAATCTGTTCCTGATGATGGGCCCTAATGGCACCGGCTTGCATTCAGCGTTGCAAACCATCGAAGCACAGGGCGACTATGTGGTTCGTATGGTGCAGCAACTCAAGAGTGAGGGGATCAACTACTTGAATCCCAAGCGTGAGGTGGTTGATGCCTTTACTCGCGATGTTGAGAAGCGATTTGAAGGCACTACACACAACAAGGGCTGTACGTCCTGGTGGACGGATCAAACCGGCTATAACCACAGCATTTGGCCGGGTTCCAGTGACGACTATCGCGCGCTACTTGCGACCGTCGAACTCAATGAATTTGACGTGGGCTGATTAAGCAGCTCGTAACGACTAGAGAACAATCAAGACCTAAACACATAGGGTAGGGAAAACAATGCAGATCAAACCAATGCGATATCTGGCGGGATTATCTTTGGGGCTGGGTGCGTCGCTCGCCGGTGCGCAGGATGCATCGACCACGGGCGCAACCGACAATACCGAGGTGTACGAAGAGATTGTGGTCACGGCGCGTTTTCGCAGTGAAACCGTGCAGGACATTGGCGGTGCGGTCTCTGCTTTGGATGACAGTGCCATTGAACGTGCCGGCATCACTGATTTTGAGGACATTGCCGCTCGCATACCCGGCCTTAACTTAAACGATCGCGGCCCCAACCAGAACGATATCGGTATTCGCGGTGTGGCCAACGGCGCACAGCAGGGCCTTGCAGATACAGGCTTGTCGGGCCCGCTGGTTAGCCAGTTTATCGACGACATACCTATCGCTCAGTCCACGTCGAGCCAGCGCGACTTCAACCTGTTTGATTTTGATCGTGTGGAAGTATTGCGCGGCCCGCAACCCACGTTCTTTGGGGAAGGTTCAGTAGGTGGCACCATTCGTTACGCCACCAGAAACCCGGAGCTTGATGCTGAAACGATTTCTGACAGCATCATAAAGACGGGTTTGAGCTTTACCGAAGATGGCGGCACCAACTATTCGGTGTCTGCCGCGTCATCTTTTGTGCTCGTACCCGAGAAGTTTGCCATACGCGCGGTGCTAAACTACCGGGATGATGATGGGTTTATCGACAACCCCGTGCTCGATCAAAACGACATCAACGACTACGAGTCGGTTAGTGGTCGAATAGTTGCACTGTTTCAGCCGTCCGATGAGCTGAGCGTACGCTTTATGACCTTTATTGGCCGGGATGACATTGGCGAAAGCAACGCCGTGTCAGGGCCGCCCATCTCGCCCGGCGACCTTACTTCCAATTTGCCGATTGACGGCGATGGTGAGGATGATTTCGAGCTGTACACATTGAAGCTCGACTATGACTTTGGTGCGGTGACGGTTTCCTCCATCACTGGGCTGTTCAACCGCGACAGCGCAAGAGAATTTTTCTGCCCGGCGTGTGCCGCCTTTGGTGCTTTTCTGCCGGTGCCCATCACACCCACGTCGGTAATAGATGCTGATGATCGCAGCTTTACCCAAGAGCTGCGCGTGGTCTCGCAAACCGACGGTCCGCTCAGCTTTATTGGCGGTCTGTACTATCAAGACACCCGACTCATCACCAGCAACGACACCGCGGCGCCCGAGTTTGGTGACTTTGTGGTCGCGCCGGTCGGCAGTGATATTCTGTTTGAACAGCATGCTCGCATTGAATCCGAGCAGTTTTCGGCGTTTGTTGAACTGACCTACGAGATCGCCGATAACCTCCGGCTGATTGGAGGGGTGCGCTACGTCGACGAAGAGATCGTAAACGAAACAACCATCTCAACCCTGGCCCTGGGTGGTGGCCCGTTTGGGTTAGAACCGCCGTTCGTGTTGGGCAACCTCACCGACTTTGTGCTTGCTGCGAATCTTTCCAATGAGGGCGTTTTCACGCTTGACAAGTTTCTGCCGCGAGGCGCCATTGAATTTGACCTGTCTAACGATGTCTTGCTCTACGGCAGCGTTGCGACCGGCGCTAGAAACGGCAACCTGAACCCGTCAAGCTCTGCATTTTTTGCCTCCAATGGCGATCCGACGATCTTTAGTGACGTGCGGACCTTCAGTGATGACGAGGTGCTCAGCTTTGAGGTGGGTGCCAAAACGCGCTGGGCCGATGGCGCCTTCACACTGAACGTTGCAGCCTTCTTCAGCAATTTTGAGGACCCACAGGTTCAGGTGTCGAACCCCTTTGTTATGGTGGCCAATGGGCCAGAGCTGGACATTTTTGGTATCGAGCTGGAATCACTCTGGCGGGTGAATCAACACGTCAGTGTCTTCTTTAGTGGCGCCTATCAAGACACCGAGTTTCAAGACAGCCAGTTACTGTCTCCAGGTACTCTCGCCACCGGCTTTGCGTTCGATTTGGCAGAGGGCAACGAGAATTCGAACACACCTGAGTGGTCTTACTCCGTGGGTGCAGATTTGGCATTCCCTCTATCCGGGCAAGGCATGCTGTTTACGGGGCACGTAAGCTACAACTATGTGGGTTCGCGCTTTTCAACCGTAACCAATTTCCCATCAAGCCGAATGCCGTCGCTGGGCATTCTGAATTTGCGCCTTGGAGTAGATGCCGATCGCTGGTCGGTAACGGCCTTCGCCAGCAACCTGGCCAACGAAATTGAGTTTACGTCGATAGACGGCAACCTCGGCTTGCCGTTCGTCAACGCAGACGGCGATCTCGACTTCTTCGCTGATACCTTCGCGGTGAATCGTCCGCGCACCATTGGTGTTGAGGCGAGCTTCCGGTTCTAGGTGGCTTTCTTCTTACCCACCAGATAGGAGCCGCTTGCGTTCACCAGAGCTCGGCCTGCCAATGCGGTACGGCCGAGCAACATCCGAAACTTCATGTTGTCCCGGGCGGTCAAAGTGATGGCTATGGGCCAAGAGTGTGGGCCTATTAAGAGCTGGGTGCCTATCACCCAGCGTTGTTCCGTATGGCCGCCCGAATCCGTAACCTCGCGCTGATCCAGAACATCAGCGGTGCACGCTAGCTCTGCTTTGGTGTTCCGCTGCCTGGGATGCAGCCGAAAACTGATGCGTTGAATCCCGTTCTCGACAAAGGGGCGTAGGTCGAAAGCGTGGAGGGCAGAAGTACGCGCACCGGTATCTACCTTGGCCTTGATACGCTTGACCCCAAGTTCAGGCAGCGCCACCCACTCTCTCCAGCCCACAGTCAGCAATTTACCCTCTCCAGCCTGTATTTATTGATGGTTGAGCGGAATATAGTACAGCCGGGATTTTTCTCCTAAAGTAAATTGTTGGCGATTTAGATCGCCGATCTCCACCTGCCACAGATTCGCGAAACACCATGAAGCTAGCTATATTGTCCCGGGGGCCAAAGTCCTACAGCACACGCCGCTTGACAGAGGCGGCCGTGCAGCGCGGGCATACCGTTAAGGTGCTCGACACCCTCAAGTTTGCCATCGACCTGCAACAGGGCCTCCCGGATTTGTATTTCCGACAGAAACCTCTGGGCGATTACGACGCCGTGTTGCCGCGAGTTGGTGCTTCTGTCACCTACTACGGCACAGCCGTGGTCAGGCAGTTTCAAGAGATGGACGTATTTTGCGCCAACACCGCGCATGGCATATCCAACTCACGAGATAAGCTGCGCAGCCTGCAGATTTTGAGTCGCCACTCCATCGGCATTCCCCGCACCACATTCGTGCGCGATAAGCAGGACGTGCTGCCCGCGATTGAACGGGTTGGTGGTGCACCGGTTGTTATTAAGCTGATAGAGGGCACGCAAGGGATAGGGGTACTGTTGGCTGAATCGGTGCACGCCGCCGAATCGATCATCGAACTGCTGCAAAGCCAAAAACAGAAGTTGCTCATTCAGAAATTTGTTGCTGAGAGTAAAGGTAAAGACATTCGAGCGTTTGTTGTGGGCGACCGTGTTGTTGCGGCCATGCGGCGTACCGCCCAGGGCCAGGAGTTTCGCAGTAACACCCATCGGGGCGGTATTGCCGAGGCGGTGGAGCTGGACGATGCTTACAAAGAAACCGCCGTTCGGTCGGCGCAGATCCTGGGCTTGCAGGTTGCCGGGGTAGACATGCTGGAGGGTGCCAATGGGCCGCAGGTTATGGAAGTTAACTCCTCACCCGGTCTTGAAGGTATAGAAGGTTGCACCGAGCTCGATGTCGCCGGCTCGGTCATTGACTACATTTCTGCGCAGGTTGATTTCCCCGAGATTGATATCCGGCAGCGTCTTTCTGTGAGCAAGGGCTACGGCGTTAGCGAGATCTATGTGCCGGAAGGCGCCAAGATGATAGGAACAACGATTCGCGACAGCCTGTTGTTAGAGAAAGACATCAACGTGCTGACGCTGTATCGCGGTAACAAGGTTATACCTAACCCGCGCTCCAATCGTGTGCTGGAGCCAGACGACAAGCTGCTGTGTTTTGGCAAGCTGGAATCCATGCGTGGCATGATTCCGAAAAAGACGCGCCGTCGGCGTCGACCAGAAATCAAAGAGTTGGTGAGCAATGAGTTAGATCTTTCCGCTGACTAAATCAAAACTAACCACACGATCGCCGTGGGCGCTGCCCAGGTAGATACGTTCGCCAACCTTCAGCGCTACCGTCGCAAAGCCCATGGGTGCGCCTTTTTGATCGAGTACAACGTCGCGCTCAAGAGTTTCCGGATTAGCCCGGATAACCTGGAATGGCAGCAGGCACGGACCCTCGGTTACCTGCGTGCACGCCTGCCCAATCGGGCTATGCTGATGGGAAGCAATCCAGATCTCCCCGTTGTCTGCAACAGTCACGTTATCTGGCTGGCGTGCTTCGATGTTGCCGATACGGCTTTGGTCGTCGAGGTTTACGGCAAAGGTGCCGCCGCCAAAGTAGGCGTTCACATACAGCGTGGAGTTATCGGCATTGATTGCAACGCCGTTGGGCATCAGCGCCTGGGTGCCGGCTAACTCTGTGAATCCTTTGTCGGCACTCCAGGACCAAACCCAACCGGTGGGTTTGCCAGACTGCAAAGCGGTTGCCACTGCCGTAAATTCGGTGGACTTGTTCCACATGTGGGTGACGTAAAAGCCGCCGTCATGGCGCGCGGCCACATCATTTATAAAGGGGTCGTCGGGGGGTAAGGCGCAACCACGCCAGCTTAGATCACCGCTCGCGGCAACGGAAAAGAACTCCACCGATTCGCGCCCACCGTGATTCACAACCAGCAACGCAAGTTCACCGTCGTCGCGCCGGGTGAGATCAATCCCATGCGGGCTTAGGGCCGCAGCCTCTGGGGCGGAACACGTTGCCTCGCCCCAGTTGGCATCCTTAGGTGACCAGTCAATGACGAGTGTTTCGCGCTTGCCGGTGGCCATGTTGAGCAGTGACAGTGTGCCAGGCTCGTCTGTCAGGAACTCGCCCATTTCACTAACAATCAAAAGCTCTGTGTCGGGGATGTGGACCAGATCTTCCGGATTTTTGTACCCGCAGTAAGGGGTCATGCCGGCCTGGGCCTCGCAGCTCAACAGTTCGGTGGCAACCGTTGGCTGTGGCAACGCAGAATCAGCGGCGAGGGCGGCACGTTCGTCGGAGTTGGCGGTCGTATCGTTGGTCTGCGATACGGTCTCGGTAAGTGGATTGGTGCCGGCACAGCCAGCAAGGGCAATAAGCAGCGCGGCTGCAGATGCAGACACAGATAGAGTGGCAGCGGGCAATAGTCTGAACACGGGCTTTCCCCTCAGATAGGCAATGAGTAGCGGTCAGTGTACCTGTATTTCGGCACTGCTCGCAGTCGGGCAGTGCTGTATGTACATCGCCTTACTTCACCCGATACGCGTTTATGTCCGCGAGGTACTCCATCTGGCTGGTGTAGCGCTCCGGGAATTCGCCGGTAAAGAGCCGCTCAAACATTCGGTACAACCTGGTGCTGGTTTTGGAGCGGGCCAGCCGATGGTAGCTGTGGTTGTCCCCAACGCCCTTGCTGCCCGTCACATCGAGATAGGTGCCGTACTGGGAATCGAGACGTTTTAAATAGTGCCCCAGCCGGCGCTTTTGTTCTTCGCCGGGCTTGCGCCTGGCCCATTTCAGCGCGTGATCGTTTTCGTTGATCACCACATAGGTATTGCCGCGGGTTTCAATCACATCCAGCCAGTCTTTGTGGTCTTCGTTGTTTGCGTCAGGCGCAATCAGACACACGTTATCGAACACCAGTTTACGAATGCAGGTTTGCGTAGGTAGGGCTACGTGCTTTAACAAATAACAGCCCATGGAGTGGCACACCAGATTCACAGTGACCTTGCACAACCGTTCCTGCAGAGCAACATAGTGCGCACGGGCCGCTTCCGGGTTATTGCGGTGCTTTTCTTTCGCTTTTGTCCAGAGTTCTTTGTTGGAGCCTTCGGTTAGCAGCAGGTGATAGTGCCGAATGAGTGCGATCACGCGATCAAGTGCGCCGGAAGAGGCTCGGGCATCGCGTTTGTCATCCAGATAGTTTGCCGTTCCGGACACCGCACCGCCGCCTTTCGCGGGCCAGCTAAACGGCACAAAAATGGTTTTGGGGTAGAGTCGTTCCAGATCGCGGGTTGCCTTAAACACATCTTGCATATCGTTGTTGTAACCGTGAACAAATAAAACGATGTGCTTCTTTTCTTTACGCGCTGCTTCGAACAAACGGCAGGCGAGTGACAAGCTCTGGTAGTGGATGGCGTCGGTGTCAATGTCGAGGTTGAACTTGCGTTGCAGGCGTTTGACCTCGGTTTTCGAGACTCTATCCGGCAGGATCTTGACGGTGGGGGAGGATTTAGCGCCGGTAATTTCTACTACCTTAAGGTCAAGCGCGCCCTCTGCGCCAGAGGTACTTAAAAACTTCTCTAAACCGGATCGGGAATTATCGACCGCGCGATTGGTGATTACGTACATCAGCAGTCCTTGCATGAGGGGTAGCCGCCATAGAGTAACCAAAACGGTGGTCAGGGAAAACCGCTAAACTTGGCGCGTTTAAGCCACGGCTAGCGATTACCCACAACAAACAGCGGAGAGAAGACACATGCCAAGACTTAGTCAGAAGGGCCCGGGCGAGGGCAGCGCCATGGCCGATCAAATCTTCAAGATGCTGTTTGGTGATCGCGACCCCATTAAAGAACCTGGCACGGCAACCGGCACTCCCGGTAACTGGTGGACGGTGTTTAACCTTGTGCCCGATGCGTTTGAGCACACGACGACAGGCTTTCAGTTTTATCGCTCACCCAATCGAAAAATAGATGAACAACTGCGCGAGCTGGGGCAGATTCGTGCTGGCTATACGGTCGGTTCACAGTTTGTGTTTTCCCAGCACTGCAAAGCTTGTCGTGATGTGGGACTTACGGAGGAGCAGATTCAGGCCATTCCGAATTGGTCGACCGCCGACTGTTATACGGCCGTACAGCGCGCAGTGTTGGCCTACACCGACGCACTGGTGCTGGAGCGCGGGCGGGTGCCGGACGGTACCTTTGCGGCACTAAAGGCGCAGCTTGCAGATGAAGAGATTCTTGAGCTCACCTACATCACGTGCACCTACATGATGCATGCCATTATGAGCCGGGCATTGCGGCTGGAATATGACGATGTGGCCGACCCCATTGTTGAAGTAGCAGCGCCCGCCGGGGCAGCGGATGACGTTATGTCGATGGTTGACGACGATAAATAGGATGTCGAGTTTGGCCCGCGACAGCGGAAAACTACAAAAGTTTCCTGACAGATTCACATTGTCTGCACATTTTGTAGGTCAACTAAGTCCTCTACAGCAGGTAAGCGAAGTTAGGAGTACTGCAGTGGCGAAGTTTCTTTCTGTTAATCAGGCGTTTGGTGTTCGTGAAGCGGATTCTTTTCGCCGTGTGCCTATGCTGCGACGCGAAGGCAAGCCCACACCGATGCATAGGTTCCATGTTATTGGTTGTCCTGGCAGCGGTGCGACGCTTATGAGCAGGCTGCTGCAGCATGCCTACCAGATGAGCGGGCAGAGTTTGCGCGAGCAGTCCCTGTTTGACCCCGTCGAGCCGTCTGCCTATCCCTTTCTGTCTTGCAGCACGGCAGACACCGAGAAGTTGCACGAGGCATTTAGCGCTGATTCTGAGTTGTTTGTCATTGCGTTGGTGCGTGATCCGCGCTCGGTGGTCACTCGTATTGACCGAACATCTGCGGCCCGGAACTACTCTGCGGGATTTGGGCAGTGGCGGCAGGCCATGCAGGCTATCGAGAGGTTGAGTCCGAAGGATCGCTGCATGCAGGTGCGTTATGAGTCACTGATGGCCAACCCGGTTGGTGTGCAGGAGCAAATTGAGGCGCAATTTGGATTCTTGCGCCGCGAGCAAAGTTTCGCAACCTTTAACGGCAAGGTGCTTAGTAACCCACAACCGCCGGCTGAACGCTGGCGAGCGCACTTGCCGAGACTAAAGCGTGAGCTTGAAAACCATCCCGACCTTGCCGATTGGTTGATTGCGACGGGCTACGAGGCGAACCATAACTGGATCGGCGCGCTCGAAAGCGTGAAACCCGCTGTCTCTACTGCCCCGTCCGGAATGGCAATCAAAAACCTGGTGAAAGGCTTCGACATGCGGCACTGGTGGCGAGTTCGGCGCTACCTGGCAGAGCGCACGAAGCTCGGCGCAGTTTCCTGATAGGCGACCAGCGCTAAGTTACAGGTGCAATTAGGTCGACAGGTTTTGCGCCAGCTCGCCAATCTTTTCAAAATCACGATTGTTAATGAGTGACGTTTTTGCAATCCAGGTGCCGCCAACACATTGCACGCAAGGTGTTGCCAGGTAGTCCACGGCAAGTTCGGCGGTGACGCCACCGGTAGGAAAGAAGCGAACTTCTGGCAGTGGGGCAGACAACGCTTTGATCATTGGCAAACCGCCGCTTAGTTCTGCCGGGAAAAATTTCTGCAGGGAGTAACCATGCTCCAGTAAAAACAGATTCTCGGAGGCGGTGGCCGCACCAGGAATGTAGGGCAGCTTTGCGTTGTGGGCGCCCTTGATCAAGGCCTCGGTGGCACCGGGGCTTACCGCAAACTGTGCACCCGCATCGACAACGGCTGCAAAGTGGTCAACTGCTCGCACGCTGCCGGCACCAACAATAATGTCGGGCACCTGCTCAGCAATGAGTTGGATCGACGTAAGTGCAGCGGCACTGCGCAGGGTGACCTCAATGGCGCCAATGCCGGCTGCGTGCAGGGTGGCCGCGAGCTCAACGGCATTGTTGTGGTCTTCTATGACCACCACGGGCACCACCTGGCAGTCAGTTAACAGCTCTGTTGCGTCCATCGGTAGTCCTGCGGTCACGCGCCTGAATGTACTGGAAAGGTAATTAAACTACATATACACCATAAAATCATCGATAAAAGAGCTTCGGCTATGAATATTACGTAATTATGCTACATTGCGCCTCACTGCACCCACCACGAGGCCTGGCCAGCCATGCAGCCAGCGATGGACAAGAGAATTCAGCAGATGATGGGCAGCCTGTCGCGTTCCGAGCAGCAGGTAGGGGCCTGGATAATCGCCAACATGGCGAAAGCCACCGATGCTTCCATACAGGAGGTGGCGGAAGCCGCCGGGGTGTCGCAGCCCACCGTGATTCGGTTTTGCCGCAGTGTGGATACCTCGGGCTTTCGCGATCTGCGCAAACATCTCATTACCGCGCTGCAACAGCCCGACAGTTATTCCCACCACGATGTTGATACCAGTGATGACGCGAGTGCAGCGGCCAGCAAGGTAGTCGAGAGTTCGATTCGCGCACTGGTTGACCTGCGCCCCTTTATGCAAGGCATGCCGTTTGAGGCGGCAGCACTTGCCATGGCAAGTGCGCGGCAGCTTGTGTTTGCTGGGTTAGGCGCCTCTGGCCATGTGGTGGAAGACGCCTGGCATAAATTTTTTCGATTGGGCACGCCCTGCAGCAGTGCAACCAACGTCCAGACTATTCGCCAACAGGCGGCCATCACCGGCCCGCGTGATGTGTGTGTTGCCGTATCGCACACCGGTAACTGGCCCGATTTGGTTGAGTCAATGGCGCTTGCGAGTGACAGGGGGGCCACCGTCATCGCCTTTACCGATCCGCACTCGGCGCTTGCGAAAACGGCAACGCTTGTATTTGGCACCCATTCGAATGAGAACTCGGGCGTGTTTACGCCCATGACATCACGACTAATTCACCTTGCACTTCTCGATGGGTTGCAAGTTGCACTCGCACTGGCGATGGGTGAAGTCGCAGAACAAAACCTGCGCCAGACGAAGCTCGCGCTGGCTCAGGCTTAATCTCGAAACCAGAACAGGACATCTGATGAACGCAATACGCATTGGAATTATGGGCTTTGGTGGCATCGGGCGACAACTGTACAAGCTGGCTTCAAGCGATGACCGGTTTGATGTCGTTGCCGTTGCCGATATCGGCCGACCAGAAATACTCGAACACTTGCTGGATGTCACCATGGGTCACACTGGCGAGGTTGAACTGCAGGGTAATTACCTGGTGAGTGGGGCGAAGCGCACGCGTTTGATGCCCACCAACGAACCAAAGGAAATTCCCTGGGACATGTTTAATGTCGATGTGGTGATCGACGCAACAGGACAGCATCGATCAGCCCAGGAACTTCTGCCGCATGTAAAAAACGGGGCGGGGCGCGTCATTACTTCCACCTTGCCCGAAGGCGAGATCGATCGGGTGGTGCTGGTTGGCGTTAACGACGAGCAAATGCATACAGATGATCGCGTGGTGTCGGCGGGTTCGGGGTCAACCACGGCCACGGCGCTTGCGCTGCAAGTGATTGCAGAACAGCACAGCATTGAACATGCGTCCATGACGTCGGTGCATGCCTACACCAGCGATCAAAGCCTGCAGGATTATGCTGGCGAAGATTATCGGCGCAGCCGGTCGGGCGCGGAGAATATCATTCCCAATGCAACGCCTGCATTTCACTGGTTGCAAAAACTCATGCCGCAGTTTGAGGGCAAGCTCACGGGCTACGCGCTAAACGTGCCAGTGCAGGTTGGGTCAATGCTCGACATCACCGTTGCTCTAAAAGATCCGTTAAACAGCATTGAAGAATTTCGCGAGCTGTTCATTGCCGCCGCTGAGCGATACCCGAAGGTTATTGGTGTGGTTAACGACCCGATTGTTTCTTCTGACGTTATCGGCGACTCGCATTCGCTGTTGGTTGATCTGCAGGGCAGCATGCTGGCGGGTGCTTCCATGGCCAAACTGTTGGCCTGGCACGAACCCCTTGCGCACGCGCAGCGGTTGTTAGATGTAGTTTTGGCCTATGCCACGCTCGACACGGGAAATGACTCTGGTAATGACGCTGCCAACAGGAGTGCCGCATGAGAATTGCAATAAACGGGTTTGGGCGCATCGGACGTGCCGTGTTTCGGATCGCAGAAAAACTGGACGATATTGAGATTGTTGCCATAAACGATCTGTTTGATCACGACGCACTCAGTTATCTGCTGCGCTACGACACTGTGATGGGGCGCTTCGAAGGTGGCGCGCAGATAGAAGATGGCGCAATGGTAACGGCACAGACGCGGGCGCAAATGGTGAAAGAGCGCGACCCTGCTGCGTTACCCTGGCAAGAACTGGGCATTGATGTGGTGGTGGAAGCGACCGGGGTGTTTCGCACCCAGGATGCATTGTCGAAACACCTGGACGCGGGGGCGGGTAAGGTGTTGCTTACCGTGCCCGCCAAGGACGCCATCGACTACACGGTAGTGCTTGGTGTGAATGATGGGGGCTTACTACCTTCGCACCGGATTGTGTCGAACGCGAGTTGCACGACAAACTGTTTGGCGCCGCTGGCCAAAGTGTTGAACGACGCGTTCGGCATAGAAGAAGGCGTCATTAACACCGTGCACGCTTACACCAATGATCAACGTTTGGCGGATGTGCCGCACACTGATTGGCGGCGCAGTCGGGCGGCCGCCGAAAACATCATTCCCACCTCAACGGGTGCGGCCAAAGCCGTGGGGGTGGTGTTGCCCGAGTTACAAGGCCGACTCGATGGCATTGCCTCGCGCGTGCCGGTGCCCGATGGCTCGGTGGTGGACCTGTTTGCGCGGCTCAATACCCGTTGCAGTGCACCAGAGGTGAATGACGTGGTGCAGGCAGCGGCACAGACCGCTGCGCTGAGTGGTGTGCTGGAGTACACCGAGGAGCCGGTGGTGTCCTCGGACATAATTGGTAACCCGCATTCGTCTATCTTTGATGCCGGCTTTACTCAGGTCGGGGGTGGGCACTTCTTGAAGGTGTTGAGCTGGTATGACAATGAGTGGGGTTATTCGAGCCGGGTGTGTGATGTGCTCCGCTTGATGGCTAGATAGCGCGGGGCTGAAGGAACGACCCGAAAAGCAGGCTTAAAAGTTGACAGCTTTTAACGCAATTGGTCTAAGTATATTTGCATACCAATAAACATACCAAAAATACGCTAAAGGCATGGTCAACTTGTTGACAGATTCTTAATTATTGGTCAGTGTTCTCGCCACGGAGAATACATACCGTTGAAGGGTGCGTATCTGGCACTTTTTGACACCAATAATCATGGAGAGGGGTCTCATGAATCGGTCGAAGTTCATTCCATCCAGCGCGCGTGCGCGCAAGCCTGCGGGCAAACGTTTGCTCGTGGCGGCACTAACGCCGGCACTCGCGGCGACGTCGCTGCTGGCGACTAGTCCGGCGTTTGGCGCCGACGAAGTTATCGAAGAAGTTGTCGTTACCGGCATTCGCGGGTCGCTGCAAAGCGCACTCAATCAAAAGCGCGACGCCGACAACCTCATTGAAGTGATCCAGGCGGAAGACATCGGTAAGTTGCCGGATCAAAACCTTGCCGAGGTGCTGGAGAACATCACTGGCATTCAGATCACCCGGGTTGCCGGTGTTGGTACCAACGTGCAAATACGGGGTACTGACCGAAACCGGGTCGAAATTAATGGTGTATCAACCGTTGGCTCTGGTGGCTCGCGTCAAGGCATCGATTTTGAAGACGTTAATGCATCGATCATTTCATCGGTTGAAGTGATCAAGGCGCCGCTCGCGAGGACCATTGAAGGTTCAGTGGGTGGCACGGTTAATTTAAAGACCATTCGTCCTCTTGATTTAAGTGAAACATTGGCATCGGCGCGCTTTCAAGTAGAAGACAGCTCGTTGAGCGAACAGGGTGTGCAACCGAGATTTTCTGGCGCCTATGGCGACAAATGGGAAACCAGTGCTGGCAGATTTGGGGTTGTCTTGAGCGGCAGCTACACCGAGCAGGAGGCTGTGTCTTTCCGGCCCCGAGCCGACCGGGATAACCTCTCAAGTGTCCCCGGCTCCGGAGCGCCGGATGAGTTTCTTGGTATTCAGTTCTTGCTGCAAGAGCAAGAAAATGACGAATTTGAAACCTTCAACTTTGCAGGCAGCTTCGATTGGGCGCCCAACGATAATCTAACGCTTGAGTTCGATGCTATTGTTAATCGACAGGAGCGCAGCCGGGATCAATATCGACTGCAGGCCTCTGGCGTAAGTACGCTCAGAAACGTTGCGCCACCGAGCACCTTCGAGACCGTTGATTTTGGCGAGAATGGTGGTGAGTTCGCTGCAGCCCTGACTGGCACCCTCGAGCCGGACCTGGACAACGACGATGATGACCCCAACCTGCGTTTCTCGAGTGAAACAGGTTCGCGGGAAACCGACGTTGAGGTCTTCCGACTGGGGGCCACCTGGGAAGGTGAGAAATTCAGAGCTTCTATTGAAGGCGCCTTGAGCGAATCTGAAACGGTCAATCCAACGTTCAACACCACGCTTAACTTCATTAACCCCAACTGTCCTCTGGATGGTTCAAGCAACGATAACTGTGTGCCCTTTGTCTATGACTTAAGTGGCGAGTCGCTGTCTTTTGGCATCAACTTTGATTCACCCTTTGCGCCTTCTGTTGCTGATCTGACAAATCCCGCAAACGTTGTGCTGGATCAGGTAGACATCGGGCAAAATACCCAAGACAACTCTGAAAACGCCATCCGTGCTGACTTCAGCTACTTCGTGGAAGACTTTGGCATAACCTCTATCGATGTTGGTTATCGGTTCAACAAATCTGAAAGCAGGTTTGAAGACATCGACGATCGAATTGGCGGCTTCAGCCAACTCGAAGACAGCCCCAACGGCTTGCTGTTCGAAGAGTTATTGGTTGTTGGCCCTGATAACTTCGATGATGCGGACGGTAGAGATCTGGCGATCCGCGATTTCTTGTTGATTGATCCCAATCGTTCATTCAGCGATCCCGAAGGCACTCTGGCCATACTGGAGCAGGCTCTGGCAGAGCATCGAGTGTTAAACCCCCAAGCCGATGGTGACCTGACAGCAACGCTTTCATCGGATGAGAACGCGTTCTACGACATTGAAGAAGAAACCCATGCGGCTTATCTGCAGGCTAACTTCGAGGCTGGAATTGTTAGCGGTAACGTGGGTGTGCGCTTTATCCAGACCGATGTCGACTCTACGGCATTTGGTCCTGAAGATGCCAACGGCACTCGGCAGTTGCAGACCGTAAGTGGCGACTACGACTTTTTCTTGCCTCGAATAAATGTATCCGTGCGGCCAAACGAATCCCTCGTTATTCGCGGGTCTTACACTCAAGACATACGGCGTCCCGACTTTAACGATCTCAACAGCTCGTTCACTTTCGACCAGAGCGAAAACGCAGCCCTTAACCTGGGCAACCCTGGGTTGAATCCTGAGGAAGTCGAGTCGTTTGATATCGGTGTGGAGTGGTACTTTGCGCCTGGCTCGGTCATTAGCATCGGTTACTTCAACAAAGAACGTACAGATATCATTCGTAATCAATTTGAAGGCGCGGCGCTCATCCCTGATGGTGTGGGTGGTTTCCTGCGTGAGACCGATCCAACCTGCCCAGGTGGTGGCGTATTCAACCCAGAGGTGATCCCGAATGTACTCGGTGATCCGAACACAACCGGCCTCTGTGTTGATTTCAATGCGCTTGGCAACGACCCAGGTAGCACGACCCAAGAAGGTATAGAGATTGCCTTTCAGTATGATCTTGCGCAATTCGAAGACCGGCTGGGCTGGGCCTCTGGCTTTGGCTTTATAGGTAACTATACCAACCAGGATTTCAGTGGTGATTCACTTTCTACTTCAACTTCAGGCCGTGGCCTGACCGTGTTGGGTGATCAGTCCATTGAGCAAGGTTTGCTTGATTTCTCCGAGAACGCCTTCAATGCGACTCTGTATTACGAAAAGTACGGTCTCTCGGCCCGGTTCCGCTACACATGGCGTGAAGCCTTCCGCACC
>CAZSYU010000076.1:0-2937 GCA_964611345.1 uncultured Pseudomonadales bacterium
GTAGGTAACATCCAGTTTTTTACCGGACGCCTCGTTGATGTACAGGTTTAGTGACTGTGCCTGGTCAATCCACTTCTGGCGTCGGCTGGCGGCATCGACTATCCAGCGTGGTTCAACCTCAAACGCGGTTGAGTAGAGTGCTTTCAAGTCTTCCGGTACACGATCAATTTTTTGGACGCTGCCATCGTAGTATTTCAGGTCGTTGACCATCACGTTGTCCCACAAACCCGCTTTTTTCAGATCGTGCACCATATACGGATTCACTACAGTGAATTCGCCCGACAGGTTCGATTTGACGTACAGATTTTGATACGTCGGTTCGATGGACTGACTCACCCCGGTGATGTTGGCAATGGTTGCTGTTGGTGCAATGGCCATAACGTTGGAGTTGCGCATGCCATTAGACTTCACCTTGGCACGCAACTTGTTCCACTGCGCGTCCCAACCCAGTGCTGAGTCGAAGTTGGCTTCGAGATAATCGGCCCCGCGTTGCTGTTGTAGCTCTCGCAGAGAGTCCTGGGGCAAAATGCCTTTGCTCCATAGTGACCCGTCAAAGCTTGCGTAGCTGCCGCGTTCTTTGGCCAGTTTCATGGATGATTCGATGGCGTAGTAACTCACCGCTTCCATTGACTCATCAGCAAAGCGCACGGCCGCATCAGAGCCATAAGGCATGCGCATTTTAAACAGCGCGTCCTGGAAGCCCATGATGCCAAGGCCAACCGGGCGATGGCGCATGTTGGACGTGCGTGCCTGCGGCACCGAGTAGTAGTTGATGTCGATAACGTTGTCGAGCATACGCACGGCGGTGCGTATCGTCTTTTTCAGTTTCTTGACATTCAATACGCCGTTGTCGACGTGCTGTACAAGGTTGATAGAACCCAGGTTGCACACCGCAATTTCGTCGTTCGACGTATTCAGCGTGATTTCTGTACACAGGTTGGATGAGTGGACGACGCCAACGTGTTGCTGCGGAGAACGCACATTGCAGGCGTCTTTGAAGGTAATCCAGGGATGGCCTGTTTCGAACAGCATGGACAGCATCTTGCGCCACAGATCATTGGCGGGAATGCGCCGGAATAGCGGCAGCTCACCGGTTTCGGTCATGGCTTCGTATTCCTCATAACGTTCTTCAAACGCGCGGCCGTATAAGTCATGCAGGTCAGGGGTGTCTGCGGGAGAAAACAGTGTCCAGTCACCACCGTCAGTGACGCGCTTCATAAACAGGTCTGGAATCCAGTTGGCTGTGTTCATGTCATGGGTGCGGCGGCGGTCGTCGCCGGTGTTCTTGCGTAACTCGAGGAATTCCTCAATATCGAGATGCCAGCTTTCAAGGTAGGCGCACACCGCCCCCTTGCGCTTGCCGCCCTGATTCACTGCAACGGCGGTGTCATTAACGACTTTCAGAAATGGCACAACACCCTGAGACTTGCCATTGGTGCCTTTAATGTACGAACCGAGGGCGCGCACACGGGTCCAGTCGTTACCCAGGCCGCCTGCCCACTTGGAGAGCATGGCATTATCACGGATGGCACCGTATATGCCATCGAGATCATCCGGCACTGTCGTTAGAAAACAGGACGACAACTGCGAGCGCAGAGTGCCTGCGTTGAACAATGTGGGCGTAGAGCTCATGTAATCAAACGAGCTCAGCAACTCGTAAAACTCGATGGCGCGACCTGTTGGATCGTCTTCTTCGATGGCGAGACCCATGGCAACGCGCATGAAGAAGATCTGCGGCAGTTCGATGCGAACTTCATTGCTGTGAATGAAGTAACGGTCGTAAAGTGTTTGCAGGCCGAGGTAGGTGAACTGCAGGTCGCACTCGGGTTTGATAGCAGCACCCAGGCGGGTCAGGTCAAATTGCAAAAGCTCAGGAGATACCAGTTCGAGTTCTGCACCACGTTGCAGGAACTCAAACAGCGCTTGCGGATACAGCTGAGCCATTTCGCTTTGCGTGGCGCGGTAATCGTTTTCAAGAGCGCCTGGCTTCTGAATGTTCAAAAACGTCAGTGCTTCACGGCGTAATTCATCCAGTAGCAAGCGCGACGTAACGTAGGTGTAGTTGGGCTCGTCTTCGACCATTGTTCGAGCCGTGATAAGCAGCGACGTTGCGACTTCGGTGCTGCTGATGCCGTCGTACATGTTGCTTAGCGCCTGAGTCATGATTTTCTCAGGGTCGACGTCGTCCAGATCGGCACAAGCCTCGAATACCAGAGTGTGCATGCGGGCGATGTCGAGCGGCGTGCGGGTGCCGTCCGGGTTGGTGACGTTGAGATTGGCATGCTCTGGCGCCACGGTAACGCGCGACACTGCATCTCGCTTGCGAGCACGTTCGGCGCGATAGAGGACATACGAGCGGGCGACCTGATGCTCGCCAGACCGCATTAGAGCAAGCTCCACCTGATCCTGTACTTCTTCTATATGCAGGGTGCCGCCGGACGGCAGGCGCCGCTTAAAGGTGCTACTTACCGCATCCGCCAGTTCGCTAACCAGCTCGCGAATGCGCGGTGATGCCGCCGCATTGCCGCCCTCAACCGCGAGAAAGGCTTTGGTCATGGCGACGGCTATTTTGTCGTCGGTGTAGGGCACGACGGTGCCATTACGTTTGATGACCTTTAACTGTCCGGGGGCGGTTGCCGTCAATGACGGGGCAAGTGCGGCATTGTCAGCCGTCAGTCCGGCTTGACTCGGGGCGCTCTGCGCGGAGGCAAGTTGGCGGGATGAATTCGAAGTATCGGTCTGCATCTAGTTAATTGACTCCCCTGTAGCACTGCCTTGCCTGCCTAGCTATTTGCTAGTTACTCGCCTTTTTACTCGCGCGAGTACTGCTACGCGCGGGAGACCTTAGGACTGTGGCCTGGCTGGCGGGCCAGCGCGGCCAAAGGTCGCGGAAAGTTTGCAGCGGCATGCGTGTGCTGCTTAATTTGTTGTGATTGC
>CAZSYU010000076.1:3037-20254 GCA_964611345.1 uncultured Pseudomonadales bacterium
TTGTTGTGATTGCTTGTTGTGAATGTGCGTTCGCTCGTTAGCTATCCGCAATATTCTTTTATTCGATTACTTTTATTCGATTACTTTTATTCGATTGTTTGTTGCTATTAATCGCACCAAAATGGTGCAAATGGCGGCTGCTCATGTAGTTTCAAAGATGGATTCAAAGATGGTCCCAGATGTGGTTTGAATGGTTGCGTCCGCTGAACGCCTGTTTATCCAGTCTCGTGTGCTTTTTGTCTTGTGTCGTCTGTGTTTCATGCACCCGCCAATAGGCCTGATCGAGAATCAGTTAACCCGGTTAGAATGGTTGAAACCGGGATAAAACCGTCCGCGATCTGAAACGGGGTAGTCTATTGATTTGTCTGCGTTTTATCGCCAAAGCCCCTACATGTAGGGGTTTAGCGACGAGCACGGCCCAGTATATGGTGGCGGCGACCTTTTGTGCAACAAGGTTTCTTGTGGATAACCTGTGCTTTTTCAGTGGGTAACGCAGGGTCAAAAAAACTGTTAGTAAAACAATTGTTTAGGCGCGAGCC
Source organism: uncultured Pseudomonadales bacterium (assembly GCA_964611345.1). GTDB lineage: Bacteria > Pseudomonadota > Gammaproteobacteria > Pseudomonadales > Azotimanducaceae > JALZVT01. The sequence goes on from CAZSYU010000076.1 coordinate 3,577, forward strand.
TGGCAATTAGCAAAGAGGAATGAGGATGTCATTAGTACTCGCCATCGACCAGGGAACGTCCAGTTCACGAGCGATTGTCTTCTCCCTAGGAGGCGAAATAGACGGCGAAATAGACGGCCAAATCGTCGGTTTGGGACAGGTAGACTTCGATATGAGCTTCCCGGCCGATGGCTGGGTAGAACAGGACCCGGAAACACTCTGGGACACAACCTGTGAGGCTGTGCGTCTGGCGCTCGCTGACGCGGGCACTACCGCCAGCGCCATCGCCAGTTTGGGCATTACCAATCAACGCGAAACTACCTTGTTGTGGGAGCGAGATACCGGTGACTGCCTTTATCCAGCAATCGTCTGGCAGGACGGCCGGACGGCAGAGCGCTGTAAAGCACTCGAGGATGCGGGACATGCCGAGCAGATTGGCGCAATCACCGGTCTCGTTATCGATCCCTACTTCAGTGCCACCAAACTGACCTGGTTGCTCGATAACCTGCCAGGCGCTCGCGCGCGGGCCGAGCGTGGCGAGCTGTGCTTTGGCACGGTGGACAGTTTTTTATTGTATCGCCTAACCGGGGGAGCTGTGCACCTAACCGATGCCACTAATGCCTCGCGCACGCAGCTGTATGACCTAGAGCGCGGCGACTGGAGTGAGGCAATGCTTGATCTGCATCAGATTCCGCGGGCGCTGTTGCCGCAGGTCAGAGATTGCGTCAGCGAGTTTGGTGAGACACTGCCTGAACTGTTTGGTGCCCCGATACCTATTTGGGGTGTTGCCGGCGATCAACAAGCGGCGTTAATAGGCCAAAACGGGCTGGCCAGCGGCATGACCAAAAGCACCTACGGCACCGGCTGCTTCTTGATTGCCAACACCGGCGAGCACCTGCTGCAGAGCAAGGCGAAGCTGCTCGGCACTGTCGCTTATCGGCTCAATGGCCAGAGCACCTATGCACTGGAAGGTAGTATTTTTGTTGCTGGGGTGGCCATCAAGTGGCTGCGTGACCAGCTTGGATTGATTGCTCATGCACGTGATACCGAGGCGAGTGCAAAGGCAACGCAGGGGGACACCGGTGGCGTTTATGTGGTGCCGGCGTTCACCGGCTTGGGTGCTCCGCACTGGCAGCCCGAAGCACGCGGTTTAATCGCCGGGCTGAACCTTGATACGACTCGCGATCAGATTGTTACCGCCACGCTTGCAAGTGTGGCTTACCAAACCCAGGCGCTAGCGCAGGCGCTGGCTGCTGACGGCTGCGCTATCCAGGCGTTACGCATTGATGGGGGCATGGTGCAAAACGACTGGCTCTGTCAGTTTTTGGCCGACTTGCTGGACGTGAGTGTGCAGCGTCCAAAGGTGATCGAGACGACTGCTCTGGGTGCTGCGATGCTAGCAGGGGTTGGTGCCGGGTTATACGACTCGCTGCAAACAGCTGGAGAGCGCTGTGTTGCCAGTGAGAAGCAATTTGCACCGACGATGCTCGAGGCTGAACGCAAGGAGCTGCTTGCAGGTTGGGAGCAGGCAGTGCGCCGCACGTTGCGTGAGTGACTGCGCGAAAAACTGTGCGGCAAGTAAGCAGGTGTAAAGGTGAACTACAGGCTGCTTACAACTGAAATGCTGCGAGACACACGGGCCTCTTTATAATTTCTTGGTATTACGTAACTACGGCCTGAGTCTCTGGTTTGAGCGAGCTTACCAACCACAATGCGAACTTCCTGTTGGGTTCTGCGGATGCAGACGCACAGGGGGCAAACGATCTTGAACGTTCGACAGTTCATTCTTCAGTTCATGGGATTGAAGCGCAGGCGGCACCGGCTGCGAGTGTGTTTGGTATGGGGCGGCAACATGTGTTGGCGTTTGGGCTCGCAGTCAGCTACGTACTGTTATTTACCGTTTTGTTTGCAGCCAACCTGTTAGAGAGTTCCGGCAGTGTAGTGGTTGGGCTGTTCGGTTGTTGGGTGTTGGGTGCGCGCCTCTTCATGCGCAGCTCTCCTGATGTACGTCAGTTTGAGTTAACGACATCTCGCAATGATGTGCTGATTACCGTTTGGGGCAACCTTGGCGTGGTGGCCGCGGCAACATTTGTTGGTGGCGACCTGCGGCTGTTGTTGTTGGTAGGGGTGGTCTTCGGGGTGCTCTACAGCGGCCTGCATTTCAGCGAATCGCGTGTGCGTAAGGTGGTATTGCTAACGCTGATTGGCTACGCGACTTGTGTGATGGTGCGCTCTAGTTTTATCCCGATATCGTTTGAGCTGGAACTGTTGAGTGCGCTTGGTCTTGCAGTGTTATTGTTTGCCTCCACCTTGCTCGCCCGGGAAGTGGTGCGCTTGCGATTGTTGGCACGAGAGCGCAACACACAGTTAGCGAATGCCTTGCGTCGTGTAGAAGAGCTTGCCCTGCGCGATGAGTTGACGGGGCTTTACAACCGCCGCCATCTGCTCGACTTTATTGATCGAGCAATTGCTACTCGCGAGCGCGGTGGCCCGGCGTTTGCATTGGCATACTGTGATCTAGATCACTTTAAGCAGGTCAATGATCGCTTCGGTCATCAGTGCGGAGATCGATTGCTTAAAGCGTTTGCCGATGCCGCGGTCCAATCTGTGCGAACTAATGATCTGGTGGCGCGACTGGGGGGTGAAGAGTTCGTGTTGGTGTTGGTTGATGCTGATGAATCGAGCGCGAGCGATATTGTCGAGCGGCTGCGAATGCGAACAGCAGGCATCAGAGTGTCTAAAGCTGAACCCGACTATAAAGTGACAGTCAGTGTGGGTCTCGCTACCCACCGCGAGAACGATACCGTTGAAGGTATTTTGCGCCGTGCCGACGGCGCGCTCTACCGGGCTAAAGATCAAGGCAGAGACCGACTGATAAAGGCCTGAACCCAAGTTCTCTTTTGAATGTTCTCCAAGTCACTTGGCTTTAGAGAACCAGCCCACAGAACCGGCTAACTAGCGGTCTGTACAGATGCTAAGGGCGTAGGTTTGCGTTAGTCTGGCCCGAGTAAAGATTGTCTTTTTCCGGCAACTCGTTCTCAGGACAAGGTAGTCGCCCGCTAATACAGCCCACAGGTTTGGCCAGATTTAAATGGATGCAAATAGACGCCAATACCTGCGTCAACCAATCTCTTTAAGCGCGTTGGTGCACCCGGCCGAGGGGCGGTCGTGGTTATGTACCATCCGCGATTTCTGCCAAAGCGGTATGTTGCTTACGGGTGCTGGCGGTAGCTCTTCGTTGATGGCGACTGGTGGTAGTTTTGAACCCGGCTCTGAGATCAGCCTGCACTTTTCTGTCGCTACACCAAAGGGCCAACTCCACTTTCGATTGCCTTGCTTGGTTGCGCGCGTATTGGACAATGGCGCGGGCATGGGTATTCGCTTCCCTGAAGAGTTGCCAACAGATGCCTTCGATGCGTTACTCGAATACGCAGTAGCTTCTGGCACTGTGTCACGGCGGGAAGTTAGCGGTGAAGTTGAGGCCAGTGAAGTTGTTGAAGGCCAAGTGCCTGACAAGCTGTTGCGCGACCATCGTGTCTCCGAACAGGATGCCGAACGCATCAAGCGGCGTTTGCGCCGCGTGATGGAACGGGCGGTTGAGCGTATTAGTCGAAACTTCTATGAATCGACCACTCAGTCTCTGCTTTCCAAAGCACGCGATGCCGGCACAAACGCCATGCAGATGATGTACTTCGAGGGTCTCGATCAGCTCGAGAAAGGCGAGACGCAGGTGAAAAGCAGTTTTGCTGAGCTGGTGCTGAAGCAAATCGATCAGGTCAGCGAGTTCGAAGCAGTACTTGAAAAGCGGCGTCGACGCGAAACAGGCAACACGCAAAAACTTGAGCTCGTTGATACTGAGGAGTTTGAGGAGTGGCTGGTTGTTGCGGAAGTAATTTCCAAAGCAGAAGGTCACTTCACAGATGTGCTGGTTGACTTGCGCACAATGATGGAGCTGCTTGCGAAGCCGTGGGGCCACAAGGATGTTCTGCCGATCGGACCGGCAGTACTGACCTGGGCCTTTGCTGACTCCATTGAAAACCTCGAGTTCCGGCGTAACGTTAAGACAGAAGTATTTACCGAGTTTCAGAACACGCTGATACCTGTACTTGAAAGTCTCTACTCTGCACTGACAACAATGCTTGCTGAGACCGGCGTGTTTCCCAGTGTTGAAGAACTCCGTTCAGCCCAATTGCGTTCCGAACAGCCCGCCAAACCAAAGCCTGTAGAACCGCCACCTGTACAGGATCCTGAGAACTATCAGGAAATGGACAGTGCTGTGCGTGAAGCGGCTATGGCTGTCGATGGCGTGTCTGCCCCACGAACAATGGCTGGGCATGATCCGTTTGCGCCATCGGTGCGTGGTGGCACAGCAGAAGTTTATAAAGCTGCGCGCGAGCTGCTATCGCTTGGCCGGCAGACTCGAGAGCGCATGGGTCAAGAGGTAGATGATCCGATTGCGCCAGATGATGCGCCTGAAGAGGCCAAGTTCGCCAGCGAAGACATAATGGATGCCTTCCAGCAGATTCAGGGTGAGCTTGGTGACGCTTCGATTGACGATCAGCGACTTAAACCACGCCTCATTGAAGTTCTGCGCGAGCGTCATGGCGACACCAAGGGCTTCGGCGCCGATGAATACGACACCATCAATGTGATGGAGAACCTGGTTGACTCGCTGCGCCAAGACGAGCTTGTTACCGAAGGCGTCAAAGATTGGATTAAGCGTCTAGAAATTACGCTGAACAAAGTTGCCGCCACCGATGAGAAATTTCTCGAGCATAGCGCTGAGGATCCACACTCCGCCGCAATGATGCTCAACTTGCTCGCGCGTCTGGGTAACACCAATGATGCGCGCGAGGGTATTGATAGGGAAGTAGGTCGCCGTGTTGACGCTGTACTTGAGAAGGTAGTTAGTGAATACGACGAGAACCCCGAGGTCATTCAAGAGGCGGTTGATGAGCTCAATCCTCTTATAGATCGCCAAACCAAAGCCTATCGCGGCAACGTTGAACGTACCGTCCGCGCGAGTGAAGGGCAGCAGAAACTGGCTCGAGCGCGACGTGCGGTGGTGGATGAGGTAGGCGATCGAATTGCCGATCAAGACGTGCCAGACCTGTTGGTTGAGCTGCTTAATCCTGGGTGGCGCAATCTGATGGTGCACACCTATTTGCGGCACGGTATCGATAGTCCGGAGTGGCGCGATTCACTCGCTGTGGTTGACCAGGTTAAAACGCATCTTTCTGGCGAAGTCTCACCGGGTGATGAAGATTACGTTGAGCCCGAAGAAATTCTTCAGCGCGTGGTTGATGGCTTAAGTGATATCTCGTTTGATCCGGCAAAGCGTACGCCGCTGGTTATGAAGTTGTCGTCAGCAATGGTTGGCGACACGACTGGCGAGAAAGCTGTTACTGAACCCGTACACACCAGTAAGGATGAGCTGGTAGAGACTCTGGGTCTCGAGGGCGTATTCCCGGACAGCGAGCCGGAGATTGAAACCGAAGACGAAGATCTTCGCAGTAGCTGGACAACTTCGCTGGAGCGAGCGCGGCGCATACAGGTAGGTGAGTGGCTTGCAACTAGTGACGATGATGGTCGGCCGCAGATTCTCACTGTCGCCTTTGTCGGTGATCAATACACCTTATTCGTGTTGGTTAACAGGAAAGGGGTAAAAACGAAAGAACTTAGCCTCAAGCAGCTCACCGATGGCTTGCATCGCGGCGAAATTACTTTGCTTGATGATTATGACATGCCGCTGATGGAACGTGCATCGCAGCGTATGTTGCAAAACATGCACAATCAGCTCGCCTATCAGGCTTCGCACGACGATCTCACCTCGCTGCTTAATCGCAAAGAATTTGAACGTGGTATCGAAAAATCGATTAGCAAGGCGAAAGCAGATCATAGCGAAAGCGTTCTGTTTCACCTCGATCTTGATCAATTTAAGATTATTAATAACACCAGCGGCCACGCGGCTGGTGATGAGCTGTTAAAACACCTTGGTGAGGTGCTGAGCAAATTTGCCGAACCCTATAAGGGGCGGGTTGCACGTCTTGGTGGCGATGAGTTTGGTCTGCACTTTGAAGACATGTCGGCTGAAGAAAGTCGCGAGGTGGGTAACGACTTGCTCGAGGTGATGCGTCAGGAGCGATTCCACTGGGAAGAGCGTGTGCATAGCCTGTCAGCTAGCCTTGGTCTCGTATTTGTCGATGAAAGCAGCGACGTGCAAGAAATGCTCGTTTACGCCGAAGAAGCCTGCTACGCAGCCAAGGAGGCTGGTCGCAATCGCATGCAGGAGTTTGAGGTCGGCGACAAGGATATGGTGCGTCGCCAAGGCGTTATGGAGTGGGTGGGCGAACTTGATCGCGCGCTTGACGAAGAGCGCCTTGTGCTTAACTGCCAAAAAATTGTACCGATCAGTGAGCATTCCCAGGTGCAGCCGCACTATGAAATTTTGCTTACCATGATAGACGAAGAAGGCAATATGATGCCTCCTGCAGAGTTTATTCTGGCGGCAGAAACCTACAATCGAATGGTGCAGGTAGACCGATGGGTGATCACCAACGTGTTTGCCTGGATGTCTGAACATCATAACGAGCTGGATGACATTTCAGGCTTTGCGATCAATATTTCTGGTCACTCCATGAACGATGAAGCTTTTGCCGATTTTGTTTTGGAAGAGTTTAGCAGTTCGCAGGTGCCAACCTCTAAGGTCTGCTTCGAGGTAACGGAAACTGCGGCCATTTCAAACCTCGATAACGCCATCGACTTCATGAATCGCATGAAAATTATCGGCTGTCGCTTCTCGCTCGATGATTTTGGTACCGGACTTTCTTCGTACTCATACCTGCGCAATATGCCGGTAGACTACGTGAAGATTGATGGTGTGTTTGTGCGTGATCTAGCTGACAGTCCCGGTGACTACGCCGTAGTGCGGTCGATCAATGAGATTGGCCATTATATGGGCAAGAAGACGATCGCCGAGTTTGTTGAGAACGACGAAATTCTTGCCCAGCTAAAAGAAATAGGTGTGGACTACGCGCAGGGCTACGGTATTCACCGGCCCTCGGCCTTGAAGGATCTGCAGCTTTAGTCAGATGCTCCCTGACCTTGCTTCGTGGTCAGTAAAAATTCCAGCAGTGCTTTCTGCGTATGCAGGCGATTACCGGCCTCTTCCCAGACGACGCTGCGCGGATCATCCATCACATCATCGCTGACTTCTTCGCCGCGATGCGCCGGCAGGCAATGCATGAGTAGCGTGTCTTTGGCTGCCAGATCCAACAGTTTGCGATTAATCTGGAAGGGGGCGAAGGCAGCGAGGCGCTCCTTCGTTTCTGCTTCGTGGCCCATAGACGACCACACATCGGTAACCACCAGGTCGGCCTTTTCTACCGCCTCTTCAGCGGTATCGACAAGATTTGCATTGTTGGTATTTTGCACGCGCTGTGGATCGGGCCTGTAACCCTCTGGGCAGGCTATTTTCAGGTTAAAACCCAGTTGCGCCGCAGCATTGATGTATGAATTGCACATGTTGTAACCATCACCCACAAAGGCGACGTTCGCACCCTGGATAGAGCCACGATGATCGGTGAAGGTTTGAATGTCGGCCAGTAACTGGCAAGGATGGTAGAGTTCTGACATGGCATTTATCACAGGAACAGCAGCGAAACGCGCGAAGGTCTCCATATCGGCCTGCGAATCGCCCCGAACCATTACTATGTCGACCATCTCGGAAAGCACACGAGCGGTGTCTTCTACCGGCTCACCGCGGCCGAGCTGGCTGCTGTCGGGGTTCATAAAAATCGCGTGCCCGCCCAATTGATGCATGCCGGTTTCGAAAGCTACACGCGTGCGAGTTGAACTCAGGCCAAAGATCATAGCGAGGGTTTTGCCACGCAGTGGTTCCCACAGCTCCCCCGCCTTTTGCATTCCTTTTAGCGCACTTGCGCGTTCCACCAGATATTGTATTTCTTCCGGGGTGGTATCCAGCAACGTCAGAAAATCACGTTTTGCCATTTAGATAAGAGCCGCTAGACGATCGACCATCTCGTCGGCCTCGTCATCAGTCAGAATAAGCGGGGGCAGCAGGCGAATGACGGATTCGGCAGTCACATTTAACAGCAGGTTGGCCTCTAGAGCCGCGCCAACGACTTCGGGGCAGGGTTCTGTGAGTTCAACCGCCAGCATCAGACCTTTGCCGCGTATATCTGCAACCCGATTGTTGCCTTGTAACTTGCTGGCTAACCGTTCGAGCATGCGCGTGCCGAGTACGCCGGCACGTTCGATCAGTCCGCCTTCGAGCGCATCGATCACCGCGTTAGCGGCAGCGCACGCCAGCGGATTACCGCCAAAGGTTGAGCCGTGGGTACCAGGGACCAACATTTCTGCGGCCTTGCCTCGTGCCAGACAGGCGCCTATGGGAACGCCATTGCCCAATCCTTTCGCAGTGGAAACTACATCAGGCAGGCAGGCGACTTGTTGATAAGCGAAGTATGAACCGGTACGGCCGTTGCCGGTTTGCACTTCATCAAGCATGAGTAGCAGATTGTGTTCGTCACACAGTGCGCGCAGCTCAGGTAGATAAGACTCTGCCGGGATTTGAATGCCGCCTTCGCCAAGCACAGGTTCGGTGAGTACAGCAACAACGTCTGAGTTGTTTTCGGCGATGCGCCGAACCGCCTCTACGTCGCCAAATGATGCCCGGACAAAACCGCCCAACAGGGGCTCGAAACCGGCCTGTACTTTGCGATTGCCGGTTGCCGTCAGAGTCGCCATCGTGCGCCCGTGGAAGCTGCCATCCATAACGACAATGGTCGGTGTTTTGATACCTTGTTGAGAACCGTACAGACGGGCGATTTTTATGGCGGCCTCGTTCGCCTCGGCACCGGAATTGCCAAAGAACACCGAGTCCATGCCAGACAGTTCTACCAGCCGAGCCGCCAGCCTTTCCTGCTGCGGTATCTTGTACAGGTTGGAGGTATGCAGAAGCTGGTCGGCCTGACTTTTAATCGCTCCCGCAACGCCGGGGTGCGCGTGACCCAGACCGGCGACGGCAATGCCGCTCAGGCCATCGAGATAGTCGTTGCCGTCTTCATCAAACAGGTGGACGCCCGAGCCGCGCACGAAGGCAACGGGCAGGCGCTTGTAGGTTTCCATAATTGCGGTCATATCAGGATCATCGACTGTTTGGTGGTCCGGACTATTGCTCAGATTAGTACGCAGGGTTGGAGTAATTTTGGGGCCCAGAAACGCAAAAGGCAGCCGCGCTGCCAAGCCAACAACTATAGTACTCCGCTGTAGGGTGGACAAGCTCTGGTGGGGGCGGTTGGTGTGAGGTGGTCTAGGGTGGCCTTAATTGGCGAGGCCTGCCAGAGGCCTGAACATTGCGGTAGAATAAGGCCAATTACAGAGGTAGATCATCATGAGCGAAGCAGTTCTCGACGCTATCCGCGAGCAAGTCACTACCAACCCCATCATTTTGTATATGAAAGGGTCGCCGCAGGCGCCGCAGTGTGGATTTTCGGCCCGCACCGTGCAGGCGCTGATGGCCTGTGGTGAGCGCTTCGCCTACGTCGATATTCTTAGCAATCCGGATATTCGCGCGACCCTGCCGCAATATTCTGATTGGCCCACGTTTCCCCAGCTCTACGTCGACGGAGAGTTGGTGGGTGGCTGCGACATCATTACCGAGATGTTTGAAGCGGGCGAATTGCAAGAGTTGATAAAAGCCGTTAGCTCTAGTGAAAAAGCCGCTGGCGCGAACGATACAGCCGCCGATTAGTGCTATTCGGGCGGTTCCCACACGCCACACTCGCGGTCCCAGCGATTCACACTCCAGCAGAATAGTTCTGCCGTGCGTTCCGCGTCATACAGGGCGCCGTGCGCTTGATCGCTATCGAAGGCGATTCCTGCGCGGGTGCAGGCCTCGCGCAGAACGGTATGTCCTACGCTGAGTGCAGCAATCGATGCAGTATCTATATAGGTAAAGGGATGAAAGGGTGCCCGCTTGATTTTGTGCCGGGCGATCCCAGCATTTAAAAACCCCATATCAAACGCGGCGTTATGCGCCACCATAACCGAGCGCTGGCAGTCGTTCTCGCGCTGGAGGTCACGCACCAGCGCAAACAGCTCTGCGAGACCAGCCTCTTCACTCACTGCCGGACGATTCGGATCAATGCCGGTTATTTTCAACGAGGCCTCTTCCATGGCGCTGCCTGCTCGAGGTGCGATCGCCTGCTGCCAACTGCCAGCCAGGCGCAGACCATCCTCATCGAGATGTAGAAAGACGGCGGCCATCTCAAGGATTGCGTGTTTGTTGGCGTCAAACCCGCCGGTTTCGATGTCAATCACCACGGGCATGAAACCGCGGAATCGAGCTGCGAGGTTCATAGCTTAACCCTACCAGTCAATCGACTGGACACAAACAACCGCGTTTGCAGGTGGTGCTCGATGCTTGGCAGAGCCAGCGGGTTTCTCTACCCTACGGCTCCCGATTTAGCGCACGCGCCCAAGTGAGAGCCCATGAGTACAGCGATTAAGAAGATTGTTCTGGCCTATTCAGGTGGGTTGGACACCTCTGTGATCTGCCGCTGGCTGCAGGAAACCTATCAGGCAGAAGTGGTGACCTACACGGCGGATCTGGGTCAGGATGGTGAGGTGGAGCCGGCGCGGGCCAAAGCGCAGCAGATGGGCGTGAAAGAGATTTTTATTGAGGACGAGCGCGAAGAGTTCGTTCGCGATTTTGTGTTCCCGATGTTTCGCGGTAATACAGTGTATGAAGGCGAATACCTGCTGGGCACCTCCATTGCCAGGCCGCTGATTACCAAGCGCCTGGTTGAGATTGCCCGGCAAACGGGGGCGGACGCGATCGCTCACGGTGCAACAGGCAAAGGCAACGACCAGGTGCGGTTTGAGCTGGGTGCCTACGCACTCGACCCCGATATCAAGGTGATTGCGCCCTGGCGCGACTGGGATCTGAATTCGCGTGAGGTGCTTATGGAGTACTGCGAAAAAAACCAGATTCCCGTGGACTTCAAGCAAGGGGAGAAATCGCCATATTCTATGGACGCCAATCTCCTGCACATCTCCTATGAGGGTGGAGGCCTCGAGGACCCCTGGCAAGCCGCGGACGAGGATATGTGGCGGTGGACGGTTAACCCGGTCGATGCGCCAGATGCACCACTCGATATCGAACTGGCCTACAAGCAAGGCGATCCCGTGGCACTCGATGGTCGTGAGTTAAGCCCCGCCGCGATGCTCACCGAACTCAATCGCCTGGGTGGGCTACACGGCGTGGGGCGAGACGATCTGGTCGAAAATCGCATGGTTGGCATGAAATCCCGTGGTTGCTACGAAACTCCGGGCGGTACAATTATGCTCAAAGGCCACCGTGCTATGGAGTCGATTACGCTCGATCGAGAGTTGGGCCATCTGAAAGATTCGCTGATGCCGAAGTACGCGGAAATGATCTACAACGGTTATTGGTGGTCTCCGGAGCGTGTCGCACTGCAAAGTTTGATTAATCAGTCACAGAAATACGTAAATGGCGTCGTTAAGCTGCGGTTGTTCAAGGGATATGTCTCTGTCATTGGCCGCCAATCGGCTGACAGCCTGTATGATGCAGATGTCGTGACATTTGAAGACGATGGTGGGGCCTACGATCAGGCCGATGCCGCCGGTTTCATCAAGCTTAATGCCTTACGGCTGCGGCTTGGCGCAAAACGAGGACGTAACTTACTCGGCTAGCACACCAAGGAATGGTGTTGCTGCTTTAAAAGTCAGTGGAGTGACGATATGAGTGACTACCAGGTCCTGTTTAGTGGGGTTGTGGTCGAAGGCGATGATGTGGCGGTGGTCGAGCGCGAACTCGCCGCCACTCTCGGTATTCAACCTGCCAAGGCGAAACGTCTCTTTAGCGGGCGTACGGTCGTGTTGGCCAGCTCGCTAACGCGCGAACAAGCCATCGAGCTGCAGAACAAGTTGCAGAACATCGGCGCTATCACACGCATCAAAGATATTGCGCTGAAATCATCAATCTCTGCTGACCCAGGCGCCAAAGCGAGCGCCGCTGCAGAGGGCCTGTTGCAAGATCTCACTGCCGCCCATATCGAGTGTCCGCGCTGTGGGCACATGCAGCTCGACGCCCAGCACTGCAGTCGCTGTGGGGTAGATATTGAGGTGCTGTTTCGCAAACGTCGCAAACAAGCGTTGTTGATGGAAAAGAAGTTGCGTGATCAGCGCGCGGCGGAGCAGAAACGAGTCGAGCAGGCGAGCGGGTGCGAGCATAACTCTCCCTTCGAAACCTCCGGAGATAGCGCGCAAGGACCAGGTCGTGCAGGGCCAGCCTCAAAGGAAACAGCAAAGGACGGGTTCTTCTCGCGCTTGTTCAAACGCTCTGCCTAAGGGCACGTTACTTTGTGCAATTGTGGCGCAAAGCCCACCTAATTCGGGATTGCACCTTGCGAGTGGGCGCGGGACTGCGACAATACGAAGGCCCCTCTAAGCTTGGTGCCCCTTGCCGCAAAATAAGTCTTCTGGATCAACAACCCAGCCATCCTCTGTAGCTGGCGGCGCGCCGATTGGGGTGTTTGACTCGGGCATGGGCGGGCTCACGGTTTTACACGCGCTCGAGCGCGAGATGCCGCAGCAGTCCTTTATTTATCTTGGCGATACGGCGCGTCTTCCCTACGGTACCAAAAGTGCAACGACCGTCACCCGCTATGCGCTGCGTGCGTCTCGGGAGTTGGTTGACCGCGGTGTCAGTGCATTGGTGGTTGCTTGCAACACGGCCTCTGCGGTGGCGCTTGATGCCTTGCGTGCCCAGTACACGGGCTTGCCTTGTTTTGGCGTTGTTGAGCCGGGGGCTGCAGCGGCCTGTGCGGTGCCAGATGTAGCGCGGGTAGCCGTGTTTGCAACCGAATCAACGGTGCGTGGTGGAGCGTATCAGCGGGCGATACTCGAGCGCAGTAGCCACCTTTCTGTGCGCGCCCGATCTTGTCAGTTGCTGGTGGCACTGGCGGAAGAAGGCTGGTTAGACGGTCGGGTCCCAGATGCCGTATTGCAGGGCTATCTCGGCGAATGGTTGGCGTGGCGCCCCGATGTTTTGCTGCTGGGTTGCACGCACTTCCCGGTGTTTCGTGACCAACTCCAGCGATTGGCAGGTCCAAAGATTACGATTGTAGATTCCGCGCAGACCACTGCAGTTGAGGTGGCGCGTGCTCTTCCTAAGCCCGGCTCTCAATCCCCCAAACCACCCGAGCGCATCCTGCTGGCCACCGACGATGTCAGCCGCTTTCGCCGCGTAGGTCAGTACTTTCTTGGCGAACCGCTTGGGGCGGTTGAGCTGGTGGATATTTGACTCGCACGACGCTGCACAGGACTCAACTAGTCAATGCTGGTTTTCTGCTTGTACTCACACAGATCTTCAATAATGCAGCTGCCGCAACGTGGTGTTCTGGCCACGCACACATAGCGGCCATGCAGTATCAGCCAGTGGTGTGCATCACGCAGAAATTCTTTGGGCGTCAACCGAATCAGCTTGTCTTCTACCTGGCGCACCGTCTTTCCTGGTGCTAGCCCAATGCGATTGCTTAATCGGTAAATGTGCGTGTCTACTGCCATAGTGGGCTCGCCAAAGGCCGTGTTTAGCACGACGTTAGCCGTTTTACGGCCTACGCCGGGCAAGGCTTCGAGCGCTTTGCGGTTGTTGGGCACAACACTGTCGTGCTCTGCGATGAGCGCTTTGCAGGTTTTAATGACGTTGGCCGCCTTAGTGTTATACAGACCAATGGTTTTGATGTGTTTCTTCAGACCGCGTAATCCCAGCGCAAGAATAGCCTCTGGTGTATTAGCTTCGCGGTACAGCGTGGCGGTGGCTTTGTTCACGCTTACGTCTGTGGCCTGTGCCGAGAGGATCACTGCAATGAGCAGCTCAAACACGCTGTTGTAATTGAGCTCGGTGGTTGGATTTGGATTGGCGTCGCGCAGGCGGGTAAAAATCTGGGTGCGTTTTTCTTTATTCACTCGCTTTGTATCCTTTGTAGAACAACCAATTACCCAGCGCCACTAACAGCCCGGCGACTACAAAGGCGCCTGGTGGCGTGCGCAGTATGCCAAGACGGTAGGGTTGCGAAATCAGGGTGATGCCGGCATCGCTACCAAGTGGCCCCAGCAGCTCACGGGTATTGGCAAACAGCGTACCTGCCCCAAAGAGTTCTCGAGTGGCTCCGAGGATTATTATGGCGAACGCAAACCCCATGGCGGTGCCAAGCGCGTCAACAATAGCTCGGGTTGTTGTATTGCGAGCGGCAAATGCTTCTGCGCGCCCCAGAATCATGCAGTTGGTGACAATGATCTGCACAAAGAGCGCGATGCGTTCGTACAGCTCGAAAGCAAAAGCTTGCATGAGCAGTACTGCACAGGTCGTGAAAGTGGCAATAACCAGCACATAGGCAGGCAGGCGCAGGTGTGTTGCTATTACATGCCGAGTGGCGGCAATCAAGGCAGCGCTGCCCGTTAGTACAAAGGCACTCGCAAGGGCCAAACCCAACGCATTGGCAACACTTGTGCTTACTGCCAGCAGCGGGCACAGCCCAAGTAGCTGAATCCATGCCGGGTTGTTGTGCCAGGCGGCGTTATTGAATGTCGAACTATTCTCGGGCTTCACAGGCGTTGGCCACTCCCTGAATCATCGCCCGACGGGTGATGGTGGCGCCGCTGACGGCATCGAGTTCGGTATCCCATCGGCGTTGGCTGTCATGCGGGTTTTGTTGGTGAACGAGACCAGCAAAGCCAAGCACCCAAGGGCTGTGGTCGGTAGTGATGAAATCGCCGATCCCGGGTGTTTCCCGGTGGCTGAGCACCCGTACTGCTGCTATTTGACGAGCGGCTTGATGAGCGGCGTCAGTCACAGCCGGGCGCTCGGCAGGCAATACCAGCAACTCGATGGTGCCTGCGTAGCCACGCACCGAACTTCTGCACAGACGATCGACGGCGGTTGGTTCGCTAGTTCCGCCAAGTAAGTCGGCCACTATGGCCTGTTCGCGAGCCTTCTGATTGGCCGCTATTTGCTCCATCGTTAGCCACTGCGTAGTGCTGATCAATACGCCTGCGATGAGCGCCAGGGCGATAAAACCGACATAACCAACCAAGGGCTTCATTACGACCTGCGCGACCTGCTTTCTGTTGCTGCTTCTGTTTCTGCTTCTGCGTCAGAGGCTGATTGCACAGAACCTCGGCGGTGCGCGTTTCTTGCGGCCCAGTCATTAAGCAATGGTGTTGCACCATTTGCGAGTAACACGGCGAATGCGATGCCGTCGGGGTAGGCGCCAACCACGCGGATGGTGTAGGTCAACAGCGCTGCTATCCCCCCGAACAGCCACTGCGCGCGGGGGCGAGAGGGATGCGTCACCGGATCGGTGAGGACAAAAAAAGCGGCGAGCAACGTGCCACCATTGAGTAAGTGTTGCCCTGGTGAACCCCCGGTCGTTGAGCTGCCGTTGTCATAGCCAAGTGCTGCGCAGAGCAGAAGCGTAAATAGAAACCCAACGCTTACGCGCCAGGCGATGATCTTCTGCCATACGAGATAGATACCGCCCGCGGCCCAGGCCAGACCCATCCACTCCGAGCCAAAACCGCCCCAATTACCAAATCCATTCTCTACGGTATGGCGATCGATCATGGTGGTGCCGTCGAGAGTTTTGATGGCGTCGAGGGCAGTTGCCGCGGTAACGCCATCGGTGGGCACTGGCCAAACCGCAAAGGCTGCAGGGAAACAGATTAATGCAGCGGCATAGCCCACCATGGCCGGGTTGAACAGGTTGCGGCCAATGCCGCCGTAACTGTGCTTGGCGAGGAGCACTGCAAACGCACAAGCGGTGACTAGCACAAAGATAGGGAGTGACGGCGGTGCAGCCAGCGCGATGAGTACGCAGGTGAGCACGACGCTGCCGTCGCTGGTTTGCCCGCGCCAGTCGCGCCCGCGCAACTTAAGGGCAGTAGCCTCGAATAACAGCCCCGCGGCAATGGCAACCCCAAGGTTGTGCAGGTAGCCAAACCCAAAGTAATAAAGGGCAACCAATGTTCCCGGCAGCAGCGCCAAGTTGGTATGCCACATGATGGTCCGCACGTTCGTTGTTGGTTGGGGGGTTACCACGAGCGCTTGCTCCGTTCTTGGCGTCTTTGGCGCTCTTTGGCGCGCGCGGCGCGATCCGCTCCTTGTGCGGCCAGTCGGGCACTGCGAGCAGCGCTGCGTGTTTTGGCTTTTTGGGCCATGCGTGCTCTGGTCATCGCCGCCGCCTGCTCCGTTCGTGCCCTGCGAAACACCTGGGCGAGCGGCAAGTTGCTTGGACACACCGCGTTGCACGCGCCGCATTCAAGGCAGGCGTCCAACTGCAGGTGTGGAGCAGTTTCTGTGTTCTGTTCAAGAGCTCGATACAGTTCATCTGGGCGCAACCCAACGGGGCAGGCAGGCACACAGGCACTGCAATTTATACACGGCGCTGTGGGTTGAGCCGGAGCGGTGTTGATACAGAACAGACCAGCGTGTACCTGTGCATTGTCGGGTTGGTCGCTCGCAGGCATGCCGCCATGACGACCATTAACCCAAATGGAGGCGAGCGTTTGCTCTGGGGTTAACAGCGTCTGCAGTGGGGTGCCGAAGTCGAGCCATTGGGGTTTGCCGTGGATGGTAATCAGACGCTGGCGC
>CAZSYU010000077.1:0-19936 GCA_964611345.1 uncultured Pseudomonadales bacterium
GTACGTGACATGTTGCAGGAAGTGCTCGATGGTGATCGGCAGTGGAACAATGGGTTTGAAGCTGAGGACTGGCTGGGAGTGGTGGGCCAGTTTCAGGCCAGAGCCGAGTCTATTGTGGGTTTGGTGCGTGACTACGCTACGCCCAGTAAGCTAAGACAAACAGCGAGTGAACCTGCAGCGGAGGAGGTGACTGCTCCGGATCACGCGCGCTGGATCAACCAACAATATGAAGACTTTGAGTTAATCAGTGCGCCACTGCTGCCAGGCGACCTACTGATGGGTTCGCTCTGGAGCGTTGCCGGAGCGGCTATTTGCACGTCAGCTACTCTCACTGCCGCAGGCAATTTTGCGTCCTTCCTGGAGCGCGCGGGGCTACCGGAAGACTGCACGGCAGAGCGCATACCCAGCCCGTTTGATTATGGCCGTATTGCGGCATTTCGGGTGCCCGACATGCAAACCGAACCTCGCGACTTTGCCGGCCATTCGCAGGAGGTGGCGGATCTACTGCCTGGCTTACTTGCGGAGCGCAGCAGCGCACTGGTGCTATTCACGTCCTGGCGGCAACTAAAGGAAGTGCGGGCGCTGTTACCCATTGATTTGGGGGATGCCATTCGCTGGCAAGGTTCTGGCAGCAAGCAGAAGCTCATGAACGAGCACCGCGCGAGTGTCGACGCCGGTGAGCCGGCTTACCTTGCGGGTGTTGCCAGCTTTGCCGAGGGCGTCGACTTGCCGGACGATTACTGTCGGCATGTTGTTCTAATCAAATTGCCGTTTTCGGTACCTGACGATCCGCTGGATCAGGCGCTGGCGGAATGGGTGGAGTCACAGGGGCGCAATGCGTTTATGGAAATCTCAGTGCCCGATGCCATTATCCGGCTAGTGCAGTCCTGCGGTCGTCTGATTCGGCACGAAGGTGATCATGGCTTGATCACCTGCCTCGATAAGCGAATTGTGACCAAGCGTTATGGTCAGACTCTGCTTGAATCTTTGCCACCCTTTGCCAGAGATTTGAGTTATCGCGTGCCCAATCCGTAAAGCTGCCGCCTAGCCATCAAACTTGCCTGGGCTCGACACCATATAGTAGGCGTTCTCCAACTTGTTCTGCAGGGTTTTCACAGCGTCCTGCATCGTAGCCTGATCAAGCTTCTCAACCTCAGAAGCGACGAGTTCGTTGCCATCGAAGGTTTTGATATCGAACAACAGATCCCCCCAGTAACGCTGGGCGCGACCGTGCTGATTCTTGTCTTTTTCGCGCAGTGCATTTAGGTAACCCGCTTTGGCCGCGGCAAACTCGGTAGCGGGCATATTAGCCAGCACATTCGCGTAACCATCGACGAAATCTATGGTTGCCTTCTGCACTTGTTCAGACGATGCGACCGGCGACTGCACAACAAAGACCAAACCGGGTGTTTTATACTGCCGCCCGTTTGCGGCGGCCACCACATAACCCAATTGCTGCTCAGTTCGCAGATCAGTGAAGTACGGGGAGCGCACAAGTTGGCTGAGTAATCCGTAGCGGGCCTGTTCGGCGAAGGATTCACTGTCACCCTGTACATATAGAACAGTTGCCGAGTCATCGTGGTCGACGTTAACGACAGTTTTAGCTTTGCCGGTGACTGGTTGCACCACGGGAATTGTTGGAGCGACAGCGGCCAAGGTCAGGTGTTGGCGTAGCGATTTTTGCAGTGCGGAGACTCGAGCTTTGCTGACGTTGCCATGCAATAACCCGCGTACGCCAACTTGCTGCAATGCAGTGTCTCGCCAGCTGGCCAGCCTGGCGGGAGTCAATGTCTCAAGTTCGTTGGCGAGTTCTTCTGGCGCGAACTGTTGGCTGTTGACAGCGGTGCGTAACGCCGACCACGCCTGGGTATAGGGTCGTTCGGAGCTGAAGTTACGCCAATCGGTCAGCATTTCCTGCTTCACCAGGGCAAAGCGTTCAGTGTCGATTTTTAGACCAACGAACTCCTCGAGAACCCGATCAATCAACAGCTGTTGTTTATCACTGTAACCGGCGACGTTCAGATTAAAACCACTGGCAGAGCTGCCTATGCCATAGCCCAAACCGGCAAGCTGAGCCGAGTACAGGCGCGCGTTGAGTTCATCCTGCACCAGGCGGGCATAAATACGCGCTGTGGCTGCATCTGCCGCAGTGGTGTTGCCGCCAGGGCGGGCGATCTGCAGGAAAACGCTTGAGCGTGGTGTGCCAAACTCGGTGTCGGGTGCCAACCAGAGTTCTATCCCCTTGGTATCAACGCTTAACTGTGGGTTACCTTGCTGCGTCGCACCTAGATCCAGCCGGGCGGGAACGAAGGGATTGGCGGCAGGCAGTTGCAACTCCGGATTTGCTGCTTCGTCGAATTTTACGACAGTAGTCTCCAAGGCGTAGGGCACGTCAAACCATTCTTCAGTGCGATCAGTCGCGATATCGTTGGCGGCGCGAGTAATGGCAACATTATCCGGGTTCAACTCATTCAGGTAGGTTCTTATCAGGTCGGCGTCCCAGGTTTTCATTAGCACCGGGCCAGTCAGTAGCTCCGCGGCGGAAAAGCGGGCCATCAGCGGTGCCAGCGAGTAAACCAGTCCGGTTGCCGAACCTTTTTCGCGAAAGCGGAAGGCGAGGTCAGCAAGTGCGGCCTGTTCATCGTAGCGCCAGCGCTCAACGCCACTTGCCTTGATGAGTTCGATGTAGTCAAACAGAGCTTCGGTAATAACCGGGATCTGGTCAGCACCCGCATCGGTCAGTTCGATATCGATGCTGATGAACGAGTTGTCGTCATCAAAACGCTGGGCGGATGCGCCCAGTGCTTCGACCAATCCAAGTTCCCGCAGGTAGTTATACAGGCTGCCTTCACCCTCGTGGCCCAACAGGTTGGAAATGTAGATGCCTGGTTTGGTCGCGGAGTGGGGTCCCAGCGCTGGTACCGGAAAGTTGTAGCTGAGCGATTGGGTTTCTTTGAGAGTTTGATGTCGAACCTCTATGGGTAACAACTCGCGCTTGATGGCGGGTGGCAGCGCCGCGCGATTGCCGATGTTGCGATTTACTATGGCGCTGAACTTCTCAGTCACCATGGCCTCCAGCTCGTCCAGTGTGTTGCGACCAAGGACCACCAGGGTCATTTGGTCTGCTGAGTAGTTTTCTTCGAAAAACTTGAGGAGATCGTTCTGGACGTCGCCGTCGAGTGTCTCCAGGCTGCCAATGTTGAAGCGTGTGCCTGGGTGATCAGGGTTCATGCTTTTCTTTTGCACTGCAAAACCACGCCAGCCGTCGTCCTTTAGCTGCAGTTGATACTCGCTGTGCACTGCCTTTTTCTCACGTCCGACATAGTTTGGGTCGAGCAATGGGGCAACAAAGAATTGTGCGAAGCGATCGAGCGCCTCGTCGAGGGCTTCGGGCTTCACGTCAAAGAAGTAGTTGGTGTGGTCGCCCGAGGTGTAGGCGTTGCTGCTGCCGCCCTGGGTGGCGAGAAAGCTCTGGTAGCCGTCCAGTTCAGGGTATTTTTTAGTGCCGATAAACAGCATGTGTTCGAGAAAGTGGGCGAGCCCCGGACGTTCTGCAGGTTCATCGTAGCTGCCGCGCAGCACGGCAAGTGCAGCGGCTGACTTGTCGGTGCGCTCGTCAGCGACGAGCAGGGTCCGTACGCCATTCGATAAGGTCAGGTAGCGGTACTCGCGGTCATCGTTTGGGCTCGTAACAACCTGCGAGGCTGCGCTGCTAGGACCCTGTGCGGGATTATTGTCTGACTCGGTGACCGCGCAGCCGGTGCTCAGGCCGACGATGAGCGTGAGTAGTATGCTGGCGAGCGGTGCCGGCTGCGTGAATAGTGCCGTGCCTGACAGGCGTGCAATACGCGATGCAGAGTCGCTGGTAGGGGTGAAAGTAGGGGTGAAAATAGGCATTAAAACATTGTCCAGTAAGCGTCTAGAAGCGTCTAGCGACCTGCGGGCCGATGGTTCTTCAGTTCGAGTGTCGATTCGAGCGTCGGTGCTCCGCAAAGCGGTGGTTCCGGCAAGTTTAGACCAGCCAATATGGCTTGGTTCCCCCGTAAATCGGGGGGCTCGAAATCTTGTACCTATTCATACAGGGTTCAGCCGCCGCTGCCTACCCTGCGCCCAGGCTGTTAACAATCATGGCCCTGAAACCCCAGCCTGGAGTAGTAACATGAGCTTAAAAGACATCTCACGAAACCCTGTCCAAACACCAATCCGCAAGACACTCTGTGCAACCCTGGTGGCGGCCCTTAGTGTATCGGCTAGTATGTCGGCCGCGGCCGGCGACTATTCTGCGACACAAGCTCGCGCTGAGGTGATCGGATCGGAGCCTATTTATCGTAGTGTTGAGGTGGCAGTACCACGTGAGGTGTGCCGTGATGAGCGCATTGAACCGCGCTACGACCCAAGGTATGACCGCCGCTACTCAAACTCTGGCCGGCGCTCCAACACACCAGGCATTGTGGGTGCGATTATCGGCGGGGCGCTTGGCCACGCTGTTGGCAATGGCAACAAGAACAAGAAAATTGGCACCGCCGTTGGCGCGGTACTGGGCGGCTCTATTGGTGGCGATATTTCCCGCCGCAACCACCAGCGCAGCCAGGAGCGCAACGCCGAGCGTGGCTACCGCAATGACCGCCCTGTGAGCTATCGCACAGAACGAGTGTGTTACGAAGAGATCGATTATCGGACTGAGGAGCAGATCAGCGGTTATGACGTCACCTATGTCTATGCTGGTGAGACCTACACGACGGTGCTTGCCGAAGCGCCAGGCCGATATCTCGACGTGCGCGTGCAAGTGACGCCGCAGTCCTCCTATCGGCGTTCCTCATAAGAGGCAGCTAGCGCTCCGGTGGGTTACAATCAAAGGAGCTATGGGCAATCTTTCCGCAAAATCTCTAACTTTTGGCTGCCTGCTGGTGTGTGTTGCCAGCAGCAGCTTGCCCCTGCTTGCAGAAGGCAGGGATGGCAGGGGTGGCGGGAAAGACGCGCAAGACGCAGCTGGTGAAAACTGGCGTCCCGCGTTGCAGGGGCAGAACACAGCTCTGGAGGTCCCCAGCAGTTCGTTTGTTGTCCAGCCCAGCGTCAGCGCGGCCCAGGCAGCCGCTCAGGTACGGCGGGCGCATGGCGGTCGAGTGCTGTCCGTCAGCCCGACCCGGCGCGGCGATGCGCTCGGTTATCGAGTACGTGTGCTGGTCGACGGTGGGCGGGTTAAAACCGTCTACGTGGCGAGTGGTCGGGTGAATAGCTCCGCTCCGTCAAACCCTGCCGTGCGCACTATCGGCGATCGTTAGAGCACCAAACAATGCGAATACTCATCGTTGAAGATGAACAGGCCTTACGCGAGCAGCTCACAACCTTCTTAAAGGGCGAAGGTTATGTTGTGGACGAAGCCGCTGATGGCGAAGAAGCTCTCTACTATGGCCGCGAGTATCAGTACGACGCGGCTGTGATTGATTTGGGACTACCCAAGGTTGATGGGGTGCAGGTGATCGAAACCCTGCGCCGTGAAGAGCGTAGTTTCCCGGTGCTGATACTTACTGCGCGTAGCCACTGGCAAGACAAGGTGCGCGGCCTTGAGGCAGGCGCCGATGATTACCTGACCAAGCCGTTTCACATGGAAGAGCTGGCGGCACGCATTAATGCACTGCTGCGTCGGGCAGCGGGGCACGCATCGCCCGTACTGACCTCTGGTGATTTACAGCTTGATTCGGCGAAAAAAGAAGTCCGGGTGGCCGACGAACTGGTTGAACTCACTGCCTTTGAATACAAGGTTTTAGAGTACCTGATGATTAACGGCGATCGTGTGGTGTCGAAAACCGAGCTCACCGATCATCTGTATGATCAGGACTTCGACCGCGACTCCAATGTCATTGAGGTGTTTGTCGGACGTTTGCGCAAGAAGGTCGACCCAGACGGTTCCCGCAAGCCGATTCGTACGGTGCGGGGGCAGGGCTATCGCTTTGCCGGCGAGAGCGCCTGAGGTAAGCATTTTGAAACGGCTGGGCCTGCAGAGCCGTCTGCTGATTCTCACCCTTCTGGTGTTGGGAGTTTCCCTCGGCTTAACTGGCGCCGTTCTCGATGCCTCCTTTCGTGCCAGCAATCTGGCCGCCGCCGAAGAGCAGCTCGAACTGCTCATCTACTCCGTGATGGGCGCCGTAGAAGAAGTCGATAGTGGACTGTATTTGCCCGAGGTTGCGACCACTGGCGGACTGTCGCAACCCGAATCGGGACTGTACGCGCAGGTGCAAACTACCGACGGCGATGTGTTCTGGCGCTCGCGTTCTGCGCGGTTGTCTGACGTTACCTTTGCACCGGCGCCGGGCAACCTTATTCCGGGTGACTTCCGATTTTTAGATGGGCGGGAGCTTGAGATTGAGCGTTTTTTTCTCAGTTACGCGGTGATCTGGGAAAATCGCGGCGAAGAGATGGAGTTACTGTTTCGCGCCGCCGCTGATACCGAACCGTTTCAGAGCCAGGTGCGCGAGTTTCGTCGCAACCTGTGGTTCGGTCTGCTGGGCGTTGCGGCGCTCGTTATGCTGGTGCAGGTTATTGCCGTTCGGGTGGGCCTAAAACCGGTTCGGGTCATGGCTGACGAAGTGCTTGAACTGGAAGCGGGCAAACGCACTGCGCTCAGTGGCGACTACCCGCACGAACTCACAGGCCTTGCCGAAAATCTGGATCGCTTTATCGAGCATGAAACCGCCAGTCGCGCGCGCCATCGCAACGCGCTGGACGATTTGGCGCACAGTCTTAAAACTCCGCTTGCAGTAATACGTAACGCGCTTCGAGTCGAAAAGACTGGCAACAGTTCGGTCAGCGAGATGCCGATTGATCGGGTGCTGTTGCGGGATCAGCTCGATCGCATGGAATCGACCGTCGCCCACCAGCTATCGCGAGCGGTATCCAGTGGCCCGGTTGTGGTTGGGCATTTAACCGGGGTGCGAAAGGTCGCAGAACGGCTTGGTCGAGCCCTGCGGACAGCCTATCGTGACAAGGCGTTGAACGTGACTATTGTTGGTGCGCAAGAGCTAAAGTTTCGTGGCGATGAGCGTGACCTTATGGAGATTTTGGGGAACTTGCTCGAAAACGCGTTTAAATACACACATTCGAGAGTTCAGGTACAGGTGCTTCCTGCACCCGCTAGCCATCCCGATGCTTCAGTGTTAGTCCAACTCGACGACGATGGACCCGGTATTCCACAAGAGCAACAACAGCAGGTATTGGCCCGTGGCGGGCGGGGAGACACTGCCTTGCAAGGGCAGGGGATCGGTCTTTCGCAAGTGGTTGAGCTGGTATCGCTCTATGGCGGCGAACTGCAGCTCGGCGCCAGCGAACTGGGTGGGGCCCAGGTAAAAGTATTTCTGCCAGGTAGTGAATAAGTAGCGAGTAGCTACCCCAGTAGTGCCTTCGCGGCTGTAAACAGACGCTCGCGCAGGGCATCACTGTCTTTGGTTGCGCTTAATCGGCACCAGCGGCTCGCAAGTTCAAGCGCATCGCTCGATTTGCGCGCACCAGAGTTCATGCCGGCGTTAAGCCACTGCACTTGCAACTCCAGGCGGCGTTGTGCATCGCTCGCTGGTGGCTCAATGCCCGCCTGCGACTCTGCTTCGAGCACCAGATCAAGGTGCGCATGTTCTGCCCCCTCTGCACGCGTGGCGAATGCCTTGTCGCCTTCAAGCACCTCGGTGGGCAGGGGGTCACCTGCGGTCTCGGCGGCGGCAGCCAAAGTGTCCAGATTTTTAAGCGTTGTGAGGGTTTGTTGTTTCTTCACGGCGGCTTTGGTTTTTAGTTTGGCCTTGAATTGATCTTCAAGCTCCCGTGCCTGCTTGATTACCGAACGATCGAGATTGTCGATTTCTTCCAGGTCGTTTTTCATGGCGGCTAACTGGCTGCGATCGATGTCGGCGGGGGCTGTAGTCTCAAGCAGTTCGGCAAACTCTGCGAGCCGGGTTTTAGCTGCAGTTTGCTGGGCGGCGTGCTGTTCCTGAGCTTGGGTGCGTTGCGCATCACGGGTATTGAACAGGGTATCGCAAGCAGCCCGGAAGCGTTTCCATAGCTTTTGATCAGGACCTCTGGGTACCGGACCAACGGCTTTCCACTGTTGCTGGAGGTGCTTTGCCTGTTCCAGACGACCAGCGAGCGGATCTTCGCTCTCAAGCAACGCCTCCGCGGTTGTTACCAGCTTTTCTTTGGCGGCAAGATTATCTGTCCAGCCGGATTGCAACTTTGCGTAGAGTTCATCTGTGACTGTTTTAAAACTTTTTTCCAGTGCCCGATTGGGTCCACGTTCTACCGGGAAGGCGTTGCGCCATTCGGTGCGAGCGGAATTTAATATGGTGCGAGCGGCGTTGAGATCCGTAGTATCCCAATCGGTTTGGCTAACAAAAGTTTCAAGCTGGGACAGAATCGATTTGCGCGCAGCAAGGTTAGCCGTGCGCTGCTGGGCTAGTTGAGCGTAGTGGACACGACAGGGTTCGAATGCCCGTGTGGCTGCGGCGTCGAAGCGCTCGGCGAGTTCTTTAGGACCTTTGCCGCCGAGTTCGTTCCACTGCGCGCGCAACCCTTTAACCAGTTCGGCCTGGTCAGTGGGCGGCTGGGGGTTGTCGGCTAAAGCAGTCATTTGGTCACACAGCTCTTCGCGCTTTGGGTCGGTTGCGAAGTGTTGCCAATCACGCAAATTCTGCATGTTGGCAAGCAGGCCACCAAACCGTTTGCGCACCGATTGCGCGGCACCTCTGGGTAACGCTTCCTGCAGGGCGCGTGCTTCGCCCCTGGCTGCCTCAGCCTTCTTTAGCTCGCCGGCATCAAGTGCAGCTGCGAGCCGTTTGACCTGGGTCGCAAAACTGCCTTCCAATTCGGTTTGGCGTGACTTCGCTGCACTGACTAGTGCCTGTGCTGCTTCCGCGCGAGTGTGCAGTTCGTTGACTACAGCGGGAACGGGCACCGCTGCAGGGTAGCGAAGCCCTTTGGTGATCTTGCGGATGGCCTTGCTGGTTGCATCTGCCTTACCCACCTGATCCCAGGCCGCCGCCAGTTCTTTGCGCGGGAGCGCTGCCAGGTCCTGTGGTGTCAGCGTGCCGGCGTCGTTGTTAAGTTGGGCGATCTGGTCGGCGCGCTCCGCCAGCAGGGCTTCGCTTAGGCTTACCTGTTCAAATACTGCGGTGCAGTTGGTCACCCGGTCTATGGAGTGGGCATCGGGAGTTGCTGTGCTGATCGCGGCACGCCAGTCGTTACCTGCTTGCTGCATTGAGCTTGCGAGGGCACTGGCATTCGTGCCGGATTCCAGTTGTTGCTGGAGCGTCGCAAAAGCGCTGGCTAGTGCCTTAAAGTCAGGCCCTTCGTTGGCAAGCTCGGGTGCTTCCTCTTCTGGCGGCGGTGGCATGGGTCGCAGCGCTGGCGCGGGTTCTGCAAACTCGGCAAGGATGGCTGCGGCGTCTGCCCACAGTTTGGCCGCCGCAGTGTGCTTTGCACCGAGTGCGTCGAAGCGGGCACGCACATGTTCTTCTTTGGGAGCGCCTGTTTTTGGAGCACTTGGGTTCTGCGCTGACTCGCTATCGGCCTTGTTTACCAGGGCCGCGGCTGAACTGGCTAGCTCCTCCGCCAATGTGGCTGCTTCGCTTGCGCTGTTGCGAGCTGCTCGCAAACGCTCCAGACGTTCTCGAGCGGTACGATTGCAGGCTTTGTTTTTGTTTCTTGAGGCGTGCTCGAGCTCGTTGAGTTCTGCTTCACTAGTCATTGCATTGAGCTGCGCATCACGCAGTTTTGCATTGTGTGTGCCGAGCGCGAGCTCCTGGCGTGCGGGTGCATTGGTGGCGAGGCTTAAGGCTTCTTCGAGTGTGGTTAATTCAAGGAGTCGGTCGGCGCACAGGGCCAAACACCCTGCATGAGACGCAAGCTCTCGCAGTGCACTTGCATCGTTTAGGCGACCTATCAATGTCGCTCGGTCTTTGCTTGCGCTGGTAGCCTTCACGGCACTCACCAACTCGTCGATGCTCGCATCTGCCTCGGGCAATGCTGGTCGCGGATTACGTACGTCTTGCGCCGGGTCTTGGCCTTGCGACTTGGTCGCAGACTTGGCATTAGTTTTCGAGAAGAGCCGCAAAACCATAGTGTTGTCGCCATTGGAGCAGCGCTGGGCAATCAGCGCTCGCTCGTCAGGGGCCTGTGAGTGTCGTTGTTCGTTAATTTGGCGTGGTTGTGGCCCCATGTCCAGTTCCGCGTTCCTTTCTGCAGCGCCGGAGGTTTGGGTCTTGCAACCTTTTAAGCCCCTGCTGGGATCGTTCTGGGATCGCCGTTGCAGTTAAACTCGCACCATGGAATTGACGTTATCGATGTCAGACAACGAGTTTGTTGCGGCGGCGCAGCAGTTTTTAGCAACGCATTGGCAGCGCTCTGATGCGCTGGTTGCCGGTCGCCGTGGAGCGATAATTCGCGACCGCTATGTCGCGGCGATGGCTACTAGTGGGCGTCTGGTGGGTCAGTGGCCGATGGCGCATGGTGGTCTCGGCTGGACATCCCGCGAACGCTGGTTGTGGGAGCGTGAGGCGGCAGCCGTCCAGGCCCCGCAACCGCCCTTGATCGGACCTGATCTGCTGGCACCTTTGATTTTGCAGCATGGCAGCAGCGCCCAGCAGGCGCAGCATCTGCCGGGTATTGCCAAGGATTACGTGCACTGGTGTCAGGCGCTTGGTGAGGATTCCGCAGGCCTTGATATTGCGGGCATAACAACCGTTGTGACGCCCCTCGCTAATGAGCGGCAGAGAGGTTGGCTCCTCACCGGCACCAAGCCATGGGTTTTGGACTTGCCGGTGAGAGCGTCAGCGCAGGACAATTGGGCCTGTGTGTTGGCTCGGGTTGCCGGTGCGGCAGCAGCTGAGGGAAAAGGGTCAAAAGGGGATTCTGAGGGGGCCTGCTATGGGCTGTTTCTGGTGGATCTGGCGACTCCGGGCGTGGCAATTCGCCATCGACCTATGGTTGGGGAGAGCCCTGATCCCACCGCCAGCGGGCGGTATCTGGTCGGAAGTCTTGGCTTTACTGCGGTCGTTCTCCCAGCCTCAGCTCTGCTGGGGAGTATCGACGCGGCCGGCTCATTGGGGCTGGCCATTGAGCAGGCCGAATTCGCTCATCCCGCTGCGGTGGCGCGCAATTCGGTGCTGCTTGAACAGTTGCGCACCTTTGTTGAATCGGGCGAGCTGGACGGTGGTAGCCTCTGGCGCGATGACGACTATCGAGCGCGATTGCACACCCTAGAGGTGGCGAATGCCGGACTTCTGGCGCTGCAGGCTCGAGCCGTAGCGGGTACACCTGAATTTGCCGCCGGGGCTGCTAACCTGCTGCTTGCGTCTGGCAGCAGGGCGCTCAGCCAGGAGCTTGCGCAGTTGCAGGTTGAGGCACTGGGTTACTTTGCGTTGCCTTTTGCCTCCGCTGATGTGCTCGATAACGAGGGCCCTATTGGTCCAGAGTTTTCCCAGCCTGTGCTATTCGGTATGCTGTCAAATCGTGCGCGAGAGGCGGTAATGGCCCCTCGGGACCATTTAAAGAACATTATTGCAAAATCAGTATTGGGTCTGTCCTCCGCAACCGACCCTGCATAGCGTTTGGCATAGCGTTTGCTGATTTTTTTGGGGAGAGACCCGATGGATTTTTCATTTAGCGACGAACAAAACCTGCTGCAGGAGAGCTTGTCGAAGTTCATCCAGAACGACTATGGCTTTGAAGACCGACAGAAGTCCGCGGCCAACGAACGCGGTTATGCGGAGGCTAACTGGAAGCAGTTTGCGGAGCTGGGTTGGCTGGGAATGCCCTTTTCTGAGGCCGATGGCGGCTACGGCGGCAGCGCGGTAGACACTATGCTGATGCAAGAGCAGTTTGGTAAGGGACTGATTGTTGAGCCGTTTATGCCGACAGTCGTGCTTGCTGGTGGCGCCGTCAAGATTGCCGGTGACGCTGCGCAAAAAGCAAAATACCTGGCCGGCATTATCGATGGCTCTATGCAGGGGGCGCTTGCCTACGCTGAGCCGCAGGGCCGTTTTAATCTGGCTGATTTGGTAACGACGGCCAAAAAGTCCGGTGATGGTTATCAGCTCACTGGGCACAAGTCAGTTGTTTTAAACGCACCCAGTGCTGACTTTCTCGTTGTATCCGCTCGTACCAGTGGCGACCAGCGCGACGAGTCAGGTGTGTCGTTGTTTATTGTCGACAACAACGCAACGGGCATGAGTCGTCGCGACTACCCAACGGTTGATGCGTTGCGCGCCAGTGAAGTTACGCTTGAGAACACACCCGCCGTCTTGCTGGGTTCCGAAGGCGAGGGTCTTCTTGCGCTGCAGCAGGTTATCGACGAGGCTACTGTGGCAATTGGTGCCGAGGCTGTTGGCTGCATGGAAGTGCTCTACAAAGACACGGTTGAGTATTGCAAAACCCGCGAGCAGTTTGGCCAACCCATTGGTAAGTTCCAGGTGCTACAGCACCGCATGGTCGACATGTTCATGGAATACGAGCAGTCCAAGTCGCTCATGTTCATGGCCGCCATGCGCATGGATGAAGGCTATTCAGAGCAGGCTCAAAAGGCGGTGTCTGCGTTTAAGGTTCAGGTCGGCAAGTCTGGTCGGTTTGTGGGTCAACAGGCGGTGCAGCTGCACGGCGGTATGGGCATGACCGATGAGTTGAACATAGGGCACTACTTCAAACGCCTGACAATGATCGACACCATGTTCGGTAATGTAGACTTCCACCTGAAGCGATTTGGGCGTCTGTAAAGGAGGCCACTATGGCTCGGTGGGATTCAGCCGAAGACAAGCCCAGTATTCCTGAGTGGTTCTTTGAGGCGGTAGAAACCGAGCCCGAGCAGCGCTCTGTTGAGGTGGACGAGTGCGACGTGATGTACCGTCGCTACGGTGACAAGTCGAAGCCCGGCATGCTGTTGATTCATGGTATGCACGCCCATTCACGTTGGTGGGATTTCATTGCTCCCCAGCTCACGGATGAGTTCTGTATCGCCGCGATGGATCTCACGGGCATGGGCGATTCGGATTACCGCTATGAATACTCTGGCGCTGTCTTTGCGGACGAAATAAAAGCGGTTTGTGACGACGCCGGTTTTGATGAGTCTGTCGTTGTCGTTGCGCACAGCTTTGGTGGTGGCATGGCGGCAAAGGCAGCCAACAAGTTTCCGGAGCGGTTCGGCAGACTTATTCTGGTTGATTCAGGCATACGTCATCCAGACGAACCAGAGCCCGAGCGATCCGGCATGATGAGTGGTCGCTCCAAGATTTACCCAGACAAAAAAGCAGCAGAGGCTCGATTTCGCCTGCAGCCGCCACAAGATTGTGCAAACACCTATGTTCTCGAATACATCGCGCGTCATTCATTGATGCCCGCGGATGGTGGTTGGGCGTGGAAATTTGACGACGACTTGCCGGTAACTATGACCAACGCGGATCGTTTGCCGGAGGACTTTCAAGGACTCACGCTACCTGTTGGGGTGATTTATGGTGCTGACAGTGAATCGTTTTCGGCGCGCACGCTCGAATACATGCGGGAACTGATCCCTAACGAGTTTCCGGCGATTGAAATGGCCGATGCCCAACACCATGTGTTTCTCGATCAGCCGCTCGATTTTATCCGGGCGTTGCGTGAAATCCTGCCGCAAGTAGGCAGCTAGCACCCCAACCCTATGCAGGTCCTAATTACCCCAGCATGTCTCGCTACCCGAGCGGTGTGGTTTTATCTAACGCTGCTGCTGATTTTGGCACTGGCTTTGGTACCAGAGGTTGCGGCCAGCGAAGGCGCCGAAGTTAGCCAAACTGGCGAAGATCTTGAAGCTGACGTAGTTGCAGACCCGGTCGATGTCGGCCCAGATCTGACTGTTGTAGATCTACCTGGTGAAGGTGACGTCGCTGCCCAGCCGGAAGAGCCGGAAGAACCACCGGAGCTCACCGAGGCCGAGAAGGCGGAGAAGCTGCTGCAGGATTCGCTGACGGCTCTAGCTACGTTGATGGAATTGCGTGAGCGCTTGCAAACTGACATTGCTGAGGTGACTGCTGAACTCACTGCCGCCGAAACCGATGTTGCTCGTGCTGACTTCACGGCGCAAATCGAATCCCTGAAAACGGATCTGGACTCGACGGAAGCAAATATCAGCGAGGTCGCGACGGGTGCCGACATAGCCTCGTTGGGCGAAGTCGAACAACAGACGTTCGACTTCCAACAAGAGCTGTTTTCGCTGCTCGAACCGCTGATGAAAGAGGCAAAAGGTTTGACCAGTCACGTGCGCGCCAAGACGGTGCAGCGCGACAAGATCAGCTATTACCAAGAACGCATCCCCATTGCCCAGGCTGCGGTACTGAATCTGGAGCACCTGATTGAGAACAGCGACAGGGGTGTGCTGCGTTCCAACCTTCTAGAGATGCGCAGCGAGTGGAAAGACCAGTTAACCTTTATGTCCAGCCAGCTCAGCACGGCACAGTTTCAGCTCGAAAAACTTGAAAGTAGCGAGGTGTCGCTGACAGAAGCTTCGCAGAGCTATTTTAAAACCTTTGTGCGTACGCGTGGCCTGTATTTAGGCCAGGCGCTGCTGACTATTCTTGGCATACTGTTGCTGGGCAGGCTTGTTCACCGTGGTCTTGAACGCTTTGTCCCTGGTTATCGGGCGCAATTACGTAGTTTTAGAATTCGCCTGTTTGATCTGTTGTTTCGCATCGGTGTCGTGCTGGCCGCGATTCTCGGCCCAATGGTGGTTTTTTACCTGGCGGAAGACTGGATGCTGTTCAGCATTGGCTTGCTTTTGCTGTTGGGTATTGGGTTAACGCTGCGTAAGGCAATCCCCCGGTTTTGGAGTCAGATTCAGCTCTTTCTCAACATTGGTAGCGTGCGCGAAGGTGAACGCATTGAAATCGATGGACTGCCCTGGCGCGTTAAACAGATTAATTTTTACAGCACGCTCGAAAACCCAACCGCTGATCTTGAACTGCGCGTCAAGATTGACGAGCTGGTGGATCTGCGATCACGACCGAGTACTAGTTCAGAGCCGTGGTTTCCATGCCAGAAAGGCGACTGGTTGTTGTTTCCTGACGACCGAAGGGGGAAGGTGATTGGTATATCGCCAGAACTTACGCAAGTTGTAGAACGCGGCGGTGCTCACAGAACCTTTGCAACCGTTGATTTTTTAACCCAAAAGGCTCTCAATTTGTCGACCAACTTCCGTATCAAGGAGACACTTGGTATTAGCTATGCGCATATCGAAATAGCGACCAGCGAGGTGTTGGAAAAGCTGGCGAGCTTTATCAACGAGCGGGTGATGGAAGAAGGCTATGCCGACGCACTGCTAAATTTGCGCGTTGAGTTTGAGAACGCGAGCGATTCGTCACTTGACGTTGTGGTGATAGCAGACTTTAGTGGCCAGCTTGCTGACATATACAACCGCTTGCGCCGCTCGATACAGCGCTGGTGCGTGGATGCGGCAGCCACCCATAACTGGGAGATTCCGTTCCCACAGGTGACCGTGCATTCGGGGAGTTAGCGTCTACCCGCCTTCAGCTTTATTCGTTGGGCAGCATCTCGTTCGATTCGGTAGCGGCTGTATAGCAGGGGAAAGCTTTTCTCTTTCGCCCAGCCTTCTAAAAGGTTTGCATAGAACGGTGATCGGGGATCGCCAGACTGACCGGGCGCATTGGTCATCCACGCGTTATCCCAGTTGCCCACGTCGAGCACCATACGAAACGACGCACCGCTCTTCACGCGGAAGTCATCCGGCAAGAAGCGCGTGCTGTTGGTGGTGTTTGCGCTGCCACCTCTAGGATACGCAGGCAAGGCGAATTGCTCGCGATCCGCCTCGGTCATAAGTGCCTCTAGGGGGTGGTTAAACTCTATTTGATGCAGCTTGCCCCACTGCCATTTTTCGGGATTATCGCCCAGCAGAGTTTGGGCTTCTTGCCATGCACTCGACAGCGACGCCTCGATGACTTCGGGGGCACCAGCCATTTTGTCCACTACGGCCAGACTGTCCATGTGGTCCAGTTTGTTTGCCGACAGATGTGCCGCTAGCTGCGGAGTGAGATGGCGGTAGAACCAAATGGCATAGAGCGCCGCTGGGCCCGAACGTGGATTTAATCGACCTTTCCAGTGTTGCAGGTAGCGTAAGGCGGGGGCGTGCGGTTCGTTTGCACCGCGGGGTAGAACGTTCGGCAGTTTTTCCAAAACCGCTTTGGCCAATGTTGAGGTGTAGTCTCGCTGCAGTGCGAGTGAATTCTCCGGTTTGAATTTGCCGGGCTGAGAGAGTACTTCCTGAAGCCGGCGATAGCGCCAGGGGGCACTCCATTCAAAGCCAACCCGGTAGGTATCGATGTCGTAGTCAGGTGGCAGGGTCATGGAGTTGGCGGTGCCTACCCAATTGCGGGGTGGATTGAATTCTTCCGGCAGTACATCCATGTCCCAAAAGCCAGCCCATTCGTAGCGCCCATCACCGGGCACCGGTAACAGGCCATCGAAATTGGTGCGCTTGGGAAACAGGCCAGCGGGTTTGTAGCCGATGTTGCCCTCGATATCGGCGAACACCTGATTTTCTGAGGGTGCTCCCCACCGGTTAAGCGCGGCAATAAACTCCCGCCAGTTATTAGCGCGCATGTATTCCACGCTGCCGAAGTAGGGCGCCATGCCAGGTTGCAACCAGGCTGCGCGGACGGCGAACGCTTTACCGGTTTGGTTGTCGCTGTGCACAACCGGACCGTGCCGGGTATAGCGCAACTCCACTTCGACGGGGTCAGCGTCTTTCACAGCGATGGTCTCGGTCAGCACGCGAAAAGCTTCGAAGCGACCCTGATAGGTATAACCCTGATAGTCAGGGGGTGTTGGTGGTTGTTCTGTGCTCGGGTCGGCCGCAGCGGTATCCGTCTCTGGTGTCAATGTCTCTGCGGTGTCGGCCTCTGCAGTGGCAGCTGACGAGTCGTCATCCTCGTTTGCACTGGCCGCAGCGACCTGTGTGAGCGGGTCTTCCTGCAGGTCGTAGACGTACAGGTCTTCATGGTCGATGGGAAAAATCGTCAAGCCGAAGGCAATGTTCTTGTTGTGGCCGATCGACAGACCTGGCAGCGCAGGTTCACCAGCGCCAATAACGTCGAGTCCAGGCGCTTTTAAATGCGCGATGTAGCGCAGTGAAGGCACAGCATGGGCGCGATGGGGATCGTCGGCGAGAATCGGTCGTCCGGTGGTAGATTTTGCGGGTGCTATGGCCCAGTTGTTGCTGCCCAACCCCGTATCCAGCGCCTTTGCAGCAGCTGCGGCGAGGGTTGCGCTTTTGAGTTCAGCGGGCTCGTCGAAACGTACTGGTGCGGTCGCCAGCAAGTAATCTTCGAGCACGTCGGCGGGGACGCTACAGGGGTCTAAACCTTCAGGTACGCTCGTCTGCCACTCTGGCTCCAGCACCTTGGTTAGTCCGGTGAGTTTCTGATCGCCTGCACACCAGGCCCTGGCGCGCTCTACTTCCCGAGCTACGTTGCGCCATAGGCCGTGACTGCGAATGCGGACAATATCGTCTGCCTGCCAGCGTGCCGGTGCGTAGTTGAGCAAGTCGAATTCGGGGGGCCGCAGCTCTGGGTTGTCTTCCAGCAACGCAAGCCAGGCGTTAATGCCCGCGGTGAAAGACTCAGCAATGCGTTTTGCATCAGAACCGTAGGCCAGCCACTCGTTGTACATGTCACCCCGGTACAGAAAAAGGCGCGCGGCCCGGTCCTGCGGCACATAAGCCGCACCAAACACCTCCGCGAGTTGGCCAAGGCCGCGCCGGCGCCAAGTGTCTATTTGCCAGAGTCTGTCGCGAGCGGCGTTAAACCCCTGGACAAAAAATGCGTCGTAGTGGGTCTGGGCGTAGATATGTGGTACGCCGTAGTTGTCGATGACGATCTCAGCGTCTTGCTCGAGCCCTGGTACGGTGTAGCGCAGTGTATCTGCAGCAGTAGCGTGGGTGATGCTCACAAAGAGCAGAGCGCAAAGCCAGGCTCGCTGTTGGCGAGCAAACCTAGAGGAAAAAGAGGAATCCATGTAATAGCATCCTGGAGGTTGTATGTGCGCCCGGTCTGAGGTTTGGGGCGCCAATAGTGCCTACTCTAATACGAAAAAGCCCGCGACCAAATGGGCGCGGGCGAATGAGTTGAACATCGCGCTGCTTAAGTCGCTGGGGGTTAACCCCAGTCGAGTGCACCACCTGTTTGATATTCAGTGACTCGCGTTTCGAAGAAGTTCTTTTCCTTCTTCAGGTCCATGATTTCGGACATCCATGGGAACGGATTTTTGACGCCAGCGAACTGTTCGGGCAAGCCAATCTGCGCCAATCGACGATTAGCAATGAAATGCAGGTATTCAGCCATCATATTGGCGTTCATACCCAGCACGCCGCGAGGCATGGTGTCTTGCGCGTACTCGATCTCGAACTGCGTGCCTTCAAGGATCATCTGGGTGGCCAGTTCCTGCATTTCTTCGTCCCACAGATGGGGGTTTTCCAGCTTGATCTGATTGATGACGTCGATACCAAAGTTCACGTGCATCGATTCATCACGCAATATGTATTGAAACTGCTCGGAGGTGCCCGTCATCTTGTTACGGCGACCCATGGACAGAATCTGTGTGAACCCACAATAAAAGAAGATACCTTCGAGTACGCAGTAATAGGCGATCAGATTCTTGAGCAGCGCCTTGTCGGTTTCAACGGTGCCGGTTTCAAACTTCGGATCGTTTATCTCCTGAGTGTACTTCAGTGCCCAGGATGCCTTTTGCGCCACCGACGGTACCTCGTGATACATGTTGAAGATTTCACCTTCGTCCATGCCCAGTGACTCAATACAGTATTGGTAGGCGTGGGTATGAATCGCCTCTTCAAAGGCCTGGCGCAGCAGGTATTGGCGACATTCAGGATTGGTGATTAAGCGGTAGAGCGCGAGCACCAGATTGTTTGCGACCAGTGAATCTGCGGTGGAGAAAAACCCGAGGCTACGCTTAACGATGACGCGCTCGTCCTCCGACAAGCCATCTTCAGATTTCCACAGGCCAATATCTGCGGTCATGTTGACCTCTTGCGGCATCCAGTGGTTGGCGCAGCCATCGAGGTACTTTTGCCATGCCCAATCGTATTTAAAGGGCACGAGCTGATTAAGGTCGGCGCGGCAGTTGATCATTGCTTTTTGATCGACGGTCACACGACCTGGTCGTGTTTGGGGGGCAGCTTCAGGTGTGGGCTCGCTGACGACAATCGGTGCATCTGCTAGATCTGCAGCAGCTTTTTGTCGAGTGGCTGCCTGTTGTTGGGCAGCTAACAGACGCGCCTGTTCTGCTTCTTCTTGCTCTTCTTGCTGTTGTCGTTGTCGGGCGACTTGTTGAGCAGCTAAACGTTGGCGCTCCAGCTCTTGCGCTTGTTGTGCCTGTTGAATCTGTTGTTCTTGCTCTCGAGCAAGGTCTGCGGTGCGAGCAAGGTCTTCGGCGGCCAAGGTTTTCGCGGCCTGTTCTGCAACAGTAGGGCTGTGGTCTTCGTTGTAATCGTCCCAGCTCAGCATGGGCGATGCTCCTTCTAATTTTTATTGACTGGTTTTATTAACTAGTTTTTGGCGTTTAAAACGGTACAGGTATTTATTGTGCCCCGGCGTGTGGTGGCGGCCTATTGGCACGCCTCACAGTCCGGGTCATCCAACGAGCAGGCCAGTGGTGTATCTGCGGGTGCACTCGCAAGCTCCCAGCTATCAGCTCCAGCTGCCCCACCAGTTGTAACTGCTCCTGTGACAGGAGCAGCCGATGCAGCTGCAACAGGCGCAGCATTTGGTGCAGCGCCTGTACTGCTAGCGGCTGGTTCTGTTGCAGAGGACACCGCATTTAAGGTGCCGCGATCGAGCGTGGATTTTTCGGCGTGGGTAGCGCCCAGTGCGCGCAGGTAGTAGGTGGTTTTCAGACCACGTATCCATGC
>CAZSYU010000078.1:0-6519 GCA_964611345.1 uncultured Pseudomonadales bacterium
CCGCGCTTCGTTGCCAACAAATCGTTCATCGGTGATTAGGTCGGTGCACTCCAGCACGCGGCACAAGGAGGCAAACTGTCGATCGTTGCCACAGGCGATAATAAAATGGCCGTCTTGCACGGGCAGGGTCTGATAAGGCGCAATGTTGGGGTGCGCGTTACCCAGGCGGGTCGGCGGACTGCCCGTCGACAAGAAG
Organism: uncultured Pseudomonadales bacterium; assembly: GCA_964611345.1. Classification (GTDB taxonomy): domain Bacteria; phylum Pseudomonadota; class Gammaproteobacteria; order Pseudomonadales; family Azotimanducaceae; genus JALZVT01. The sequence goes on from CAZSYU010000078.1 coordinate 197, forward strand.
TTTTGCGCCTGGTTCGCCAGCACGCCGGTCATGCAATCCAACAACGCCATATCGATGTAGTCGCCCTGCCCAGTGTGCTCACGCCGCCGCAACGCATCCTGAATGGCCACCACACCATAGAGTGCGGTGAACAAATCTGCGAACGCTACCCCTACCTTCTGTGGCTCACCGTCCGGTTCACCCGTCAGATCCATAATTCCCGACATGCCCTGAATCATAAAGTCGTAACCCGCGAGCGGCGCCCGTGGTCCGGTTTGCCCAAAGCCCGTTACCGAGCAATAGACAAGCCTGGGGTTAAGCGTACGCAAACTCTTGTGGTCGAGGCCATACTTCTCAAGCCCACCCACCTTGAAGTTCTCAACAAACACGTCAGCACTTGCGACCAAACGCTTAACCAGATCAACACCAGCAGTGGTTGTCAGATCTGCAACCACCGAGCGTTTGCCACGATTACAGGAGTGAAAGTAGGCGGCACTGCGATCGGCCGGACGACCCTCCGTCGCCGGTCGCTCAACAAAGGGCGGCCCCCAACTGCGCGTATCGTCACCCGCCGGGCTCTCTACCTTGATCACATCGGCACCAAGGTCAGCGAACGTCTGTCCGATCCAGGGCCCCGCAAGAATTCGGGCAAGCTCAATCACCCGCAACGGTTTGTTTGGACTCATCCTGCTGCGATCGCACACACCGCCGCTTTGTTCGAAATGCTAATACCCCGACGGGCCTGGCGCACGGCATGGGCATCATGACCGTTAGTGACATAACCCAGCGAAATACCTGTAGCCGGATCACCCCAGGCCAGTTGACCACCTGCGCCACTGTGACCAATCGCAAGCTCGGAGTTGGTGTGGCCGAAGCCGCGACCATTGCGTGTCTTGTCGCCCGAGACAACCACACCAAGTGCACGATTCGCCGAAACCCCCAGCATATCGGGAAAGGTATTGCGCACCGTAAAGGCGTAATCGAGCGTTTGCTGAGTCCAGATCTGCTCGCCGCCGAGGGCAGCACCACCATTGATCAGCGCCTGATAAAACAGTGCAATGTCCGCCGCACTCATATGTCCACCACCACCCGGTACCGGCACCTGCCGCACTTCGCTGGTGTTGAAGGCCAGTAACGCCTCGGGAGTTACCTCGGTTGCAGGCGGCATCGGCATGCCCAGGGCTGCGTAGTCGGCCTCTGTCATGGGTTCGCCCGTATGGGTTACGTCCTTGATGCGATCATGCACCGCTGCAGGCGCGCCAAGATACAGGGTATCAAGTCCCAGAGGCTCTGCGATTCGATTCCGCACAAACTCCGCAAACTCGACACCTGAGCGCCGCTCGATGATTTCCGCAATCACCCACATCGACGACGTGGGGTGGTACTCAAATCGCGTGCCGGGCTCCCAGTTCAGTGTCCAGTTAGTGAAGCGCGTCAGGCGTTTGTCTTTATCATTCCAGTCGCTCGGCCGAAACGGCGCGTACGGGAATCCCGCCGTGTGGGTGAACAGCATCTCAACGTTAACAGCCTCCTTACCATTGGCAGCAAACTCCGGAACAATGTCTTTAACGAGCTCCTCAATAGCCAGCTTGCCCTCTTGAATGAGCAGCCAGGCCGCCGCTGAGGTCATGGCCTTGGTGGCGGAAAACACGCTGTATAGATTATCGTTGTTGGCATCCCCAAACGTGGCCATGGCCGCCACCTTGCCATGTCTGGCTATCGCCACCTGACAGGACGGTAGCAAACCTTCATCCACCTCTTTGGTCACCCGCGCCATGAGCGCAGCCAGTTGCTCCGGATCTACCCCAACATCCTCCGGGTGCTCTGCCATAAAGTTTGTGTCTACCATGGTTCTCCCCATTCTCAGCGCTAATTGAGTTGTTCTGAGCTTACGCGCTTGGCTGTGCTTCCGGTACTATCACGCACAGCCAGTCATGAGACGCCTGTGTGATCCGATTCTTCAATAACCGCGCCTGGACCCGCGTGACATTAACCGTCATGAGCGTCAGCCTGGCATTCACTCTGAGCGCAACGGCGCAGGCCGATTGCAGCACCCCGCTTGATACGACCGAACATGCGAACGGCCTCGCCCATACCATGACCGTCGACGGGCATCCCTTTGCAATCTGGTCCAAGTCTCCAGCCCAACCCAAAGCAGCGGTGCTGTTGGTGCACGGTCGCACTTGGAGTGGCCGACCAGACTTCGATTTGATAACCCCATGTGAAGACCTGTCGCTTATGAACGGCCTGGTCGCCGCAGGCTACGCCGCCTATGCCGTAGATATGCGCGGCTACGGTAATACACCACGCGACGCTACCGGCTGGCTTACTCCGAACCGGGCTGCCGCGGATCTGGCAGCTGTGCTGGAGTGGCTTAACGCCCAGCGCATTGGTGGGCAAACCCAGGCCCACCTGTTTGGCTGGTCTTACGGTTCAACCATGGCGCAACTGATGGTCCAGCAGCGGCCCGATCTGGCAGCCACGCTCACATTATTTGGCTACCCTGTACGACGCGGCTACAGCACCACAGCCTCTGACTTACCGGAACAAGCGCCCGCAAAGCCCAATACCCACAAGAACGCGGTATCCGACTTTATTACGCCAAACAGCATTAGCGCTAACGCCATCGAGAGCTTTGCCAATGCCGCGCTAACGGCAGACCCAGTGCGCGTCGACTGGCGCGAACTCGAGCAATGGCGGGCACTGGATGGTCGCAAAGTTCACCTACCCACCCTGTTACTGCAGGGCGAGTTCGACCCGTTGGCAAAAAAGCGGATCCACAGAAAGCTGTTTCGCCGGCTCAAAAACACGGACAAACAATGGGTTGTTGTGAAAGGCGGTGATCACGCCGCGTTTATGGAAGCCCCGCGGGAGCTCTTCATCAACGCCTTTAGCCGATTTCTGAATCAACACACAAACTAACAACTGCGCCTAACAACTGGGGAGACAAGAGGAACCCACCATGATCGATGTCCACTACTGGCCGACGCCAAATGGCTGGAAGGTCACCATACTGCTCGAAGAATGCGACCTGCCCTACAACATCGTGCCCGTCGACATCGGCGGCGGCGCCCAGTTCACGCCAGAATTTCTGCGGTTATCACCCAACAACCGCATGCCCGCGATAATCGATCACGATCCCATCGGCGGCGGCGCCCCACTCGCCCTGTTTGAGTCAGGCGCGATCATGGAGTACATCGCCGACAAGACCGGCAAGTTCTTGCCTAAGGAAGGCCCCGACAGATACCGGGTATTGCAGTGGGTGCACTGGCAGATGGCGAACCTCGGCCCCATGATGGGCAACGCCAATCACTTCAAAAACTACGGCAAAAACATCGCCGATGATCCGAAACAATTAGAGTATGGCACCCAACGCTTTGTTGGTGAGGTAGACCGCCTGCTTGGTGTGCTGGATGCACAGCTTGGCGTCAACGAATACGTTGCGGGTGGCGACTACAGCATTGCCGACATGATCATCTGGTCCTGGGCTTTTCTCGCGGGGCGCTTACTCGACGAGTCGGTCTGGGACACTTACCCCAAAGTGAAACGCTGGGTGGATCAGGTGCACAGCAGACCGGCCGTGCTCAAAGGTCGTAAAGTGGGGGAAGAATTAGGCAAAGAAGAGCGAACGCCAGAGCAGGAAGAAGCCCGTCGCAAAATTCTGTTTAATCAAACCAATGACAAAGTGCGCGCGGCACGCGAAGAGGCGGCCAAAGCTTCGAGCTAGCCAGACTTCCGGCGGTGATAGTCCGCCACCAGGGTCGCAAGCGTAGTCGCAGAGGACGCGGCTTCCAGTGCATTGGTTTCAATATGCCCCGCAACGACGATCAGTGCCTTCCACAGTGCCCAGCCTCGACCCCGCGCCCAGTCGTGATCGTCGAGCGCAAGTACTTGTTGCAAGGCCGCACGCCCAGCGGCATCGAGAAACGTCCAGGCTATGCAGGTATCACAGGCTGGATCACCAACGGCCGCGCAGCCAAAATCGATCACGGCGCTAAGTCGTCCATCGCGAACCAACAAATTGCCTTGCGCCACATCGCCGTGCAGCCAACAGGCATTGCCAGTCCATCGGGCGGCCAGCGCGTCCTGCCAAATACCCTCAACCGCGGCTCGATCAAACTCTGGAGTGGATCTTTGTAGATCAGCAACGGCCCGGGTTACGGCACTATCCACAAGCGCAAGCGAACTGCCCCGTGCGCCGGGGTACTTCGCAGGCTGAGGGCCATCGGCGGGGTCAATCTTATGCAAAGCGTTAAGAAACGTTGCCAAATCGCGCGCCAGGCGCGTTTTATCCGGAACTCTTTCGCTGGTTGCAATGTCACCTGCTAGCCATTCATAGATGGACCACGGCGAGGGGTACTCAGAATCCGGCTGGCCCAACCCAACAGGTCGTGGAATTGGCAACGGCAACGCTTTCGCTAACAGGGGTAACCAGCGTTGCTCTTTATTTACCGCCGGCGCGTAGGAGGGATCACTGGGCAGCCTGACGCTCAACTGCGTGCCCAGATGAAAAGTGCGGTTATCCCAACCGCTATTGGCAACCGGCGACACTGGAAGGTGTGCATACTGCGGGAACTGTCTAGCGATCAGACGCTCCACCAGCGCCACGTCAATAGTCACGCCCACCGTAGGTTACGACACACACGCAGCACTCACTTTTTGTTGCCGCGTTCGGTCGCCTCTGCGGCACCCTTAGGTAACCGCCCACTGTCCCGCAACGCCTGTCGACACACGTACTCGATTTGCGCGTTCAAACTGCGTAGTTCGTCATCTGCCAGGCGCTGCATGGCCTCGAGAATTTTCTCGTCCATGCGCAGGGGATAAGCTTTGCGTTTGGCCATACTATTTGGGGTAACCGGTGGCTTAGGTGTAGAGCGAACCCGTATTCACCACTGGTTGGGCCTCGCTGTCGGAACAGAGCACGACCAACAGGTTACTGACCATCGATGCCTTGCGTTCTTCGTCAAGCTCAATCACACGATCTTCTTCGAGTTTTTCGAGCGCCATGTGCACCATGCTCACCGCGCCTTCAACAATCTGTTCACGGGCCGCGATAATCGCTGAGGCTTGCTGACGCCGCAGCATTGCGCTGGCAATTTCAGGCGCATACGCAAGGTGGCTGATGCGCGCTTCAATAACTTCAACGCCAGCGGTTTCGAGCCGCGCCTGAATCTCATCCTTGAGCGCCTCGGCAATATTCACCGGATCGCCGCGCAACGATTTACCGCCCGGTTCTGCCTGCTCGTAGGGATATGAGGTTGCCAGATTACGCAACGCGGATTCGCTTTGAATGGTGACAAACTCTTCATAGTCATCCACCTCAAACACCGCTTCTGCACTGTCTACTACCCGCCAGACCACAATGGTTGCTATCTCGATCGGGTTGCCAGCGGAGTCATTCACCTTGAGCCTGCCACTCTCGAAATTGCGCACGCGCAACGATACGGCGCGCTTGGAGTACAGCGGATTTGCCCAGCGTAAGCCCGGCTCTTTGGCGGTGCCCACGTAGCTGCCGAACAGCTGCAGCACCTTCGCCTCATTCGGTTGCACCAGGAACAGACCTACACCGATAAACAACGTTAACAACAACACGCCAATGCCGATCAACGGCGAGAAATTTATGAAGTTCCACACGCCAAATAGACCCAGAGCCAGGGTGATGGCCGCCGGAATGTAGCCAGATGGGGGGTTGGCAGAAATTTCGCGATGTTGGATCTCTTGTTGTTGGGACATGACCGATGCTCCAGATAGCTTGCTTACCAAGATACCTGATCCTTAGTCATATTGATATCTTTTAGATATCATTTATTTCTACAGCGGTATCGTGCCAGACCCAGCTGGCATAGTCCGATTTGCTGGCACTGACTTCGCTTGATCGTATCTGCGCCTGTGCAACAATCCAGCCTCCACACTGATGACCAACCTGGAGGCAACCCACCTTGGCCAAGAAAGTAGACTGGTATTACTACCGCGGCGGCTGAACCAGCTGCACCCGAGCCACCAAGTTTTTGGAGGCAAGTTCAATCAACATCAAAGAACAGATTCCGGCCAGCAAGAAATTGCAGGCGGCCGACGCCGCAAAGCTCCTAGGTGCTGCCAGCAAGCTAATCGTCGCGAAAGGCAAAAAGGTCACCGAGTTCAAAGGTGCGCAGGCCAAGGGTGACGACGCCGTGGCCGCGATGCTTGGCCCTACTGGTAACATGCGCGCCCCTACGCTGAAGGTGGGTAAAACCTTACTGGTCGGGTTTAACGAAGAGGTTTACGACGGCGTGTTTGGCTAACCTCTAAAAGTCCAGAGGCCCATACTCCAGAGGCTCATACTCCAGAGGCCCATACTCCAGAGG
>CAZSYU010000078.1:6619-8391 GCA_964611345.1 uncultured Pseudomonadales bacterium
CATACTCCAGAGGCCCATACTCCAGAGGATAGAACGCCCAACACGCGGCTTCTGTAAAATGCGTCTATCCTTTGGACTCCTCTGGCGCTGCGGATTCTTCCGGCTTGGCTGCTCGCAACTCCGGAACAGCCGCCTCAACCAAAGGCCGCAGCAGCTTTTCAAACACGATAAACGCACCCACCAGCAAAGCAATACCCCAGCCACCCAGCGACTGCAAAACAAACACGGGCCAGATGAAGGCGTACAGCATGCTTTCGAAGGTATCTGCCCCAAAACGTAGTAACCATTCCAACACAGCTCCGAGCACCGATTCTGCACTCTCGATAATTTCGCTGAAACTCGAAATGACTCTGGGCACCTCATTGGCGACAAAGGTAATCACATACCCAAGCCCGTACAATCCGCCACCCCGCGCCTGCCACAATCCAACCAGACTCTTGCGCACCATCAAGCCAATAGAGCGTGGCTTACGAATGCCCTGGTCGACATTGGCGACGGCTTGCTTGATGCGCTGTTTCATTCCCACGCGGCTCCCCAAACGTCCCGAATTAAGAGAGTATATGAGCAAGCGATGAGAGACGCCCAAGTGCATGAAAGTTGAGACGCTGTTACCCCTCGGTAAACTCGACCCTGGCCTCGCCCAGCCGGATACACCCCTCGATCTGAGCACCGTGGCCGCCCAGGCACAGCTCATCGATGCCATCGGTTATGACGCGCTGTTGATGGAAGAAACCAAGGACGACCCCTTCCAGGTGCTGGCTCTCGCGGCGGCTAATAGTGGGCGCATGCATGTGGGCACGTCGGTTGCCATTGCCTTTGCCCGCAGCCCCTTTGTTACTGCCATGTCGGCCTGGACAACCCAAAAAGTCTCTGCAGGGCGCTTTGAGCTCGGCCTGGGATCGCAAGTGCGCGGACATATCCGGCGCCGATACGGCCTGGAGTGGCGTGCCCCGGGGCCCTGGATGCGCGATTACGTGGGGGCGGTAAAGGCGCTGTGGCGCGCTTGGCAAACTGAAACGCCGGTGAACTACGAAAGCGCTACCTACAATCTCAATCTGTCGGTGCCGTTGTTTACGCCCGCCCCGATCGATTGGCCCATTCCCATTCAGATCGCCGCGGTTAACCCACTGATGTGCGCGGTGGCAGCCGAGGTTGCCGATGGTGTACGACTGCATCCCGTCTGTTCGGCGGACTACATTCGCGATGTTGTTGATCCGGCGCTGCGCAAAGGCGCGGCGCGGCGGCCGACAAGTCCAACGCACCAGCCCCAGCCGGCGGCTACTGGTTTCGAGGTCTGCCTAAAGCCCCTTATCGCAACGGCAAGAGATGCACAGACACTCGCACAGCGCCGAGAGATCGCCCGCCAGAGGCTGGCATTTTACGTCAGCACGCCGGCGTACCGGGGCGCGTTCGATCGCTATGGCCTGGAAGACCTGGCGAATGAACTGGCGCAGCTGTCCAAGACTGGGCGCTGGCAAGAACTCGCCCCCCGCATACCGGATACGGTGCTTGAGAAATGGGTGTTGGTTGCCAGCTACGAGCAACTCGCAGCTGCGGTAAAAACTCGCTACGGCGGACTCATCGATCGCATTGAACTAAGCATACCGGTCGAGACCGACACAGATCGGGAACAACTGACAGACATCGTGGCTGAGATTCAGGCGATCTAGTTGCGCTGTTACGATAAGAAGGCCGCCATACGAGCGCAAACCCGCCTTTTATCATGAGACACCCCGTTGTGTAAGGCCTTGAAAATTTGCGATTCTCTGTAC
>CAZSYU010000078.1:8491-19578 GCA_964611345.1 uncultured Pseudomonadales bacterium
TTTGCGATTCTCTGTACAATGAACGGACTAAATTGAGGACTCGTTAACGCATGACAGACGTCAACAAAACGCTTGCTGATCTAGGCATTACCCTGCCGGATGCGCCCGCCCCCGCGGCCAATTACGTACCCTTTGTGCAAACTGGCAATCTGGTGTTTGTTTCCGGGCAGGTCTCCATGGACGCCGATGGCCTGGTACGTGGCAAGCTCGGCGAAAACATGTCGGTTGAAGATGCCCAGAAGGCCGCCCGCCTGTGCGCGCTGAATTTGCTGGCGCATGTCAGCGTCGCCTGCGACGGCGATCTGAATCGCGTCGCACGAGTGGTGAAACTAACCGGGTTCGTGAACTGCACCGCTGATTTCAATCAACACCCACAGGTGATTAATGGCGCCTCTGACCTCTTAGCGGAGGTGTTTGGTGATGCAGGTAAGCACGCTCGCGCTGCCGTGGGTTCCTCATCCTTACCACTTGGAGTTGCCGTTGAAGTGGAAGGCATATTTGAAATACACGACAACACTGCGTCCTAGGAGCCGGCCATGACCCATACCTGTTTTGACGTATCCATTAAAGACAAAGTCGCGCATATCGTTCTGAATCGTCCTGAGAAGCGCAACAGCATGGTGCCCGAATTCTGGGCCGAGTTGCCGGCGATTATTCGCGACATTGATGACAACTCGAAAGCTCGGGTGATTGTCATCTCGTCTACTGGCCCCCACTTCAGCTCAGGTATGGATCTGTCGGCCTTTGCCCAGAACCCGACGCTTGGGGACGACGCCGGTCGCGCAGAGACCGAACGCCTGCGCCACGGCGCAACCTTTATGGACAACGTGAGCTACTTTCAAGAGAGCTTCAACGCGATCGAAGACTGCCGTATTCCGGTGATCGCCGCTATCCAGGGCGGCTGCCTTGGCGGTGGCGTCGACCTGGTCACCGCTTGTGACATGCGCTACGCAACCGATGATGCTTTTATCTGCGTGCAGGAAATCAACATCGGCATGACTGCTGACGTGGGTACTTTTCCGCGGTTGGTTAAGCTGATACCAGAAGGTATCGTGCGCGAACTCGCCTACACCGGGCGCCGCATGCCGGCTGGCGAAGCGCAGCAGGCTGGCCTCGTCAATCGTGTATTTGCCGACCAAGAGCAGATGCTTAAAGAAGTCATGGCAATCGCGACAGAGATCGCCAGCAAAGCCCCACTTGCCGTGCACGGCAGCAAACGCATGATTACCTACGCTCGCGATCACTCAACGGCGGACGGGCTCGACTACATCGGCGTCTGGAACACCTCCATGTTGCAAGGCAAGGAAATGCAGGAGGCGATGATGGCTAATATGGAGCGACGTCCGGGTAACTTCGTGGAGCTACCCAAACGCCGCACGCGCTAGCGCAACTCGTTCTCTCTGACGCTCTTTGACGTTCAGCTGCGAACAAACAGCGCATCAAGATGCTCGTCGGGCAGTTCCTGGGTCAGTTTTGACACCACTACTGTGACTGCAATAGAAACAAACTCACCCATCGCAGCGCAGGAATAAGGATTTGGACCTTCTTGTTCGAGCCACGCGACAACATTATGCAGCGTGCCCGAACTACCAAACCAATGCGCCTCAAGCAGGTTGGTGTGCAAGATGAGAAACGCAACAAACCCCGAGAGCAACCCCGCATAGGCGCCCTTCGCGGTGACGCCACGCCACAACGCGCCAACCACCAAAGGGCCTGCAAACGCGGCCATCATGCCGCCGTTGCCAATCCACACAATCAACGACACGTTTTTCTCAATTAATAACCAGGCCATACCCATACAGATAAGCAGCACGCCAACGGTGGCAACGCGACTAATCAGCAACACCCGTTTATCGAGGGCCTCAGCAGCCAGGTTGGCGGCAAACTTTGGTGCCAGCGTGCGTCGATACAGATCGTTGGCAATGACCTGAGACGACGACACCACCAGACCATCTGCGGTACTCATCACTGCTGCCAGCACTCCGACCCCAACCAACGCAGCCAACCAGGTTGGAAAGAGTTCGATAAACAACAGCGGTAACGATTCGTTGGGATTGGAACCTTCGGCATACAGCGCATCCCCAAGAATGGCTCGAGCGAGCAAACCACCGAGGCCCAGCATGGCCAGGGTCAGCCCAAACAAAAACGCCAGCTTCACAAACTGCATTTGCCCATCGGGTGATTTTAGCGCCCAGAGTTTGTTGCCCAGATGCGGCAACAAGCCTAGTGGTACGTGCGCAAATACAATGGCTGCAATCGCCCACCAGGAATGAAACAGCGGCGTCTTCTCGTTTAGCGGTGTGACGAGTGCGGCATCCTGCGCCTCGAGGTTTTGCAGCATGCCGCTGAATCCACCTTCAACGCCATAACCCAAGACAGCGAGCACAATGACCACCACGGCGAGCAGCAACATCATAAAACCCTGAATGCCATCGGTCAGAATGTCGGCGTGTGCACCCCCCAGCACCACATAGAATAGCAGCACCAGCGTGGTAATAATTAGCGCCCACCCGGGCGACAACCCCAGCATGATTTCAAACATCACCAGCCCGGAAACAAGCTGTCCGGCCAGATAGAAAAACAGAATCAATGACATGAGCGCCACGAGCACGCGAATGCCATCGCTCTTGTAGCGGTCACCCAGATATTCAGGAATAGACCGGTTGCCGTAGAGATGCCCCGACGTGGCGACGAGACGCATACAAATCAGCACCCCGAAATACAACCCCGTCGGATACAGAAAGTTTGTCCAGTTGGCCGCCAGACCCCACTCATAGGACATGGCCGGACTGCCGAGAAAGGTGGCACCGCTGGCTGTCGAGGCCGCAAACGCAAAGGCGAGAAAGATCGGCCCGTAGGAATTACGCGCCGTCGCAAAATCATCGGCATGTTTGATGCGCCGTTGCGCAATCAAGCCAAGCCCCAGCATGAGTCCGATGTACAACACCAGAAACAGCCAGGACCACTGTGTGAGACTCATTTAGGCACTCTCCCTCGTCCTGCGTTAGCCTCGCGCAGGTTACACTACCGGGCACACTCAACCCAGAAGTCCGCATGACCAGGTATGACTACATCATCGTCGGGGCCGGCACCGCTGGCTGTGTGCTGGCAAACCGGCTCTCCCAGGACCCAGCCAACAAGGTATTGCTGGTAGAGGCCGGCGGCAAAGACAACTATTTCTGGATCAACATTCCGGTGGGTTACCTCTACACCATTGGCAACCCGCGCACCGATTGGTGCTTTATGACGGAGCCCGATCCGGGCCTCAATAACCGCCAAATTGGCTACGCGCGTGGCAAGGTGCTCGGTGGCTGCTCATCCATCAACGCCATGATTTACATGCGCGGCCAGCGCAGCGACTACGATCACTGGGCGCAGCTCGGCAATCGCGGCTGGTCTTGGGATGACGTGCTGCCGGTCTTTAAGGCCTCTGAAGACTATCAGCACGGTGCGGATGAGTTTCACGGCAGCGGTGGCGAGTTGCGGGTGGAAGAGCGCCGGGTTAACTGGGAAATTCTGGACGCCTGGCGGGACGCAGCGGCACAAACGGGTATTCCCAAAATCGACGAATTTAATCGCGGCGACAACTTTGGCAACGCCTATTTTCAGATGAACCAGAAGAGCGGTGAGCGCTGGAGCGCGACCCGGGCCTTTCTGCGTGATGTCCAGAACCGCCCCAATCTCAGGGTGCTAACCAATGCTCACGTGCAGCGCATAGACTTTGATGAGAGCCGTGATCAACCCAAAGCCACAGGTGTTACTTTGGTCGATGAACGCGCCAACCGAGTCTCTTTCCACGCCAACAAAGAGACCATCCTGGCAGCGGGTTCAATCGGCAGCCCACAGCTGCTGCAACTCTCGGGCATCGGTCCGGGCGCGCTCCTCGCCGCACATGGCATTACCCCCCGCCATACCCTCGAGGGCGTGGGTAACAATTTGCAGGATCATCTGCAGGTTCGCAGTGTCTACAAGGTGAGTAACACGGTCACGCTCAATCAACGCTTCAACTCACTGTTCGGTAAGGTGGCGATGGGCCTTGAGTACTTCACCAAAAAGACCGGCCCGCTCACCATGCCGCCGTCGCAGCTCGGAGCCTTTGCCAAAAGTGATGACAGCCAACCCTCCGCCAACATCGAGTGGCACGTACAACCGCTATCACTCGACAAATTTGGCGACCCGCTGCACACCTTCAACGCGATCACGCCTTCGGTATGCAATTTGCGCCCGTCCAGTCGTGGCAGCGTGCGCATCACCAGCAACGATTCAATGGCCGCTCCGGCGATTAAGCTGAATTATCTAAGCACCGAGGAAGACCAACAAATCGCGGTTAACGGCCTCAAGTTCACCCGTCGCATCATGGCGGCGGAGGCACTCAGGAAATTTAGCCCTGAAGAATGGAAACCGGGCCCTAAGCTCACCACTGATGAACAATTACTCGACGCCGCACGTAATCTCGGCACCACCATCTTCCACCCGGTGGGCACCTGCAAGATGGGCAGAGATGAACACGCTGTCGTTGACGATCAGCTAAGGGTTCGAGGCATTCGCAACTTGCGAGTGGTCGACGCCTCGATCATGCCTACCATCACCTCAGGCAACACCAATGCCCCAACAGTGATGATTGCCGAGCAAGGCGCCCGCTTTATTCTGCAGGATCACGGCGCCCAGGTTGCCTACAGCTAGTCGCGCGCACGCGCGGCCGTAAGGGATTCGCGGCCGTAGCAGCGCCGCAACCAGTCATGGACGTGTGGCCAGTCCCCCGTATCGAAGCTCACCATCTCAAGCAGCAGCATCACCCCAGCCAGATTTAAATCGGCGATGCTGAATTCATCGCCCAACAGGTAAGGCGTTGTCGCGAGCGCATCGTTGAGTACCGCCAAGGGTCGCGCCAGACCTTTCTGCGCTCTTGCACTAACACCCGCATCCTGTTTGTCTTCTGGAGTGAAGAACTTCTGCACTACGATCTGCATTTGCAGCGGTTCTATTTCAGAAATTCCCCACACACTCCATTGCCAGGCTTGCGCCTCAAGCACGGGCGTTTGTGGATACAGATCGCCACCATAGTTCTTGGCCAGATACAGATTGATGGCCATGGACTCGCACAACAGCATGTCGCCATCAGCTCGTGCATCCAACAGAGCCGGGATGCGCCCGTTGGGGTTGATCGCAAGATACTCCTCGGTCTTGGCATCCTTGGCAAAGTGTATGGGCACGTGCTCATACTCGATACCCACTTCTTCGGCCGCCCAGATAGACCGGATCGCGCGCGACCCCGATATGCCATACAGCGTGATACTCATATTTGACTCCCCTTCGTGATCATCGAATAGTACCACTGAGTATCAGGAGCACAGACCTATGATCCGCGGCATTCATCACGTTGCTATTTCTACCCCCGATCTTGAACGCATCGTTGGCTTCTACACCGACGTCATCGGTGCCGAGGTGGTCTACGAAGGCGGCTGGGAGGCCGGCAGTGAGGTGATCGATACGATCGTTGGGTTGCAGAAATCGCACGCCAAGCAAGCCATGCTGCGACTGGGTAACGCCTATCTGGAGTTTTTCGAATACGTCACACCCGCCGGCAGCCCCAAAGACCCCAACTACGGCGTGAACGATCACGGCTACACCCACTTCTGCCTGGATGTGCAGGACATAGATGCCGAGTACCGGCGCTTACAGGCTGCCGGTGTGGTCTTCAACTGCCCGCCACCGGATTTTCCGGGCGGCGCGATCCGCGCCACCTATGGCCGCGACCCCGACGGCAACGTTATCGAGCTGCAACAAATCAGCGATACGAAGCATGACTTCGCTTTGGAGCGAACAACAACCGAACTTAACCGCACTAGCTGACTGTGCGCGTTAAAACCGGGCTTTAATCCACTCGGCAACCAGCTCCATCGCCTCGACCCGATGGCCCTCAAAGTAATGCGGCGCACCTTTCAGTTCATGGTAGCTCACGTCATCGCTGCCCGACGCATCGCGTATGGCCTTGGCCTGATGCACTCGAATCTCGGTATCTGCAGTAGCATGTATCACCAGCGTAGGCACCGTCACGGCAGGTAGCGTGTCCGCCACCTTGGCGTGCGAAGACAAGCCCGACCAGGTCGACAACCAACCACGTGCAGTCATGGTGCGCGACAGGCCTCCGCGTCCGTAATTGGCCTCAAACGGATCAGGAAAAGCAAACAGCGACCCCATTGACCGTTCGTCGGGGTCAATCGACAAATCGAGGTAGGCCGGGTCGGCCAGCGTACGATAAATAACCATGTATTTTGCGTGCACGGCGCGTTGCCGCCAGTAGCGCCAGGCTTTGGGGTCAGCTGCTTTGTTCTGGGTGCTTGCAAGTAAACGCGCCGCTCGGGCGTCGCTAATTGAGTCGTTGGCGATGGCGTCGAGCCGCGCGATGCGCTCAAGCTGTGCTGCGCGATAACCCACCAGCCAGTCTTTGTCGTAGCTGCTCGCCTCGGGCCAGGGTCGCCAGCCGTTGTCGGGGTTGTACATATCAAGCTCTGGGTTCACGGACGCGGGATCGTTCTCATCAGTCACCGCCGGGTCGATCACCTGACACATAAAGACGCCTTCGCCGGGGTGCGCTGCGAGACCCACCCAGGCATCCCCGCAGTTCGTCTCCTTTTGCGCCATCGCCATCAACGAGCCGCCACCGGAGTTACCCAGCAACACCACATTCTCAGCCCCGCGTCTACGCATCTCGGCAACCGCCGTCACCACGTCTGTGACACAGTTTTCGTGCAGACAATCGATGTCATTGTTCAAATACCGAGTAGAGAAACCCAGCACGGCAAACCCAGCAGCAGCGAGCAGCGGGCACGCGTAATGTACACAGAAGTCGCCGCGCGGATGTGACAGCACAACCGCAGTTTTCCAGCTCTGTCCAGACGGCGGAGTCCAGAGCACACCGCGCACCAGCGCCCCGTCGGGGGACACCAGCCGAACGGGTTCGCGATTCACCTTAACCTTGGGTGCGTCATCCGCCAGTGGCCAGTAGCCGAGGCCAAAGGGCCGAGATTCGCCGAGTGATGCGGGCATTTGTTGTCCTTGGATCGCGGTTAACCAGGCGTAAACACTACACCTTCCACACCCGGTTTATTACCGCCCACAAAAAACCCGGCACTGTTGCCAGCGCCGGGTTAGATCACCTCAGGAAGACACGTCCCTAGACCGGACGAAGATACGTCCTAGAACTGGTTCATCGTATTAGCCGCACCACCAGCCAACAGCGCCTTCTCACCCAGGAAGTACTCCTTGTGATCGTCGCCGATGTTGGAACCCGCCAGATCCTGGTGCTTCACCGACGCCTGATCACGGCGAATTTCCTGACGCTGGATGTCCCGCACGTACGCGAGCATGCCAAGGTCACCGAAGTAGCCTTCAGACAGAATATCGGTACCGAGTGCTGTCTCGTGGTATGTGGGCAGCGTGATCAGGTGATGGAAGATGCCCGCTTCGCGGGCGGCGTCTGCCTGGAAGCGCTGCACGAGTGCGTCGGCTTCTGCCGCCAGCTCGCTGTTATCAAACTTCTCATCCATCAAACCTTTGGGTGTGGTCTCAGGGTCGGGGTAACCGGAAGTGTCTTTGCCCGCCGCTTTCCACTCGCCAAAGACCTGCTCACGGAACGCCAGGGTCCAGTTAAAAGAGGGTGAGTTGTTGTAAACCAACTTCGCATCCGGCCGCTGTTTACGAATCTCGTTCACCATTGCCGCAATCTGTGCAACGTTGGGTTTTTCAGTTTCGATCCACAACAGATCTGCACCGTGCTCAAGACTGGTTACACAGTCGAGTACAACCCGATCAAAGCCTGTGTCTTCCTTAAATGCATACAAACCATTGTCGAGCCGGGTTGGCTTACATACTTCACCGTTTTGGTGAATGGTGATATCACCTTCGGTCAGGTCTTTCAGATCTTTCACAACAGTGGTTTCGAGGAAGTCGCAGTATTGGTTGCCTAAATCGCCCTCGGCGTTCGACACCGGAATTTTCTGCGTAAGGCCAGCACCCAGTGAGTCGGTGCGCGCGACGATAATGCCGTTGTCGATGCCCAGTTCAAGGAAGGCGTAACGAACCGCGTTAATCTTCGATACAAAATCTTCGTGGGGAACGGTGACTTTGCCCGCCTGGTGACCACACTGCTTGGCGTCAGACACCTGGTTTTCGATCTGAATGGCGCAAGCACCAGACTCGATCATCTTTTTGGCCAGCAAATAGGTAGCCTCTTCGTTACCAAAGCCCGCATCAATGTCCGCAATAATGGGCACCACGTGGGTCTCGTAGTTATCGATGCGTTTAATAATGGCGGCCTCATCACCGCCGTTAGCGCGCGCCTCGTCCAGCTCAACAAAAATGTGCCGCAGCTCGCGAGCATCAGCCTGCTTTAAAAAGGTATAAATTTCTTCGATCAGGTTGGGAACCGTCGTTTTCTCGTGCATGGACTGATCCGGCAACGGACCAAACTGTGAGCGTAACGCAGCGACCATCCAGCCAGACAGATAAACATACGACTTGCTCATGGTGCCCTGGTGACGCTTCACGGCCATCGCCATTTGCTGGGCAGTAAAGCCGTGCCAGCAACCGAGTGACTGGGTGTACTTGGAGGAGTCCTTGTCGTACTCCGCCATATCTTTGCGCATGATGTCCGCGGTGAACTGGGCAATCTCCAAGCCGGTCTTGAAGCGGTTTTGCAACTGCATACGAACTGCGTATTCAGGGTTGATGGCAGACCAGTCTTTACGCTTCGACAGCGTGGAGGCGGCGGCTTTAACTTCTTGTAGGTAACCTGACATAATCAATTGATTCCTATGAACTTATGCAACTGGGAAATAAATAGACAAATAGCAACCGGCGCGGACAACCGCCGAGTCAGCGCACTCTAGCAAGACACGCCATCTGTGAAAAAGGAATATTTAACCACTAATATATTCCGCTTTGTCACAATTCATTAAGAAGCTACAACGTGGCACTTTTAGCATGAGTTATTCGTACAAAACCCAACAACTGCTCGACAAATTACAGCTTGAGCAGCCCTTGATTCAGGCGCCCATGGCCGGAGTGTCCAATCCCGATCTCGCTGCCGCTGTTGCAGGCTCAGGTGCCCTCGGTTCACTCGGACTCGGAGCTGGCTCGGCAGCGCTTATCGAGCGCATGCTCGACAAACTCGCCACCCGCACCAATCGTCCAGTGAATCTGAATTTCTTCTGCCACGCGCAACCCGAACAGAACCCGGCAAAGGAAGCAAACTGGCTGGCGCGTATTGCGCCGCTGTTCGATGCACTAAACACTCCCGTGCCCACTGCAATGAGTTCACCCTACGCATCCTTTGACGACGACCCTGGAACGCTGGACGCACTGCTTTCTCACAATGCCAGCGTAGTCAGCTTTCACTTCGGCTTGCCAGCAGCACGACCGGTGCAGGCACTCAAAGCCGCGGGTTGTTTTTTATTGTCATCCGCCACCTCTGTGCGCGAAGCCAAATGGCTCGCCGCCAACGGTGCAGATGCGGTTATCGCGCAGGGCTGGGAAGCTGGCGGCCATCGCGGCAGATTCTTAACCACACACAACGACGAGCAGCTCTCTACATTGGCACTCGTACCCAGACTCGCAGCAGCGATCGACCTGCCCATCATCGCCGCAGGGGGCATCAACAACGGCGCAAGCGCCCATGCTGCCTTGACTCTGGGCGCTGTCGCGGTGCAGATCGGCACGGCCTACGTTACCTGCCCCGAGTCTTCCGCAAGCGATGCCTATTGCGCGGCCCTCGCACAACCCGAACAGCAAACCCTGATGACACCCGTGTTCTCCGGTCGCCCCGCGCGAGGTCTGGAAAACCGGGTCACCGCTGCCCTGCATCCTTTCAGTGCCGAGGCACCGGACTATCCCGTCACCTACGAGACCGGCAAAGCGCTCGCGAATGCTGCTGCCAACACCAACGATCAGCAAACCACTCAGGATTACGCCGCGATGTGGGCAGGTCAGGGCTTTCGCGGCAATCGCGTGATGCCTGCCGCCGACCTGACTGCACGCATCAGTGCAGAACTTGCCGACCTAAGCAGCTAACCTCTTTAGGCGGCAAGCCCTGCTAGCCACGCCGGGTGGTGAACCAGCGCGCAGACAAACAGGCTCGTTACCCGCATAGTCTCAGGGCTGTTGCGAGCTCGCTCGCTACGGCGCCGCCCCGATTAAGCAAGCGGATTAACTAAACGGATTTAGTAGGCTGGTCATGAGTTCGCTCGAACAGATTCCACTGGATATTCGCAAGGGTCGTATCAGCGGCGGCATCGCTATCTTCCTTGCCACACTGAACGTGCTCGCCGTTCTCTGTTTTCACTTCCCGGAATATCTGACTACCCCCGAATTGCGCGCGGTCTACGACGTAGACGCGATGCGGCGAGTGCTGCAGGTGTCAATGCTTCTGGCCGGCTCGCTGTCCGCATGGGCACTGCTGCGTTGGGGCGCAAAGAGAATCGGCTTTACCAGCATCAGCCTCACTCTGCTTGCAGTATGGCTGGGCGGTGCCAACGTAGAAGTTGGCGACTTTGATGAACCCATGGTCTCGTTTGGGCTCGATTGGTTGGTGCTGGCCTTGCTGTCCAATGCAGCGATGTTCGTTTTCATCGAACGCATGTGGCCGCTCAACAAAGAGCAGCTCACCCTACGGGCCGAATGGCGCCTCGACCTGGTCTACTTCATTTTCAATCATCTGATGATCAGCGTGATACTGCTGGTTACCACCTACTTCTCGGAAGATCTGTTTGGCTGGGCCGTCCACGACGGGGTGCAGGCAGCCATTCGCAGTCAGCCCGTGTGGCTGCAGTTTATCGAGGTGATGTTTGCGGCTGATCTGGTGCAGTACTGGGGTCACCGCATGATGCATGAGAACCGCTACCTGTGGAATATTCACGCCGTACACCACTGTCCCGCACGCATGGATTGGCTGTCGGGATCGCGCATTCATTTCGGCGAAGTGCTTTTCACCCGCTCTACCGTAATTTTGCCTATCTATCTATCGGGCTTTGCCGAGACTGCCGTTAACGGCTATGTGGTTTGGGTCGGTGTGCAGAGCTTGCTTATAC
>CAZSYU010000079.1:0-18882 GCA_964611345.1 uncultured Pseudomonadales bacterium
GCGGAAGAGGCAGGAGTCGAACCCACCAGGCACGTATTCGCACCTCAACGGCTTTGAAGGCCGCGCGCCCCACCGGGGACGATACTCTTCCACCACCCAGTCTACCGGAGTCGGCTAGCGAAGTGTCGCTCGATCACCCACTACAGAACGGGTGTCGCCAGTTCTGCGGGTATAGCCTTTTGAATCCATGAACTCGAGCACATCGATGCTCATGTTGCGGCCTAGCCCGCTGCGATCTCTGAACTGTTTCACGCCAAAGGGGGCTTGGCCTGCGAGCGCCTGCGCAATATCGGCCCAGTGCTGCACCTGCTTTGGCAGCGCAAACCGCTTGTCGCCGATGCGTACCAGTGCGCGCGCTTTGGCGATTTGAGTGAGTCCTTTGTTCAGGCTGCCCAGCGGTATCCCCAGCTGTTTACTCAGATCACCTACGCTTGCGGGATGGTCTGTGTCGATCAGCGGGCTGCATTTGTCGAGCAATTGCTGCAGTTGATCGCTTAGTTGGTGCGCAACATTGGGCAGCCGGTAACGGCCGCGTAAATTCTGTAGCTGCTGTTTCTGTACCAGCTCGGTGGCGGCAGCGCGTACCAGTGAGATGGGTTGTCCAAGGGTGGTGGTCAGCTCCTTGAGGGTGGGACCGTTCAGTTCGTCGTTGCTTGTGGTTGGTGCGGCTGTTACTGCCGCAAGCACATCCGTGCGGCATTGCTCATAGCTGTTTTTCAATGCTGACAACTCGGGTTGTGTGGTTAGCACCACGGCGTTGAGTGAGCTACTGATTTTATCTGCTGCCTCATCTGTCAGCAGGTAGGTTCTGCGCCAGCCCGCTATTTCGGTTGGGCCAATGGCAAGCAGTTCAGCGAGTGCCACCTTGGCATCACTCGTGCGATAACAGGCCATTCTCGCGAGATGCTCTGGATGCCGACGGCGCGCGGGCTCTGGCCCCGCAAACACCACGGCGCCGCCGCCCAGAGTTGCCTGGCGCGCGTAGTCGCGCAGTACGATGCGGTCGCCGTGCTTGGCTTGAATAGGTTCGTCCAACACCAGTTCGGCGAGTCGGGGCGAACTGCTGTCTTCGCCCAGTAGGGCGATGCGCCCAATACGATGGGAGGTGGCTGCGTGCACATGGACGCGCCCCCAGTTCTTGAGCGAGGCGTCGTGCAGTAGCTGCAAATCGATCACCACGTTACGGCTGACGTTGTGGGCGGCTGCGCTAACCAGCCAATCACCGCGCTCAACCTCTTGATGATCAACCCCCGCAATGTTGATGGCGGCGCGGTCACCATTGCTGGCTGTGTCAGCTTCTTCGTTTTGCACCCGTAGGCTGCGTACCCGCACGGGTTTGGCGTCGATGCCCAGCACCAGATTGTCGCCAACCTTCACCTCACCACCGTGTACCGTGCCCGTTACCACACAGCCCGCACCCGACAGTGTAAAGCTGCGGTCTATAGCTAGCCGAAAAGGCTCGCTGTTGCTCGTTGTGGGTTGGTCAGCGGCGGCGTGCAGATGCGCGCGCAGTTTGTCGAGCGTGTCAGCGTCGAGGGCTGTGCAGGGAAATATCGGGGCGGCTTCTAAAAACGTGTTGTCCGTCAGCGCCTCGAGTTCGGCTTCTACCTCTTTAACGCGCTTGGGTTCCACCAGGTCGATTTTGGTGAGTGCAATACAGCCTCGGCTCAATGCCAGCGTGCGCAGAATATCCAGGTGCTCGCGGGTTTGTGGCATTACGCCGTCGTCAGCGGCAACGACCAACAGCGCAAATTGCTCGCTCGCCACACCTGCCACCATGTTGTGAATAAACCGGTGGTGGCCGGGCACGTCAACAAACCCCAATCGGTTAGCACCCGCGTTGGTGTAGGCAAAGCCAAGATCCAGCGTTAAGCCGCGACGCTTTTCTTCAGCCAGACGATCGGTTTTGGTGCCTGTGAGTGCGTGCACCAGGGCTGACTTGCCATGATCCACATGGCCAGCAAGCGTGACAATCATCTGTGCTCCAGCGGCTTGAGTGTTTCGAGTAGCGCCTGCCAGTCGTTGATGCTGCGGGCATCGAGCAGGAGTTCGCCTTGTTGCAGACGACCAACGACTGGTGGGCGTAAATCCCGCAGACGCTTGTGCGTGTCGCGCAGCACACTGTCTTCAGCGTGGTGCAGGCGAATCGCAACACTGGGGATGCGTTTGTCGGGCAGGGCGCCACTGCCAATCTGACAGTCGCTGTCTATGACGCTGACGTTGAGTTCGGGCAGCGTTTTGCCTAGTACATCAGCAATGGGCTGTGCGTTACTGCGCAGCTCATCCATGGGCTTCGTCATGTTGCGCAACAGCGGCAATGTGGTCTGCAGCGTGTCGGGCTCTTCGTACAGCTTCAGCGTTTCTGCGAGTGCCACCAGGGTAAGCTTGTCGCAGCGCAGCGCGCGTTTCATTGGGTTTTTGTTGATCGCGTCGATTAGGGATTTTTTCCCCACGATCAAACCGGCCTGGGTGCCGCCCATGAGTTTATCACCAGAGAACATCACCAGGTCGGCGCCCTGCTGCAGAGAGGTTTGTGGCATGGGTTCGTGCGGCAAGCCGTAGCGCGTGAGATCCACCAGCGCACCGCTGCCAAGATCGACGCAGTACGGCAGTTCATGTTCGCGTGCAAGCTCAGACAGTTGCTGATTGCTGACGGTCTCGGTAAAACCCTCGATATAGAAATTACTGGGGTGCACCTTCATGAGCAAACCCGTGCGCTCGCTAATACTGTTGGCGTAGTCAGTGATTCGGGTGCGATTAGTCGTGCCCACTTCTTTTAGCGTGCAGTTCGCGCGCTCCATCAGTTCGGGCAACCGAAAACTGCCACCAATCTCAATCAACTCTCCACGCGACACCGGCACTTCTTTGCCCATGGCGAAGGTGTTGAGCGTGATCATTACAGCGGCTGCGGTATTGTTGACGACGGTTGCGGCTTCGGCACCAGTGAGCGCGGCCAAGCGCTGGGTAACGGGTTGATCGCGGCTGCCGCGGCGTCCGGTGTTGAGATCAAACTCCAGCGACAGGTTGCCACGGGCGGCAGTTGCCATAGCCTCCAGCACCGAATCGGCCACCGGTGCGCGACCCAGGTTGGTGTGGATGAGTGTGCCGGTCATGTTGAAGACGGGTTCGTAGTTTGCAGCATTAGCATCCACTTGCAGATGGGCGGCGTAGTCGGCTGCCTGTTTCGCCCACTGTGGCGCTGTGCCCGCGCTGCGCCAATCATCCTGGAGCGCACGCAGGCGGCTTTTTGTGCGTGCAAGACCGAGCTGCGTGATAACCCCCTGCAGTTCAGGGGCCCGCAATAGCTTGTCTATGGCAGGTAATTGGCGTAATTCCAGCGTGTTTTCAGACATTAGACGGAGAATTCTCTTTAAAACCGATAAAAGCGACAAAAAATTATCGAATTAATCGTTGTAAACGATATTAGCGATGTGATTAACTCTCTTCATCGCGACATTAGGTCGCCACAGACACCACAGACTACATGACCGATTCAAACGCTACTGCCCAGCCCGGGACCAGCGACCTTTTAACCCCCACGCAGGTGGCGCAGGCACTGCAGGTAGCACCTGTAACCGTAAGGCAATGGGCGCAAAAAGGGTTACTGGCTGCCCAGGTCACCGCGGGCGGCCATCGCCGATTTGAACGCGATGTGGTTGTAGAGTTTGCCCGGTCTCGCGGCATGCGTCTTGGGGGTGAGCTGCTTAATAGCCACGCCAACCGAGTACTGGTAGTGGATGACGATCGTCAGTTCAACAAGTTTTTGTGCGAGCTGTTGCGCACCGAACAACCCCAGCTCGACATCGCCACCGCCTATGACGGCTACGACGCGGGGTCGATGGTAGCGCGCCATGGTCCATCGCTGGTGCTGCTCGACATCATGATGCCCGGGCTTGATGGGGTGGAGGTCTGCCGCCGGATTAAGGCCGACGACGAGACCCGCGAGATAAGAATTGTGGCCATGACCGGCCATTACAGCGACGCGCTGGAATCGCGTGTGCTGGCAGTTGGCGCCGAGCGCCTGCTGCAAAAACCGTTCGGCATAGAAGAACTGTTTACAGCGTGTGGCTGGCGTGACAACGCCGTTGCTGCGACCTGAACACAGTGTAGACGCTGATTATGACAACAAGATACGTAATGGAGAACGTACCCATGTTTCAAGAAGCAACCGCAGAGCGCGAAGGTGCAGCCCATAACTCGGGAACCCCAGATGTTGGGTCCCCTGATGTGGAGCCGCATCGCGAAAACGCAGCGCCAGGTTCGGTCGGTAAAGCACCAAAACGCGCGGGTAAAACGCTTAAGCGGCGCATGCCTGTAACCACCCGCGGGCTGGGTGATGCCACTGATATGTATTTGTCAGAAATTGGCGCCTCCGAACTGCTGGACGCTGAAGGCGAGGCGGCACTCGCTCGCAAGGTGCAGGCCGGGGATGCCGCAGCCAGATTGCGCATGATCGAATGCAACCTGCGGCTGGTGGTGAAAATAGCACGGCGTTACTTAAATCGCGGCTTGCCGCTGATAGACCTCATCGAAGAAGGCAACCTCGGGCTGATACGGGCGGTGGAAAAATTTGATCCCGAAAAGGGCTTTCGATTTTCAACCTACGCCACCTGGTGGATTCGTCAGGCGGTAGAACGCGGCCTGATGAACCAGTCGAAAACCATTCGCTTGCCGATTCACATTGCCAAAGAACTGAATGGGTATCTGCGCGCCCAACGTGAGCTTGCACAAAAACTCGATCACGAGCCATCGCCAGAAGAAGTCGCGCAATTGACGGGCAAGCCCGTTGAAAAAGTGCGTTCGCTTCTGGAGCTGTCAGAGCGAATCGCCTGCACCGAGATTTCTGTCATCGACGCTGACCGTCCCGCCTGGGATACCTTCGAAGACGAGCAAGCCTGCGACCCGTGGGAAGCTCTGCAGAACGGCCAGTTGAAGAGCCATCTCGATACGTGGCTCGATTCACTACCCGATAAATCACTCGACGTTGTGGTGCGACGCTTTGGCCTTCGCGGGCACGACGTAACCACCCTCGAAGAAGTGGGCCGCGAAATAGGGGTAACCCGCGAACGCGTCCGGCAAATCCAGGTTGAAGCGTTGAAAAGCATGCGCAAATTGATGGAAGAGACCGGCTTTGACTACAGCGCGGTATTGGGCGGGAGTTAGCTTCTGCGTTAGGCTGCCGATTCTCTGTATAGATGCACGGAATCGGCATGAGCGAAACAAACGACACAAACTCTTCGACAAACTCGGCAGCACTTTCAACCAGGGTTGGTTTTGTTGGGCTCGGCGTAATGGGCTTTCCCATGGCCGGGCACCTGGCG
This sequence comes from uncultured Pseudomonadales bacterium, assembly GCA_964611345.1. Classification (GTDB taxonomy): domain Bacteria; phylum Pseudomonadota; class Gammaproteobacteria; order Pseudomonadales; family Azotimanducaceae; genus JALZVT01. Next base: position 5,322 of record CAZSYU010000079.1, read on the forward strand.
ACCGCCGGCTGCAACGTCACGGTCTATAACCGCACCGCAAGTGTTGCCGCGCGCTGGAGTACCGAGCACGGGGGACAGGCCGTTCCCACACCACGCGAAGTTGCTGCGGCCAGTGACGTAGTGTTTATGTGTGTCGGTAACGACGACGACGTGCGATCGGTGAGCTACGGCGACGACGGCGTGTTCGCCGGGCTTGCAAGTGGCGCGCTGTTAGTCGACCACACCACCGCATCGAACGAACTCGCGCAGGAACTCGGCGAGGCAGCACGCGCCAAAACCTGTGGATTTCTGGACGCACCCGTGTCGGGCGGGCAAGCCGGTGCAGAGCAGGGCATTCTTACGGTAATGGTGGGGGGTAGTGAGACCGACTATGCGCGCGCCGCTCCACTGTTTGATGTATTCGCGCGGGCACACCGGTTAATGGGTGATGTGGGCGCAGGCCAACTCACCAAGATGGTGAATCAGGTGTGCATTGCGGGTGTTCTGCAGGGGCTGGCAGAGGGTCTCAACCTGGGGCGTTGTGTCGGGCTTGATATAGAGGCGATCGTCTCGGTTATCAGCAAAGGTGCTGCGCAATCCTGGCAAATGGAAAACCGCCACAAGACCATGGCCGCGGGTGAGTTTGAGTTTGGCTTTGCCGTCGACTGGATGCGCAAGGATTTGGGTATAGCGCTTGCGGCTGGTAACAAGGCAGGGGCGCCCATGCCGTTAACCGCACTGGTGGATCAGTTTTACGCCGAAGTACAAAAAAATGGCGGCGGTCGGTGGGATACGTCCAGTCTGTTGACCCGATTTAACTGATGGGCTTTAGCGCAGCGCCTGGTCCAACAACTGGAACGCGGCGGCTGTAAACGCCCACATGTTTTCTTCGCGATTGTTGTGCCCGGTGTCAACGCTAGTCGTTAAGGTTTTACCACCGCAGGCAGCGGCGCAAGACACGGCGCAAGACACGGCAATGACAGAGCGTCCGGCAGGAACGCCATAGCTTCCCGCAGGGGTAGGGCCTGCAATACCCAACTCGGCAATACCCCAGGTGGCGTCAAGCTGTTCGCGCGCCTTGCTGGCAAAGCGTTCCACCATGGCTTCAGTCATGGGGTCGAGTCCGGCAACGTCGGCCCGGCGGATGCCCAGCAACTCGCGGCGCGATTCGAGTGTGTAGATTACGGAGCCGCCCCGGTAATACCGGGATGCGCCCGCAACGGCGACCAGGCACGCACTGATCAACCCTGCCGTGGAAGATTCAGCAACGGCAATGGTTTGACCGGCGGTCTTTAATTTGGTGGCGGCAGGCATTGCCAGCGCCGCCAGGTCTCGGGTCACCTCTTGGGTCACCGCGGCGTCGCTGCTAGCGGTTAGCCAGGGGTTTGTAATCACGCTTGGCAGGACCGCGATAGAGCTGTCGCGGTCGGCCAATCTTGTAGCTGCCCGAGATCATTTCGTTCCACTGGGCAATCCAGCCAGGCGTGCGACCGGTGGCAAAGATCACGGTGAACAGCTCTTCGGGGATGCCAATGGCTTTCAGAATGATGCCGGAATAAAAGTCGACGTTGGGGTACAGCTTGCGCTCGACAAAGTACTCGTCTTCCAGCGCTATCTGTTCCAGGCGTTGCGCCATTTTCAGGGTGGGGCTGTTTTCGACGCCGAGCTCGGCCAATACTTCGTGGCAGGTTTGCTGCATTACCTTCGCCCGCGGATCGTAGTTTTTATACACCCGATGCCCAAAGCCCATCAGGCGGAAGGGGTCGTCCTTGTCTTTGGCCTTTTTCACGTATTCGTCAATGTTTGACTCGTCGCCAATCTCCGCGAGCATGTTCAGCACTGCTTCATTCGCGCCACCGTGGGAAGGACCCCATAGCGCAGCGATGCCGGCCGCGATACAGGCAAACGGGTTAGCGCCGGTGGAGCCTGCGAGGCGCACGGTAGAGGTTGAGGCGTTTTGCTCGTGGTCGGCGTGCAGCAGGAAGATGCGGTCCATCGCCTTGGCGATGATGGGGTTGGGCTCGTAGCTCTCGCACGGCGTGCCAAACATCATGTAGAGGAAGTTTGCCGCGTAGTCGAGGTCGTTGCGCGGGTACATAAAGGGCTGCCCCTGGGAGTACTTGTAGCTCATGGCCGCAAGGGTTGGCATTTTGGCGATGAGCCGATGGGCGGTAACAGAGCGATGCAGTTCTTCATCGATGTCGAGCGAGTCGTGGTAGAACGCCGAGAGTGCCCCGACCACGCCGCACATGATGGCCATCGGATGGGCGTCACGACGAAAGCCGTTGAAAAACTGGGCCAATTGCTCGTGCACCATCGTGTGGTGGGTGATCGAGGAGTTGAAGGCTTCTGCCTCCGCCTTGTTGGGCAATTCACCATTAAGCAGCAGGTAACACAACTCCAGATAATTGGAGTGCTCCGCAAGCTGTTCGATGGGGTAGCCGCCATGCAACAGCACGCCATGGTCGCCGTCGATGAAAGTGAGGTCAGAATCACAGGCCGCGGTAGAGACGAAGCCAGGGTCATAGGTGAACATGCCCTGGCCGACAAGTTTGCTGACGTCGATAACATCTGGCCCAACAGTGCCGCTGTAGATTGGTAACTCTATTGGCTCGGTAATGCCCGGCACGGTCAGTGACGCCGTTTTCTTGGTATCCGTCAAAGCGGTTCCCCCTTTCCTCGAATAGGTGTTTTTTATTTGAACTGCTTACTCTATGCCTTTGTTATGCCTGTCTTTACGCCCTGGTTTTTGGCCATTTCAATGGCTCTGAGCTAGGTCGACCCCGTGTTTCGCGCCGGCGGGCGCGAGGGGCTTCGGTCTGCAGCAAAAGTCTGGCAAGCAGTTGTGTCCCAGTCGCGAACTATACCCCAGTTTGTGGGGCTCTGGCGCGCCTGGAGTGGTGGTTTCAGGGAGTCTCCAGACGGTTGTAAAGTCTCTGTTACTGGCCGCGGGGTTGCACTAGAATTCGGAATCGCTTTAGTGGGGTAAGGCTGCCATGAATTCTCAACGACCCATCGACCTTTCGTTACCGGACATTGTTCGCAGTTTGCCATTCGCGGCAGCGGCTTCCATTGTGCACCGCATCACCGGAGTGATCCTGTTCGGCGCCGTTGGTTTTCTGCTGTACTGGTTTGATGAGGCCACGTCGTCGCCCGAAGGATTCGCAGCAGTGGCTGAGTCAGGGGGCGCCAAATTTCTCATGTGGCTGATCCTGTGCGCGGTTTGCTACCACTTTTATGCGGGCATCAAGCATCTGCTGCTCGACTTCCACATCGGGGACACCAAAGAAGCAGGACCGCTTGCCTCCAAAATCGTCGTTGGTTTGTCTCTCGTCACCGCACTCTTGCTAGGGATTTGGATCTAACATGGTTACCAATGTCACAAGTTTCTCCCGCAGCGGACTCTCAGACTTTGTGGTGCAGCGGGTTACCGCGGTCATACTTGCCCTCTATACCCTCTGCGTCATCGGTTACTTCCTAACCGCTGACGAGCTGAGCCATCAGGCTCTGGTTGGCTTTTTTGGTGGCAGCCTGATGCAGGCATTCAGCACCATGGCCATCCTCTCGATCGTTGCCCACGCCTGGGTAGGTATGTGGACCATTGGTACTGACTACATTCGGCCGCACTACTTTGGTGGCATCGCCACAACAGCGCGTTTCATTTACCAGACGGTCTGCATATTGATGCTGTTCTTCTACACCGTCTGGGCCTTGCAAATTTTCTGGAGCCTGTAAGCCATGCCGCAAATCAGAACAATGGAATTTGACGCCGTCATCGTCGGCGGTGGCGGTGCCGGCATGCGCGCGTCATTGCAGCTGGCTCAGAGTGGGTTGAAAACCGCCGTATTGTCGAAGGTGTTTCCAACGCGTTCGCACACCGTATCTGCCCAGGGTGGCATTACCTGCGCTATTGCCAGTGACGACCCCAACGACGACTGGCGCTGGCACATGTATGACACCGTTAAGGGGTCAGACTACATCGGTGACCAGGAGGCCATTGAGTACATGTGTTCGGTGGGTCCGCAGGCGATCTTTGAGCTTGAGCATATGGGCTTGCCGTTCTCACGGACGGAAAGCGGCCGCATTTATCAGCGCCCCTTTGGTGGCCAATCGAAAGATTTTGGCAAGGGCGGCCAGGCAGCACGAACCTGTGCGGCGGCTGACCGCACCGGGCATGCGTTGCTGCACACCCTGTATCAGGCCAACGTTAAGGCCAACACTGTGTTCCTCAGTGAATGGTTTGCGGTAGATCTCGTGAAAAACCAGGACGGCGTTGTCGTTGGCGTTATCGCGATCCAAATGGAAACCGGCGAAGTGGTTTACATCAAAACCAAAGCGACGGTATTCGCAACGGGTGGCGCCGGGCGGATTTACGCCAGCACCACCAATGCGTTAATGAATACCGGCGACGGTATTGGCATGGGCCTGCGCGCTGGCATGCCCATGCAAGACATGGAAATGTGGCAGTTTCACCCCACGGGTATCTGGGGCGCGGGCACGCTGGTGACTGAAGGCTGTCGGGGCGAAGGCGGTTACCTGATTAACAAGGACGGCGAGCGGTTTATGGAGCGCTACGCGCCCACCGCCAAAGACCTTGCCGGCCGCGATGTTGTCGCTCGTTCCATGATTCTGGAGATTATGGAAGGTCGGGGTTGTGGCCCTGAGGGCGACCACGTGAAGCTCAAGCTCGATCATCTGGGCGAAGAGGTATTGAACGCGCGGCTGCCGGGTATTCTTGAATTGTCGCGTACCTTTGCGCACGTCGATCCCGTGAAAGAACCCATTCCAGTGGTACCCACTTGCCACTACATGATGGGTGGTGTGCCTACCCGGGTCAGTGGCCAGGCTATTGGCGTAGATGCTTCTGGTAACGACGTGGAAATTGAGGGTATGTACGCCGCCGGCGAAGCGGCCTGCGTATCGGTTCACGGTGCCAATCGCCTTGGTGGTAACTCACTGCTCGACCTGGTGGTGTTTGGCCGGGCTACCGGGTTGCACATTGAAAACGTGATGAAGCAGGGTGTATCGCATCGGGACGCCAGCGAAAGTGATATCGAAGCGTCGATGGCACGGCTTGCGCGCTGGAACGAATCCTCCAGTGGCGAGGCAGTGGCTGATCTGCGCAAAGAACTGCAGAGCACCATGCAGTTGAGTTTTGGCGTGTTCCGCACCGAGGAACACATGCAGACCGGCATCAAAAAGTTGGCTGACCTGCGAGAGCGCATTGGCGCTGCTCACCTTACGGACAAAACCCAGCCGTTTAATACCGCACGGCTTGAGGCACTGGAGCTCGATAACTTGCTGGAAGTGGCCGAGGCAACGGCAATTGCAGCAGAAGAGCGCAAGGAAAGTCGTGGTGCGCACGCCCGGGACGACTTCCAGGTTCGCGATGACGACAACTGGTTGTGTCACTCTATTTTCAACCCCGAGAACAAGGCTGTAACCAAGCGCGGGGTTAACTTTGAACCCCAGACGGTGCCAACGTTTGAACCCATGGAACGCAAGTACTAGTAGGAGCGGCCAGTTATGCAAGTCAGTATTTATCGCTACAACCCGGACGTTGACGAGTCGCCCGCCATGCGCGACATGACGGTTGATCTGCCCGATGGCAAAGACCTGATGGTGCTCGACGTACTGGAGCTGTTGAAAACCCAGGATGAAGGTTTGACCTATCGTCGATCCTGCCGCGAAGGCGTGTGTGGTTCGGATGGGGTAAACATGAACGGCAAGAACGGCCTGGCTTGCATCACGCCAGTGTCCGAGGTCGTTAAAAACGGCAAGCTGGTCTTGCGCCCGCTGCCTGGTCTGCCGGTCATCCGTGACCTCGTAGTCGACATGTCGCAGTTTTACGCGCAATACGAGAAAGTGACGCCGTTTTTGATTAACGACAAGCCACCGCCCGCGCAAGAACGGCTGCAAACCCCCGAAGATCGTGCCGAGCTTGACGGCCTGTATGAGTGCATTCTCTGTGCCTGCTGTTCAACCTCATGCCCCTCGTTCTGGTGGAATCCGGACAAGTTCATCGGTCCCGCCGGGCTGTTGCAGGCGTACCGCTTTCTGGCAGACAGCCGGGATACGGCCAAGGAAGAGCGACTGGCCAACCTGGATGACCCGTTCAGCGTGTTCCGCTGCCGGGGGATCATGAATTGCGTCAGCGTCTGCCCCAAAGGTTTGAACCCAACCCGGGCGATTGGCAAGATTCGCACCATGTTGCTGCAGGCGGGCACCTAGCCGGGCAGCCAGAAAAAGTAAGGCGTTAGCCATTGGGGCTTGCTAAAATCGCGCGAGATTAATGCATTAGCCGCCCGGATATTGCCCCATGGCTCAAAATTTTCACGATCGTATGCAGGCCAGTTCCCATCTGGCCGGTACCAACGTGGCCTATATCGAAGAACTCTTCGAGGAGTTTTTGCTGGATCCGAACCGGGTTAGCTCCGAATGGCGGGAGTATTTCAACAAGCTGCCCCTGGTCGAGGGCGCGATCCAGGGCGATGTTTCGCACCGCACCGTGGTGGATCATTTTGAGCGCCTGGGTCGTAATCGACTAAAGGCACGCCCGGAAAAAGTCGCCACCTCAGTCTCAAGCGCGCACGAACGCAAACAGATTGCTGTCAGCGAGCTGGTCACCGCGTATCGGCAGCGCGGCCACAAACGGGCAGAACTCGACCCGTTGGGTATTCAAGAGCGGGATGAGATGCCCGTGCTGGATCTTAGCTTCCATAATCTCGACCAGGCAGATCTGGCGACGCCGTTTCAAACCGATGCGTTCTTCTTCAATGAACCAACCGCGCCTCTGACTGCAATTATCGAGGCACTGGAGGCGACCTACTGTTCCTCAGTGGGGGCGGAGTACACCCACATTGTTGATGCCACCGAACAGCTCTGGGTGAAGCAGCGCCTTGAGAGTGTGCGTGCGCACCCTGAGTATTCCGCCCAAGAGAAAAAACACATTCTGGAACGCCTCACTGCGGCTGAGGGTTTAGAGAAGTACCTGCACAATCGTTACCCGGGCACCAAGCGCTTTGGGCTGGAAGGGGCAGAAAGCCTGATACCGATGCTGCATGAAGCGTTGCAGCGCACCGGCTCGCATGGTGTGGTCGAAACCGTTATTGGTATGGCACACCGTGGTCGCCTGAACGTCTTGGTGAACATTCTGGGTAAAGACCCGTCTGAGCTGTTCGATGAGTTCGACGGCGTACTGCCTGAAGACCTCGATGGCAGCGGTGACGTGAAATACCATCAAGGTTTCTCATCCAACGTTGAAACGCCCGGCGGCGAAATGCACGTTGCTCTTGCGTTTAATCCCTCGCACCTCGAAATAGCCAACCCGGTGGTTGAAGGCTCGGTGCGGGCGCGGCAAGACCGGCGCCACGACGGTGACGGCGATGTTGTAGTGCCCATACTGTTGCATGGCGATGCCGCCTTTGCGGGTCAAGGTGTGGTTATGGAAACCTTCCAGATGTCGCAAACCCGTGGTTTTTACACGGGCGGCACCATTCACATCATTGTGAACAACCAGATTGGTTTTACCACCCACAAGCGTATTGATGCACGCTCGACAGAGTACTGCACAGAAGTCGCAAAAATGGTGCAAGCGCCGATCTTCCACGTTAACGGCGATGATCCCGAAGCGGTCGTGTTTGTTACCCAGCTCGCCGTCGACTACCGTATGCAGTTTAAGAAAGACGTGGTTATTGATCTGGTGTGCTATCGCCGTCGCGGGCACAACGAGGCGGAAGAGCCGGCGAAAACCCAGCCGGTGATGTACGACAAGATTCGCAAGCTGCCAACTACTCGCACGCTTTATGCCAAGCGCCTGTTGGCGGAAGGGGTGATCAGCGAAGCAGAAGACCGGGCGTTTGTAGACAGCTACCGTAAGGTGCTCGATGAGGGCGGTACCGCGGCACTGTCTTTGGTGCACGAACCCAACACAGAGCTGTTTGTTGACTGGCGGCCGTATCTTGAAGGCAAGCTGCTCAACGACATCGACACCACGTTTGATCGCAAACGTTTTACCGAACTGTCGGCCAAGCTGTCCGAAACCCCAGACGGGTTTGTGTTGCATCGGCAAGTGAAACGCATTGTCGACGACCGGCAGAAGATGGCCGCTGGTGCTATGCCCATTAACTGGGGCTACGCCGAAGTTATGGCCTACGCCACGCTGATCGATCAAGGGCATCGTGTTCGCATGACGGGTCAAGATGTGGGTGTGGGTACCTTTTCCCACCGGCATGCCTGCTTCCACAATCAGCGTGATGGCCGGCGCTATATTGGTTTGAACAAGTTGCGCGATGACGTGCGCTTCGACATTTACGATTCGCTGCTCAGCGAAGAAGCCGTGCTGGCATTTGAGTATGGCTATGCGACAACGGCGCCTAATGCGCTGGTTATCTGGGAAGCGCAGTTCGGCGACTTTGCCAATGGTGCCCAGGTGGTGATTGATCAGTTCATTTCGAGTGGCGAAATTAAGTGGGAGCGGCTGTGTGGCCTGACCATGTTGTTGCCGCACGGGTATGAAGGTGCTGGGCCAGAGCATTCATCGGCTCGGCTGGAGCGCTATTTGCAGTTGTGTGCCGAACACAACATGCAAGTGTGTGTGCCATCCACGCCGGCGCAGGTGTATCACATGTTACGTCGCCAGCAGATGCGCACCACCCGCAAGCCGCTGGTGGCACTCACGCCCAAGAGTTTGCTGCGACACAAGCTTGCAGTATCGACGATAGAAGATCTCACGGATGGACGGTTTCACAACGTGCTCGGTGAGGTGGACGATATCGATCCCGCGAACGCGCGGCGCATGGTGTTGTGCAGCGGCAAGGTCTACTACGACCTGCTGGAAGCGCGCCGGGAACAGAACATTGATGGCGTAGCGATTGTCCGGTTAGAACAACTCTATCCGTTCCCGAGCGACGGACTCGAACGAATCATTGCGCCCTATAAAAATCTGCAAGATGTGGTGTGGTGTCAGGAAGAGCCTATGAATCAGGGCGCCTGGTACGCCAGTCAGCATCACATGCGACGTGTTGTGCTCGATCACGATGAAAAGCTGTATCTGGTTTACGCGGGACGCGAAGCCTTTGCTGCACCGGCCGGTGGTTACTCCAGTGTGCATCTAGAACAACAACAACGGCTTGTGCAGGACGCCTTGACCGGGCAGATGCCAGACTAACATTAGACAGGAAACGCAAAACCATGAGCATTGAGATCAAGGCTCCGAAATTCCCGGAGTCGATCAGCGAAGGCACCGTTGCACAGTGGCATAAGCAGCCCGGCGAAGCGGTGGATCGCGATGAGCTACTGGTAGATATAGAAACAGACAAAGTGGTGCTGGAAATTGTGGCGCCACAAGCCGGTTCGCTTGCAACCATTTTGAAGGCAGAAGGCGAGACCGTACAAAGTGAAGAGGTGATTGCGCAGTTTGAAGCGGGAGATGCACCGGCCGCAGATGCGCAACCAACGACTGCGGGAGATAGCGCGTCGGCTGCGAGCAACGACGAACCCATGGGCGTGTCGCCGTCAGCGCGCAAGCTGGCCGATGAATCTGGCATCGACCTCGACACCTTGACAGGCTCCGGTCGGGACGGTCGCATTATTAAGGCAGACGTGCAGGCTGCTGTTGCGGCCAGGGGTTCTGCTCCCAAGGCTGCAGCAACTGCAGTTCAGGTGGATGATCAACTGGATATGCCAGTGAGCGCGCCCGGCGAGCGCGTGGAACGCCGTGTCACCATGACGCGCTTGCGTGCGCGCATTGCCGAGCGTCTGGTAGAAGCGCAACAAAATGCGGCCATGCTAACGACCTTTAACGAGGTGGACATGTCTGCGGTTATTGCCATGCGCAAGCAACATCAAGAGCGCTTTCAGGCACGGCACAACGGTACCAAGCTTGGTTTTATGAGCTTCTTCGTGCGCGCCTGTGTCGAAGCGCTCAAGCGTTTTCCGTCGGTAAATGCCTCTATCGATGGCAACGATGTGGTGTACCACGGCTACTACGATATTGGCGTGGCCGTATCGACCGAACGCGGCCTGGTGGTGCCGGTTATTCGCGACAGCGATGCGCTGGGCATGGCCCAAATCGAGGACCAGATCGGCGCCTATGGACGCAAGGCGCGAGATGGCAAGCTGACTCTTGACGACATGTCGGGTGGAACCTTCACTATATCGAACGGCGGTATCTTTGGTTCGATGATGTCGACGCCAATCTTGAATCCACCGCAAACCGGTGTACTGGGCATGCACAACATTACCCAGCGAGCAGTCGTTATTGATGGTGAGATTGTGGCGCGCCCAATGATGTACTTGGCGCTGTCGTACGATCACCGGCTGATCGACGGGCGTGAAGCCGTGCAGTTTTTGGTAACCATTAAGCAGTTAATTGAAGATCCGGCGCTGATTCTGCTTGAGATTTAAAGCAAAGCAGCAACGGTAAGCAGGCGAACGATCGCGCAACGCACGGGGTCGAGCCAGAAAGGGACAAAGGACAACATTATGAGTGATAAGTACGACGTTATTGTTATTGGAGCAGGACCTGCTGGTTACGCTGCGGCCATCCGCTGTGCCCAACTTGGTTTGAGCACGGCCTGTATCGACAAGGAGATCGGCAAGAACGGTAAGCCAACCCTTGGCGGCACCTGCTTGAACTGGGGGTGTATTCCCTCAAAGGCATTACTAGACGCTTCGCACAAGTACGTGGAAGCCAACGAACACTTTGCCGACATCGGCATCAAAACCGGCAAGCTCAGCGTTGACGTCAAAAAGATGATCGCGCGCAAGGATGAGGTGGTTAGTGGCCTCACCGGTGGTATTGCCGGTTTGTTCAAAGGCAATGGGGTGGCGCAACTGTCAGGCCACGGCAAGTTGCTCGCAGGGCGTAAGGTTCAGTTCACCGATCACGACGGTAAAACCTCTGAGCTTGCCGCTGAGCACGTCATTCTTGCGCCGGGTTCTGTGCCTGTGAACATACCACCCGCGCCTCTATCGGGTGACAAGGTCGTTGATTCTACTGGTGCGCTCGACTTTGACTCTGTGCCAAAGACCTTGGGTGTCATCGGCGCCGGCGTGATTGGCCTTGAACTTGGCAGTGTCTGGGCACGCCTGGGTTCCAAGGTGGTTGTACTTGAAGCACTGGATGAGTTTTTGCCGATGGCCGACAAGCGCATCGCGCGGGACGCCAAGAAAGTCCTGGAAGGGCAGGGCCTGGACATTCGGCTGGGTACCCGGGTAACCGGCGCCAAGGCCAGTGCCTCTGGTGTTGACGTTACCTTTGATGACAAAGATGGCGAACAAAAACTCAAAGTGGAGCGACTTATTGTCGCTGTAGGTCGGCGACCCTTTACCGAAGGCTTGCTGGCTCCAGATTGCGGGGTAAATCTCGACGAGCGCGGGTTTTTGTTTGTGAACGAACACTGTGCAACGGATGCTCCCAAAGTGTACGCCGTGGGAGACGTTGTGCGCGGACCGATGCTTGCCCACAAGGGTTCCGAAGAAGGCGTGATGGTTGCCGAGCGTATTGCGGGTCACAAGCCCATGGTCAACTACGATTGCATTCCCAACGTGATTTACACGCATCCAGAGATCGCCTGGGTAGGTAAAACCGAAGAGCAGCTGAAAGCCGACGGTGAAGAGTTTAACGTAGGCTCGTTCCCTTTTGCGGCTAGCGGGCGAGCGCTGGCGGCCAACGATACTACTGGTATGGTGAAGGTTATCGCCGACGCCAAAACGGATCGCATCATCGGCATGCACGTGCTTGGCCCGCAGGCCTCAGAAATGATTGCCCAGGCCGTCATCGGCATGGAGTTCGACGCCAGCGCCGAGGACATTGGATTGACCATGTTTGCCCACCCAACGCTCTCGGAATCGGTGCGTGAAGCCGCGCTTGGCGTGGGTGGTAACGCGATTCATATGATGAATCGTAAGAAAGCGAAGAAGTCTTGATGGATGCCATCCAGCGAGCAGTGTGTTTATTTAACATAATAACCACAGCAACAACCTAACAACCTAATTCGACGATCAACAATCTAAACCAGCGAGGGGAAACCAAGTGAACTTGCACGAATACCAGTCCAAGCAGCTGTTCAAGCAGTACGGGCTGCCCGTATCGGATGGCATTGCCTGCGATACGGCGGATGAGGCCGTTGCGGCCGCGGAAAAAATTGGCGGTGACAAATGGGTGGTGAAGGCCCAGGTTCATGCCGGTGGTCGCGGCAAAGCCGGCGGTGTGAAGTTGGTCGATAACGCGGATGAGATTCGTGCGTTTGCTGACCAGTGGGTCGGCAAGAACATGGTGACCTACCAGACTGACGAAAACGGTCAGCCGGTGAGCAAAATTTATGTCGAGACCTGCACCGACATCGCGAACGAACTCTACCTGGGCGCCGTCATTGATCGTGCCTCTCGTCGCGTGGTGTTTATGGCATCCACAGAAGGTGGGGTAGAGATTGAAAAGGTGGCAGAAGAGACACCCGAGAAAATTCTCCGCGCCGTCATTAATCCTGCCGTCGGCGCACAACCGTTTCAGGGGCGTGAGCTCGCGTATCAACTGGGTTTGAACAAAACACAGGTCAAACAGTTCACTGCGATCTTCATGAACCTGTCGAAGCTGTTTCATGAGCAAGATTGTTCGTTAATGGAAATCAACCCGTTAGTCATTACCACCGATGGAGACATACATTGCCTGGATGCCAAGATTGGCATTGATGGCAACGCGCTGTATCGCCAGCCAAAGCTTGCCGCCATGAACGACCCCACTCAGGAGGACGAGCGCGAGGCCCAGGCTGCCGCCTTTAATCTTAACTATGTGGCCCTCGACGGTAACATTGGTTGCATGGTGAATGGTGCTGGCCTTGCCATGGGCACCATGGATCTGGTTAAAACCCACGGTGGCAACCCTGCTAATTTCCTCGACGTTGGTGGCGGCGCAACCAAAGAGGCGGTTACCGAGGCGTTTAAGATAATTCTCTCTGACGATGCTGTGCAGGCCGTCCTTATCAATATTTTTGGTGGCATTGTTAGCTGCGCGATTATTGCGGAAGGCATTATTGCTGCGGTACGCGACGTGGGTGTCGAGGTGCCTGTAGTGGTGCGCTTCGAAGGCAACAATTCGAAAGCGGGAGCAGAGATGCTGACGGCGAGCGGTCTGAACCTGATCGCAGCCACCAGCCTCACAGATGCTGCCCAACAGGCAGTAAAGGCAGCAGGGGGTAACGCATGAGCGTATTAATCGATAAGAACACCAAGGTGATCTGCCAGGGTTTTACGGGTTCGCAGGGTACCCTGCACAGCGAGCAGGCTATTGCCTATGGTACTCAGATGGTCGGTGGGGTAACGCCAGGCAAAGGTGGCGATACACATCTCGATCTGCCGGTTTTCGATACCGTTGAGCAAGCTGTAAAGCAAACCGGTGCGACCGCCTCAGTAATTTACGTGCCAGCGCCGTTCTGCAAAGACTCCATTCTTGAAGCCGCGGACAACGGTATTGAACTCATCGTGTGTATCACCGAAGGCATACCGACCCTCGATATGCTGGACGTAAAGGCCATTCTCGATGGCACCGACATCCGCCTGGTCGGCCCGAACTGCCCCGGCG
>CAZSYU010000080.1:0-18820 GCA_964611345.1 uncultured Pseudomonadales bacterium
AACCTGGTCATGTCAAATCCTCAGTCGTAGTTGTGCCGTGAATTGGCTGGGCTCCAAGATATCTTGTAGTACGTATCTATACTCGAAGCTCGTGACCAGCCTTGCGCCTGGTTCGTACCGATAACCGATTGTTAGCGAATTGGAATCCAGTGTGTCGTTGCTGGTTTTTATTCGTCCTACGCGAAACTGGAGGTAGGCTAGATGTTTCTCATTCCGATTTCGGTAGCCGCCTTCGATCAAGGCATGGGTCACGCGCTCGCCATCGTCTCGACCCGCTGCGATATCGGCCAAAAGATGAAGTCCGGATGTAAGCTGGATTCCGCCGTCGATACCCCATCGCGACCGCTCCACCGTATCGTTACTAGGTCTGCTCGGAATGTTAGTGTCGCCGTCTAGTCCCGACACACCGACCCACCAATCATTGTTGCGCGAGCGGCCGATGCGTCCAGCGAAAAAACCTTTTGACGATTTCGGGCCTGTTAACCAGGAGAATTCGTATTCCAGATTGTGTGCAAGCCCATTGATACTCGCACCCCAGTCTGCTTTTCTGCCGCTGTTGAAGCGTGCATTCATCTCATTTAGCGTCCCTGCGGTTTGTATCACCTGTTCCAGACCAAAGGGAACTTCGAAGTGCCCAAGCCGAAGGTTGGCGAGGCCCCGTGGCGCGAGTTTCAGGTTTAGATTTGAGACCCGCCAGTCGACTAAAACTTCCTCGCCGCTTACTTGCAGGCTTTGGTTGCTCAGACTCGGCGCGATGTTAGCCACAACCAGATAGGGCTGGAGGGTAAGGGTTGCAATGTCGCCATCTGGGCGCGACAGCACCCGGTGGGTGTCCAGGCCTACCGCCACGATTGACCCGCGGTCACCATCGTTTAATACGGCGCGAGTACTGATGTCTAAAGCAGCTCTGCCGTTTTCTGTATTTAGGAATGATAGTACCTCGGCGGAGACCGGCGTTGGGGTCATCACTCCGAGTAGGCAAAGAGTGTGCATTGCAAAGGTGAATAGCGAAAAACGCGAGTAATAGTTGATGTTTCCCAGCCGGTCTTTTCTGATTATTTTTTTCACGGAGCGCTATTGATGCATCGATGTAGTTTCTGGTCGCGCAGCATGAAAAAATAATGATTTCTACTCCGCTAACTGTTTCTCACTACCGAATATCAGTTTCTGTTTCATAGTAATGTATTGAGAGTGCGTCAAAACGTTGTCGCCACTTGTTAAATAGGGTGCCAGCCAACGTACTATTTTGGGATTTCCTGATCAACTGCCGTTCTGCTTGCGTTATCATTGCAGAACGAAATCTCTGGTCTTGGAGGCCCTTAATGTCCAAACCCTGGATGTACGCGATTGGTGTATTCGTGCTCTTTATATTGCTGGTTGCGGGAGTGCCGCTGTTTCCAGAGGTTCTTGATGCGCTAGTGATTGGCGATTTATCGGTCGGTATGCTGGCGTTTCTGCTGTTGCACGTACTGCCGCTGATTCTGGCGGTCGTTTATCTGCGAGCTCGCTCTGAGTGATCGCCATCGGTTTTTTTCTGCTGGTTATTTTAATTACAGTGGTTATCACCGTAATGGCTTCTCGGCGCACACACACGGCTGATGACTTTTATATCGCCGGGGGCAAGGTTGGAGGTTTCGCAAATGGCCTCGCAATCGCCGGGGATTTCATGTCCGCAGCCACCTTGCTGGGTATTAGTGCGATTGTCTTTAACGCAGGTTTTGATGCGGCTATCTATCTCGGAGCGCCGCTCGCGGCCTTTTCCATCATGATATTTCTGATGACGGATAAGCTGCAGCACTTAGGTCGTTATACGTTCACAGATATTGTGGCTGCGCGACTAAAAGAGCGGCCTATACGGGTGTTGGTTGCCGTCACCACTCTGGCTTTCTCCATTATGTATCTAATGGTGCAGGTTGTGGGGGCAGGAGCCCTCATTCAAGTGCTGTTTGGTATTGAGTACCGATGGGCGGTGTTGCTCGTTACCGCTCTGATGGTTCTCTATGTCGCGGTGGGCGGCATGATTGCGACGACCTGGGTACAAATTACCAAAGCGGTAATGTTGTTGATTGGGGTTGCTGTGCTCGCCATTTTATCACTGGCTGCCTTTAACTTTGAGTTCGCAAGTCTGTACGCGGCTGCTAATCAAAAGTTCACTGGCGGCGCGCATGTAATGGCGCCAGGCGGATTAAATCTGTCGACTCTGTCTGCAGTATCGCTTGGCTTGAGCCTTTGTTTCGGGCTTGCCGGGTCACCGCACTTGCTGATGCGCTTCTTTACTGTGCCATCAGCGCAGGCGGCGCGCCAATCGGCGGGGGTGGCGCTTGGTGCGGTCGCGTTTGTGAATATGTTGCTGTTTTTTGTCATTGGTATCGCGGCGATTGCCATTGTCAAAGACAATCCGGGTTATCTTGACGCAAGCGGTGGAATCACGGGTGGTACTAACATGGTTAGTGTACATTTGGCGCATGCGGTGGGTGGTGACGTCTTTTTTGGCATTATGGCGGCCATTGCGTTTGCGACTATTCTTGCCGTGGTTGCTGGCTTAACTCTTGCATCGGTATCTGCGCTCACCCACGATTTGTATGCGAAGGTTCTAAAAGAAGGTGACATCGAAGAGGCTGCTCAGCTTCGAGTGTCTCGCCTTGCTACCTTGGCGATAGGTGGATTGGTGAGTGTTCTCGGTGTGCTCTTTGAAGGCCAGAACATTGCTTACCTGGTATCGCTGGCACTGACTATTGGGGCCAGCACCAACTTCCCGCTGTTGCTGCTCAGCATGTATTGGCCAGGCTTCACAACTCGTGGTGCAGTCTGGGGGGGGTCAGTGGGCTTGGTCTTGTCTGTTGTACTCATTTTGTTGGGGCCGGGAGTGTGGGTGAATGTTCTCGGGTTCGCAGCGCCTGTTGTAGATGAGGCGTATCCAGCTATTTATTCAGTACTGCTCGCCTTTATCACCATGTGGGGGGTATCGATGCTGGATGGTTCTGCCCAGGGCAAAATTGACCGGCAACGATTTGCGACGACTATGGCAGCGCATGGGTAAGGGCCAGCATGTACCGCCGGTGTTGGGTGACACCGCACCCGAAGAGTTTCTTCGTCGTTACTGGCAGCGTGAACCACTGCTGGTGCGAGGTGCGTTGCCGAACTATAGCTCTCCGTTATCGGCGGATGAATTGGCGGGTCTTGCGACAGAAGACGATGTCGAATCACGTCTGGTGATGGAAACACCAGATCAGAGCCCTACCAGCAGTTCCTGGTCGTTGCGCCACGGACCCTTTAATGATGCAGACTTCGCAAGGTTGCCGCCGTCAAACTGGTCGTTGCTGGTACAGGCAGTGGACCTGTGGGTGCCCGAAGTACAGAAGCTGCTCGAGCGTTTCGACTTTCTGCCGCGCTGGCGCATGGACGATATCATGGCGAGTTTTGCCCCTGATGGAGGTAGCGTTGGCCCGCACTTTGACCAATACGATGTGTTTTTGGTGCAGATTGAGGGCGAGCGGTTGTGGCGTGTCGGTGAGTTGTGCGACGAGACAACCGGGCTGGTTGCCGACTGTGATTTAAGAATAGTGGCGGACTTCCAAGCGACTGAAGAATGGCTACTGGGTCCAGGTGACATGCTCTACCTGCCACCCAGGCTTTCGCATTGGGGGGTGGCTCAGGGAAACTGTATGACGTTTTCCGTGGGTTTTCGGTCGCCTTCACTTGCCGACATGCTGGCTGACCTGGGCAGCGAACTCGGTGCACTGGATACGGTTGCACATTTCACCGATCCACAGCTCACACCGGCAATGGCGGGGGAAGAAATTGCTGCGGTTTTCGTGCAACAGGCGAAGCACCAGTTACTTGGCTTGCTCGATGATGACGCCTTAATCGCGGACTGGTTTGCACGCTACATGACGCGGCCTAAATATCCGGGTTTGGAGGAAGTGACCCAAGAAGAGCGCACTGGCCGTGCGCTCGGCCGCCGCTATCGAAATGGCGAACTCGACGACTGAGGCACTGTATACTGTCGCCGACACTTGAGTACTTTCTCTAATAACTTTAAAGGCAGGCAAGTATGAATCTTGTAGGAACATTGGCAAAAGTCGCTGTAGGCATGATGGTTTCGCGTGGCGTTGGCAAGATGATGGGGCGATCTGGCGGCTCTGGCGGTGGTCTGGGTGGCTTGTTGGGTGGACTGATGGGCGGTGGCAGAAGCGGCGGTGGATTGGCCGGCATGCTCGGCGGCGCCCTGTCTGGTGGTAACTCAGGCTCCCAGGCGGGTGGCCTTGGTGGTTTGCTGAACAGTCTTGGTGGGGGTCAGGGTGACAGCCAGGCGGGTGGTCTTGGCGGCTTGCTAAACTCTGCACTGGGTGGACAATCGACTGCGGCGCCCTCAGCAGAGGAAAACACTCAGGCTGAAATCATGCTGCGTGGCATGATCAACGCGGCCAAGTCTGACGGCAACATTGATGAAGCGGAACAAAAGAAAATTCTCGAGCATCTGGGTGACGTAACCCAGGACGAGATCGATTTCGTCCGCAATGAAATGGCCGCGCCCCTTGATCTGGATGGTTTTATTCGCTCCGTGCCCCAGGGCATGGAACAGCAGGTTTACGTGATGTCGTTGTTGGGCATTGATCTCGATTCCCAGGCCGAAGCGCAGTACCTCGACAAGCTTGCGCAAGGCTTGAGCATCAATCAGCAAACTGCAAACCAGATCCACGAGAAAGTGGGTGTACCAGCCATCTATGGCTAGTATGGCCAGTGGCAGCCAGGCCAGGTTCAGTGGTTGAGTGACTAACACCCGCCGCATTGTGATGTGGTCGCCGCCGCGCGCGCGCAGTACCTTGATGATGCGGGTGTTCGAGGCTCTGGGTTGTGCCGTGTTTGATGAGCCGTTTTATGCCTATTGGCTTGAGCGGCTCGACAAGCGTGACGACCCGGGTTTTGCGGAAACGCTGGCGCACCACCCGAGCGACTGGCGCGAGATAACCGAACTGGTGCTTGGTGCTGTGCCTGATGGCAAGCGCTGGTACTACCAGAAGCACATGGCGATCCACATGTTGCCTGAAGTGTCGCTGGATTTTATGGCACACCCCGAGGTTATCAATTGCTTTTTAATCCGCGATCCGCGCGAAGTGATCGTGTCGATGTCTGAGTTTCGTGATTTGGCGAAGGTATGTGATGCCGAAGGCGTGGAGGCCGCTGCCCGGTTGGTAGGTATTCCGCAACTGCAACGCATCTATGCGCGTGCACGAGCGTCGAGTTCTGAGCCGGTTCCGGTGATCGACGCAAATGACGTATTGCGCAACCCGGAAAAAACTCTGGGTGCTTTTTGTGCGGAAATTGGCTTGCCGTTTGATGCCCAAGCACCGCTGACGTGGGCCAAGGGTGCGCATGCTGCTGACGGTGCGTGGGGGCCAATGTGGTACGCCAAGGTGTATGCGACCAGTCGACTAGGTAGCTACACGCCAAAAACGCTAGCCGTGCCGCGCGCGCTGCAACCGATTGTTGATGCGTGCATGCCCACCTATGCTGCACTGCGCGCAGAGTGTCTTTGCTAGGGTGGGTTTGTTTTGACGCAAGTTGTCGATCCAAGAAATCAGTCGGTAGTGCACTGGGTAGATGGTGAATTTGTGTCTCGCCATGAACCCGCCATTCCCCTGTTTGACTCAGGGTTTTTGCACGGCAAACAGGTCTGGAGTGCGCCGCGATTGGTTAACGGTCGGCTGTTTCGTCTGCAGGATCATCTCGATAAGATTCGCCATTCGGCCGAGCTTAACTATTGGCCTGACATACCTACCGATGAACGTATCATTGCCGCCATACGTGCAACGCTTAGGCGCAATCACATGACGGACGGGGTTCATGTCCGGGTGCTACTAACGGCGGGCAATCAGTTTACAGCCAGTATGGATCTGGCCGCGGTTACCGATGACTTTGGTGTGCCAAGCAGACCCCGCCTTATTATTGCCCCCGAGTATCGAGATGCGGTGTACGATGCACTTGGAGGTGTATCTGCCATTACTTCGAGCTTGTTGCGACCGGGCCCGGAAATGGTGGATCAACGCAGTCACGACAACAATCAAAACGCGTCAGCGCGCGCGTGCTATCAAGCGAAATCGTTGGGGGCAACCACGGCGCTGATGTATGACTCCGATGGCTATCTGGCCGAAGCCTTCGCGTCACACGCTGCGATCATCAAGAATGGGGAGTTGCGTACGCCGCATGTGCGCGCCTGTCCCGATGGCGTGACACGGCGGGTTATTCTGGAGTTGTGCGCGGCCAACAACATTCCGGCGACTGAGGCTGATCTCACTCAGGCCGAGGTTGCTGACGCTGATGAGCTTATGATTTTAGGCACCATGAGTGGTCCGGTGGCGGTTACCCGGCTGGATGATTTCGCCGTGGGTAGGGGTGCGGGGAGTGGTGCGGTCGGACCGTTAACCCAGCGTCTGTGCGAGCTTTACCAACAGGCAATGCTCGACCCGGCCCAAGGTGTAACAATCTAGAGCTACCCGGTGAGGTCCGGGTTTTGAGCGACGGCTGGCAGACTGGTATCGATCAGGCACCAGGCTTCACGACGGTCGCTCCAGCAAGCCATTGCCGGGTTAACCCAGCTAGAATCGTCCAATACGCCTGCTTTGATGAATCGCAGTCCCGGCGAGAGCTGGGCGCGGGTGAA
The DNA here is from genome assembly GCA_964611345.1 of uncultured Pseudomonadales bacterium. GTDB lineage: Bacteria > Pseudomonadota > Gammaproteobacteria > Pseudomonadales > Azotimanducaceae > JALZVT01. Next base: position 6,665 of record CAZSYU010000080.1, read on the forward strand.
CATGGGCGAGCCGCAGTCGCGGCAGAATTCGCGGGACACCTCACCGCCGCTTGCACCTGCCACACTGAACTGTGCTGGGGTGCCGTTGACTCTGAGATTGTCCTCTGGCACGGCGACTACCGTGGCGAAGCCGCTGCCCGTTGCGCGCTGACAATCCTTGCAATGACAGTGCACGGCAATGGCGTCTGCGGACGCCACGCGTCCCTCGAAGCTAATATTGCCGCACAGGCACTGGCCACTGAACGCTTGGGTATCGGTCATGCTTGCTCCAGGATGCCCTGTGGGTGGTGTTCTATTATGCTCAGACGACATCTCTGAACAAAGCCGGGACTTATAGCACCATGACTATAACTGACAGACGCTTGCGCTGGTGTCCACTACTCGCTCTCTCGCTGCTGCACCTTGGGGCGAGCGGCTGTGCCGCGAATAATCTTGCTCCGCCGGCACTAGCCCGGTCTGCGCAGCCAAGCCAGAGCGCTGCGTGGCAACAAGACACCATCGCCGCCTGTACTGCGTTAGTGCTGGACTACGCTGTGTTCCGCGATCAGGGCGATGTTGAGGGTTATGTCGAGTTGTTTAGTCCCGATGCTTCACTCACGATACTCGGTCCAACTATTCGTGGGCAAGAGGCGATCCGGGCTCGCATCGGTGACGCAGTTAATGGGCAGCGCTCACGACATCTCATGAGCACCATCCGCATTACGCCAGTGGATGAAAATCGCGCCACAGGCGTAAGCTATGCAACCATCTATACCGGGCCGCGGCCCGACTCGGAGTCAGTGCCAATTAGTGTCCCGGGTTTCACCGCTATCGGTGATTATGTGGATGAGTTTGTGCGCACCGATGCCGGTTGGCGAATAAGCAAGCGCACACTGGAAATACAATTCCTGTTTGGGGAACAGTAAGTTGACCGTGCGCAGGTGCTTAAGCTCTAGTGTCGTTGCAGGTTAATCCGGTAAACCCAGACAACGCTTCGCTATAATGTTCAGCTGTACCTCTTTGGTACCGCCGGCGATGGTTAGCGATTTTTGATACAGCCAGGTCTTTGTGGTTTTGGTTTCGTCAGTGCTGAACTGCGCGCCGCCCCAGCCAACGGCCTGAGTGCCCATCGCCGCGACCAGTAGTTCGTCGCCGTCCTGTTTTTGCAGGGCATTGGTGAGTTTTACCGCCGACGAGGTAAAGCCTGGTGCGCGGGCTTCCAGCTCTTGAATGGCGCGCTTCTGTGTCAGGCGCTGGGCGTGACCGTTCATTTCATATCGGGTGAGCTGCGCGCGCAGTTGCGTATCTGCAAGTTTGCCATCGGTAACGCCTACGTAACTCCGTAATTTGTCGGGCATGCTGCTGTCATCGTTCATGCCGCCTTGCGAGCCTGAAACGTTGATGCCGGCGTGAGTTGAGCGCTCGAACTGCAGCAGACGTTTGCCAACCGTCCAGCCGTTGTCGACGCCGCCGATCACATCAATCACTGGAGCGAGCGCGTCCTCGAATAGAGTTTCGTTAAACGGTGAGGCGCCGGAGATCAGTTGTATGGGCCGCACATTGACTTCTTGCTGACTCATGTCGACCAGAATAAGGCTGATGCCTTGATGTTTGGGTTTGTCCGGCGAGGTGCGCGCGAGGACAAAAATGTAATCGCAAATCATGGCGTCGGAAGTCCAGGTCTTGCGGCCATTTAACACATAGTTGTCGCCCACCAGCTCAGCCTTGAGTGACAGGCTGGCCAGGTCTGAACCCGCACCGGGTTCTGAATAGCCCATGGCCCAGGCGCCTTCGCCGCGCGAAATGCCAGGCAGCCAGCGCTGTTTCTGGTCGTCGCTGCCGAGTTCGAGAATGGTCGGCCCGATGTAGTTAACGCCGCGCCCGGTCAGTGGTGGCCGGGCATTGATACGTTTCAGTTCTTCGATGAGCACGTTGTACTCATCAAGTTCGAGCTCTGCGCCGCCGTATTGTTTGGGCCAGGTTGGCACGGTCCAGCCGCGCTCCGCCATGTTATTCAACCAGGTTCGTGTGTCGGGTTCGAGTTCAACCTTGGTGCTGCCCAGGGGCACATAACCGTCACCACGAGCACCCTCCGGGCAGTTGGCTGCCAACCATTTCCGGGTGTCTGTTCTGAAGGCGGTAAGGTTGGTCATTGGTGTGTTGTTCCGGTTGTGGTGCTGGACGCTGAGTGATTCGCAGATGGTAGGGTTAGTCTACCATCGCAACAGATCTGTACTTGAGGCTCAACAGGAGGGGAACATGAAGATTGGATTATTTGGCAATTTGACGTCGCCGCGCGCAACGCCTGCGATGATTGCGGACATAGGTCGGCGCGCAGAAGGCGTAGGGCTCGATTCCATCTGGTTGGGTGAGCACGTGGTGCTGTTTGATGAGATGGAGTTCCCCTATCCAGGTTCACGCGATGGCCGCATACCCATGCCCAAAGGCGGTGGCATGCTCGATACCGTGGCCACCTTTGGCTACCTGGCGGCGGTTACTTCTACCCTGCGCTTTGGTACGGGTATCACGCTGGTTCCGCAACGCAATCCCGTCTACACGGCCAACGAGTTTGCCACCCTCGACTGGCTGTCTGAAGGGCGCATGGACTTTGGTATTGGCGTGGGTTGGTGTAAGGAAGAAGTGCTGGCATGTGGATACAGCTGGCACGATCGCGGTAAGCGCTGCGATGAGTTTCTCGACTTGATTCAGCAGCTATGGCGTGACGATGTTGTTAACTTTAAGGGCGATCACATAACGGTTGCGGGCGCGAAGCTCGACCCAAAACCGGTGCAGCCGACGCTACCGACAATCGTGGGTGGTCACAGTCCGGCCGCGATACGACGAGCGGTGCAATACGGACAGGGTTGGTATGGGTTCGCTTTGACTCCAGAACTCACGGCACCCATTCTCGCTGATATAGATAAGGCTCTTGCGGCCGCTGGCAGGAGTCGAGACGACTTTGAAATTGTTATCACACCTAGCAGTGTCAAGAGTGACGCTGTAGTGCATCAGTTCAAGGACCTTGGAGTCGATCGGTTAGTGGTGCAGCTTGGGTCTAATCGCCCGGACAATGTGGACGCCAGGCTCACTGAGCTTGCAGCCATGGTTTCCGTCGCGGGTTAGCGCGGGCCGGGGTATATTTAGGGGTAAGTGCAGGCGCGCATGCCTTGGGAGGGGAATCTATGCCAACGCTCGAATCGACGCTGGACATTCGATCAGACCAACACGCCGACAACCGGGCCGCCATGGCCCGCTTGCTGGGGGTTATGAACGAGTTACAGGCCGAGGCGGCTTTGGGCGGCGGCGAGGAGGCGGCCAACCGGTTAGCTGCCCGTGGCAAGCTGCCCATTCGTGAGCGCATTGCCAACGCGCTTGATCCTGACAGTCCCTTTCTGGAAATCAGCCCGCTGGCGGCCTGGCGCACCAGCTACAACGTGGGCTCGGGCTTTGTGGTAGGCATTGGTGTTATCCAGGGCGTGGAGTGCGTCATTCTTGGCCATGATCCGTCGGTGCGGGCGGGCGCGTTTAACCCGTTCAATACCAAGAAGCTGATGCGGGGCCTTGAGATCGCCCGCGAAAACCGCATGCCTTATGTCCAGTTCGTAGAGTCTGCTGGTGCCGATTTGCGCGGCGAGTCTGGGGAAGATCCGGAAGCCGCGATTCGGCGGGAAGAAGAACACTTTGGTGAGTCGGGACGGTTGTTCTACGAGATCACCGAGCTGTCGAAGCTGCGCATTCCCACCGTGTCGGTGGTGTTTGGTGCCTCCACCGCGGGCGGGGCCTACCAGCCCGGCATGAGCGATTACAACATTCTCATCAAAAACCAGTCCCGCGTGTTTCTTGGCGGTCCGCCGCTGGTAAAGATGGCCACTGGCGAAGATGCTGACCCCGAAGCGCTGGGTGGCGCTGACATGCACTGCACGGTGTCTGGCCTAGGCGACTATCTGGCCGAAGATGAGATGGACGGCATCCGGTTATTACGGGATGTCATGGCGCATCTCAACTGGCGCAAGTCTGGTCCCGGACCCACGCTTGCACCGGGCGAGCTGCCGGCTGACCCATTGGCCGATCCTGAAGATCTGTTAGGTCTGGTAGCCGAAGATTTACGCACGCCCTTTGATATGCGCGAGGTGATCACGCGAATTGTAGACGGCTCCCAGTTTGAAGAATTCAAACCGCTGTATGGGCCCACACTCGTGTGTGGCTGGGCATCAATGCACGGCTTTCCGGTGGGTATATTAGGCAACAACGGCGCACTGTTTTCTGAGGCTGCTGAGAAAGCCGCGCAGTTTATTCAGCTATGCAACCAGATTGATGTGCCACTTATATTCCTGCACAACATCACCGGCTTCATTGTAGGCACCGATTACGAACAGGGCGGCATTACCAAGAACGGTTCGAAGATGATTAACGCGGTGGCTAACTCCACGGTGCCGCACATCAGCATTATTGTTGGCGCATCCTACGGGGCGGGTAACTACGGCATGAGTGGGCGGTCGTTTGGTACGCGCTTCACCTTTCTTTGGCCAACCGCAAAAATTGCGGTAATGGGCCCGAAACAAATGGCGGGTGTGATGAGCATTGTCGGGCGGGGTGCCGCCAAGCGCCGTGGCATAGAGTTTGATGAGGCCGCGGACGCCGAGCGGGCCGCCGTTGCCGAACACTGGGCGGAAGAACGCTCCAAGGGGTTGTATGCAACCTCTCGGGTGGCCGATGACGGCATGATTGACCCGCGCGACACGCGCAATGTGATTGGGATGTGTTTATCAGCCTGTCACAACGGCCCTGTTGCTGGAACCAAGGAGTTTGGTACATGGCGCATGTAAGCCTTGCACCCATCACCCGGCTACTCATTGCCAATCGCGGCGAGATTGCCCGGCGAGTGATGCGCACCGCGCGCGAGATGGGCATCTACACCATCGCGATCTATGCGGATGGCGACGCCGCGGCGCCGTTTGTGAAAGACGCTGATGAAGCGATTGCGCTCAACGGCGAAACCAGCGCTGAAACCTATCTCGATGTAGCAAAGGTGTTGGCGGCGTGTGAGCGTACGGGCGCTGATGCGGTTCATCCGGGCTATGGATTTCTGTCTGAGAACACCGAATTTGCCAGCGCGGTGGAAGCTGCGGGTATGCGTTGGGTAGGTCCGTCGCCAGACGCCATTGCACAGATGGGCGACAAGCTCTCTGCAAAGGCGCTGATGACCAAGGCGAATGTGCCCACATTGCCAGCCCGCGAACTGCGCGAGGGGGATGACTTTGCGGCGGCTGCAAAGGAAGTCGGCTATCCCGTGTTGGTTAAGGCGTCAGCCGGTGGCGGCGGTCGCGGTATGCGGGTGGTAGAGAATGAAGCCCAGTTGGCAGATGCGGTTGCCTCGGCGCGGCGCGAGGCGGGTGCCTCGTTTGGTGACGACACGCTGTTTATCGAACGTTGGCTTGCTGCAGCGCGCCACGTCGAAATTCAAATTCTCGGCGACAACCATGGCACTGTGGTGCACTGCTTTGAGCGCGAATGCTCCATTCAACGGCGGCACCAAAAAGTGATTGAAGAGGCGCCTTCATCCGCGGTAACCCCTGCGATTCGGCAAGCCATGGGCGCGGCGGCGGTTGCTGCTGCGCAAACCCTGGGTTATCGGTCTGCGGGAACCGTCGAGTTTTTGCTCGATGGTGAGGACTTTTGGTTTCTTGAGGTAAACACCCGGCTGCAAGTTGAGCACCCCATCACCGAAGAAATTACCGGACTCGATCTGGTACGAGAACAATTGCGTCTGGCGGAAGGCGAGGAGCTTGGTTATGCCCAGGACGACCTTGCTATTAACGGCCACGCTATCGAAGCGCGCATCTACGCAGAAGATCCGGCGAATGATTTTCTGCCAGCACCCGGCACCATCGAGGTCTGGGCGGAATCGACCAGTGGTTCCGCGCGTTACGACACCGGCGTGGTGTCTGGCAGTGAGGTGAGTCAGCAGTTTGACCCCATGATTGCCAAGGTGATTGTGCACGCGCCCAGTCGCCGGGAGGCGGCAGCTCGGCTCGCACGGGTACTCGAAACCACGCGCATACAGGGGCTTACCCATAACCGTGACTTTCTGGTGGCCTGCTTGCGCGCGCCGGAGTTTATCGCGGGTGATACCACAACGGACTTTATTGAGCGGGTGCAGCCTGCGACCTCGCGCGCTGTTAGTGATGCAGAGCGCGATGCAGCACTCATTGCTGTCGCCATGGTGGCGCAAGATCAGCGGCGTCGGGAAGCAACCGTACTTGGCAGTGTCAGTTCTGGCTGGCGCAACTCGGTGATGCCGCCACAACGCAGCCAGTTTGTGTTTCGGAATGCAGAGCTGCAGCTTGCGTACGCACGCCAGCGCGATGGTTCGTTCCAGGCGGGTGTGGCCGATATCCCTCCGCCGCCGGAAGCCGGCGCTCTCGGTGCGACTGATCCAGCGCTCGACCAAAGTGTGGTGGTTTATGCGGTAACTCCAACCGGTCCGCAGGCGCATGACATTGAGGTGTCGGTTAACGGTCGACGGCAGAAAATTTCGGTCGCCCAACGGGTGCCAGCTGGCGCGCAAGCTGATGCAGGTCGCTGGTTAGTGCATTCAGGCACGGGCGATATAGAGTTCGTGCAAATACCACGTTTCCGTAGCAGTGCAGGTGACGCTGCTGCGGGCGGGCTGGTTGCGCCAATGCCAGGCAAGGTGCTGGCGGTTGAAGTTGCTGTTGGTGACACCGTGGCCAAGGGTGAGCTGTTAATGATTTTAGAGGCCATGAAGATGGAGCATCGCATTACAGCGCCCGCCGACGGCTCGGTGGTTGCTGTGCATATCAGTGCAGGTGACCAGGCCGACAACGGCCATCTGCTTATCGAACTGGCAGCAGACAATCAGGAGAACAACACATGAGTGACCAGGCGAACGCGGTCGAGGGGCAGGAGCACACCCTTTATGAGGTGCGCTCCGGTGCGGCCTGGATCACGCTGAATCGACCCAAGGCGCGCAACGCACTGTCGAGCATTCTGGTGAGTGAGTTGTTTGATCATCTGGCGAACGCCAATGCAGATGCGCAGGTGCGCAGCATAGTGCTGACCGGCGCGGATCCGGCGTTTTGTGCAGGGGCCGATTTGAAGGCCCCTCCGGGTGAAATAGTTCACGGTAGAACAATAACTTACCCAGATGTTCTGAATTCTATTCTAGAGAGTGCCAAGCCTGTAATCGCCTGTGTGAATGGCGCCGCCTTTGCCGGTGGCCTGGGCCTGGTTGGGGCGGCCGACATTGTGGTTACGGCCGCAGAGGTGCAATACAGCTTCAGCGAGGTACGCATAGGGGTGATCCCGGCGGTGATCTCGGTAGTGTGTTTGCCAAAGTTGGGGCGCCACCATGGCATGAAACTGTTTCTAACCGGCGAACGCTTTAGCGGCAGTGATGCGGTGGCGATGGGCTTTGCGCATCGAGCCGTGCCGCGGGACCAATTGCACGCCGCCGTGCAGGAAGAAATTGACATGATTAACCTCGGTGGGCCAACCGCAGTTGTCGAATGCAAGAAGCTGGTGCGCGCGGTGCCGCAGATGTCGATCGCAGATGCCTTCGAGAAAACCGGTCCGTGGAGTGCTGAGTTGTTTCAGGGTCCCGAAGGCCAGGAAGGGATGGCCGCCTTCCGGGAGAAACGTAAGCCTGCGTGGGTGTCAGGTAACAGTGAAGGGGGGGCGGGGTAATGAGTGACGTGATACGCATTGCAAACTGCAGCGGCTTTTACGGCGATCGGTTATCCGCCGCGCGCGAGATGGTCGACGGTGGACCCATTGATGTGCTCACCGGCGATTACCTTGCCGAGTTGACCATGACCATCCTCTACAACCAGCAGCAGGCGCGAGGTGAATCCTTTGGTTATGTCGGCACTTTTTTAAAACAGGTGCAGGATGTGGTGGGCGATTGTCTCGAGCGCGGTATAAAAATTGTCACCAATGCCGGTGGTCTGAACCCCGGAGCGATGGCCGCTGAGGTTGAAAAAATTCTGGCAGAGCAGGGGCTCAATGCAAAAGTGGCGTACATCGATGGCGACGATATCCTGCCCACACTTGACACGTTGACCAATACTGGCAATGAGTTTCGTAACATAGACAAAGATCAAACGCTGGCTGAGTCTGGACTGCCGCCAGTTACGGCGAATGTCTACTTTGGTGCCTGGGCCATCAAAGAGGCGCTCGATCAGGGTGCAGATATTGTGATTTGTCCACGCGTCACTGACGCTGCGGTTGTTATTGGTCCTGCCGCCTGGAAGTTTAACTGGGCGCGTAACGACTATGATGCTCTTGCCGGTGCACTCGCCGCCGGGCACATCATTGAGTGTGGTGGCCAGGCCTGTGGTGGCAACTACTCGTTTATCGACGAGGTGCCTTCCTTTATAGATGTTGGCTTTCCGATTGCAGAGATCGAGGCCGATGGTTCGTTCACTGTCACCAAGCATGAGGGCACTGGCGGACTGGTTTCCCCGGGCACGGTAACCGCGCAGCTACTCTACGAAATCTCCACGCCGGCCTACATGAACCCTGATGTGATTGCGCACTTTGATACCATGAAGATCGAATCGGTCGGGGAAAACAGGGTCAGAGTGAGCGGCACCCGGGGTAGCAGCCCACCGCCCACGCACAAGGTATGCATCAATACCGCGGGTGGGTTCAGCAACAGCTGCGAAATCTTGCTGACGGGTCTCGATATCGAACGCAAAGCAGAGATCTTCACCGAAGCTCTGTTTGCATCGGTGGGTGGTCAGGAGGCGTTCGACGAGGTTGAGATTGATCTGGTGCGCAGCGACAAGGTGAACCCTGATTCCAATGAGGAAGCTTTTGCCGCGTTGCGCATCGCTGTACGTTCCCAGGACAAGGTGAAAGTAGGGCGGTTGTTTTCCGCCAAGGTGGTTGAACTCGCGCTGTGCAACATTCCGGGTTACACCGGTCGCAATAACGTCAGCCAGGGCGGTCCGGTCATTGTCTACTGGCCTGCGCTGCTCGACTCGCAGCAGGTGACAGAACGTCTGCATATGAGTGGTGTCACCACAGAGGTGCTGCCCACCCAGCGACTTGATCTGCCCGAAATTTACTATCAGCAAGAACCTGTCACGGTGGGCCCCATGCCCGAGGGCGAGGCGAAGAGCATCGAGTTTGGCCGCCTGTTTGGTACCCGGTCCGGGGATAAGGGTGGCTGTGCCAATTGCGGGGTGTGGGCCAAAACTGATGCCTCTTACGCCTGGCTGTATCACTACCTGACCCCGGAGCGATTCAAACAATTGTTGCCAGATATGGCGGGCTACGAGGTTCTGCGCTACGAGATGCCCAATCTGCGGGCGTTGAACTTCTATATTCGTGGCGTGCTGAAAGACGGCGTGTCGTCAAATAACCGGATCGATGGCCAGGCCAAGTCGCTGGGTGAGTACTTGCGGGCCAAGCACGTCGAGGTGCCCGTTTCGATCTGCTAGCGACCCAGCGTACAATCGAGATATGACACAACAATCTATAGAGCGCGTTGCGTTCCTGATTCTGCTCACCCTGGTTAGTCTGGCGTTTGTCAGTTTGCTGCAAGGCTTTATGGTGGCGCTGTTTTGGGCGGTCGCGTTCGCGATTCTGTTTGCGCCGCTTGCGGAGCGGGTGGAGCGGGTGATCGGCAAACGCGAATCGCTGGTGCCGGTGGTGACGGTGTTGGTGGTCACGGTGTTGGTGGTGTTGCCACTGATTGGCCTGGGCTTTGCGGTGGCTGGCGAGACGGCTCGGATGCTTGCCAGTTTGCGAGCCGAAGAAATCCATTTTGGCAAACTGCTGCAATCTGGGTTCGCGCAGTTGCCCTGGGTTGAAGAGAAAGTTCGGGAGTTTGGTTTTGACTCCGCCGGTATTCACGACTCACTGTCAAAAGCCGCCATAGTGTCGGGCCAATGGGTGGCCGCCAATGCCGTTAAGGCGGGGCAGGGCACGCTGAACTTCACCCTCAGCATGTTTCTGATGATTTACTTGCTGTATTTTTTCTTGCGCGATGGTGCCGTCATCATCGACCGGCTGGTGCAGGTACTTCCGCTGGGTGATGCGCGGGAGCGGGCGCTGTTTGCGCGCTTTGCCCAGGTGGTACGGGCCACGGTGAAGGGTACTTTTGTAATTGGCGCGGTGCAGGGCACCATTGGCGGTATCACCTTTGCGCTTTTGGGTATTCAGGGTGCGGTGCTATGGGGTGTGATGATGGCGCTGTTCTCGCTGCTACCCGCGGTGGGTGCTGCGCTAGTGTGGGGCCCAGCCGCAATTATGCTGGCCGTTGGTCAGAACTACACCGGCGCCATTATTCTTGTGGGCGTTGGCGTGCTCGTCATCGGCATGGCCGATAATCTGTTGCGGCCGGTACTGGTTGGGCGCGACACACGCATGCCCGACTATCTGATTTTGCTCGCCACACTGGGTGGGCTGGGCACTTTTGGCATCTCTGGCCTTATTATCGGTCCGCTCATTGCCGCGCTCTTTATTACGGTGTGGGAAATGTTTGAAGCGAGTTTTGGGGGGTTGCAAGACTCCGGACAAACCGAGCTGTTTGCGTCGGGCGGCACGCTAACCGCTGCGCTTGATGACCGCCGCCCCAGTGATGCAGGTGGTGATGCAGATGGTGGTGCAGACACTGCCGACGAAGCGTTTGACCCGCTTGCAGCATTGGACGCCAAAGGCGATTCGGTGCGCAACACTGTCGACGATGAGCTGCCAGACCCGGGCCTCGATGATGAGTTTGGCGACTATCGCTAGGCTAGCGCCGGCTCGAACAAACCGCACTTAAGCGAAAAGAAAACAAACAGAAAATTAAGAGAACATGTTATGAGTTTTTTACGACGCGAACGCCACGGCCATGTGCTGCTTGCCACCATGGACAGCCCCGACACCCGCAATGCCCTCACCGGGCCCGAGCAGTTTGGTGACATAGAGGCCATGTGCGCCGAGGTCAACGCGGACGAAACCGTGCGTGCCGTGGTGCTTACCGGTGACGGTCCGGCCTTTTGTGCAGGCGGTAACGTGAAAGACATGCGCGATCGTAAAGGGCTGTTCTCTGGTGCGCCCTTTGCACAGGCCAACAGTTATCGCAATGGTATTCAACGCATTCCACGCGCCATGGCTGCACTCGATGTACCCATTATCGCGGCAGTTAACGGCCCTGCGGTGGGTGCCGGTTGCGACCTGGCCACCATGTGCGACATTCGCATTGCAAGCACCAAGGCGAAGTTTGCCGAGAGCTTTATCAAGCTCGGCATTGTTCCTGGCGACGGTGGCGCCTGGTTTTTACCACGCGCGGTGGGTTACTCCAACGCCTGCAAGATGGCGTTTACCGGTGACATGATTGGTGCGGAGGATGCCAAGCTGATGGGGTTGGTCTCTGATGTGGTTGAGCCGGATGCGCTCGTTAGTGAGGCGCTGGAACTTGCCCAGCGGATCGCGTCGAATCCGCCTCATGCGGTGCGGCTAACCAAACAACTTATGCGCGCCAGCAAAGACTCGAGCATGGACGAGCTGCTGGAAATGTCGGCCGCGTATCAGGCGTTATGCCACGCTGAGCCGGATCACGCTGAAGCGGTGAATGCGTTTTTTGAGAAACGCCCAGGCGACTATAAGGGCAGCGGCGCTTAGCCCAACTCTCAACTTTCGGGGGTCTATTGTTCGTGGCGCCGATGCATGCGCTCGTGCATGCACTCCACTCGGGCGCTGGCACTGGTTGTGAACAGGCCTGGAATCAGCGCGTGCACAAAACAGCAAAACGCACATACGGCCAGGCCGCCGGCGAAGGAGCTGGCGGCGCGTAGATGTTCAAAATAGGTTTCACCAACGGTGGCCGGGTGGGCAGTGAACCAGCGCTGCAGGGCGGTGGGCTGTTGGGGCAAGGTCTCTAGACTGGATGAGGCCATGGCAGGAGCTCCTGGGTGGTCAGGTGACATCGATACCCAGACGATACCTGCGAACCCATGAGAAAAAATCACTATTTCCCTCAATAAAAGCTAAAAATATGGGATAATTTACCGTTAAAATAAATATTATTAAGATAATATGACGAATTATGACTATAAATGAGAAAAATGTCACATTACGGTAATCATTGATTGCTCGTTACTCATTGGCAGATAAGTCACCTAGATAGGCAGTGCGGTGGTGTGCTTGAGCTCTTCCATGGTG
>CAZSYU010000081.1:0-18704 GCA_964611345.1 uncultured Pseudomonadales bacterium
AGCCATCTCGATCGGTATAACTGCCGGACAGTCTAAAACCAACCTGATCGCTCAACGGGCCTGATATTGAGCCCTGAATACCCAGCTCGTCGTCTCTGCCAAAGGTACCCTGAACGTAACCTTCAAATTCTTCGGTTGGCCCCACGGTATTGATAAGAATTGCGCCACCGGTTGCGTTACGGCCGTAGAGCGCCCCCTGCGGGCCACGCAGAACCTCAATGCTCTCCACATCAAACAACCCCTGATCAAACGACCGTGGGCTCGTTTGCAAGACACCATCGACTACCACCGCAACGGGCGGTTCGCCGTTACGTGTCTGCGACAGGCCGCGAATGGTAATGAAGTTGGTGCCAGAATCCTGCGCATTGGACATGGTCACATTGGGTGTGAGTGCAATAAAATCATCCACCCGATCAATGCGCGCATCTTCAATCGCTTGCGCATCGAAGACGGTTTCGGAAATTGGTACTTCGAGAAGGGACTCCTCGCGGCCACGGGCAGTAACCACAATCTCCTCAATGGCGTCGTCGGCCCCACCGTCCTGCGCCTGAACCACCTGACCGGTTCCGACCCACACTAATGTTCCGCCCACGATGCCGAAAATCTGTTTTGCAGCACGAAAATTCACCACTGACCCCCTATTACGCTGACTTTACGATGCAGTCGCATTCTTCGCGTGAGGGTGCAATGACGCAACGGAAAGGATCAGGTATTTCGTGTAGCCCCAATCCAGATTGCGAGCTACCCAAAAGAGTAGGTGGTTGTTCGGTCAGGCAAGTCTGACGCGAGTGATGGGCACCGGAGAGGCAAGAAACTCGCTCGATTCACGCCGCTCGACCACCCCAAGGACAGTTTCATGCCCATCAACCACGCGCCCGAACGCTGCAAAGCCTTGACCGTCCGGGTGCCGGGCACCCCCAAAATCGAGTTCCGGCTCATCCCGTAGACAAATAAAGAAGCTGCCGTAGGTCGCACCGGGCGCTTCGCGCGCCGTCGATACGGTCCATTGCAGATGGGACAGACCAGTGTCACTGGTGGATTCATGGGGCACCGCAGGCAGCGGTTGCGCAGCGTCGGACGTTAGCCCCCCCTGAACAACTTCGATGGGATTCTCCATCCGAAAGCTCGCATTGTCTGGGTGAACGATCCTGTAGAACGCACTACCATCCAGTGCGCCAAGCCTCGCCAACTCAGCAAAATAGGCGCAGGTTTGGGGCGCCGCATCGGCAAACAGTTCAATGCCTATCTCGCCGAAGGGCAACTCAAGGATGAGTTTGGCGGGTTGCGAATTCATCAGCGCGATTCTGCTCCAGATAACAAACCAAGTTCACGTGCCCGGGCGATCGCCTGGGTGCGGCGTTTAACTTTCAATTTCGCAAATATCTTCTTCATATGAAACTTTACCGTGTTCTCTGTGAGCTCGAGATTACGCGCGATCTCCTTGTTCGATTGGCCCTTCAACAGCTTTTCCAGAACCTCGGTTTCGCGCGAGCTGAGGAGCGCGGCTTCACGTTGCGGGTGCAGGCGATCAGCCTTTGCGAGCACTTCGTCAATAAATTCAAGCGACATAAGCTGACGCTCATCCTGCAAATAGTCTTCTCGCAGGTTGCGCAACAAGCCAGCGACGACTTCATTCGCGAGGAATGGACCTGAAAGGCGCTGCTCACGGGCCAAGCGAACACACTCAGACATTTCGCTCTTGCTGCGATGCACGCCAGCCAGCTCGATCCGCGAGGCCAGCGCCAGCAACCCTGAACGATCCATTTCCGGACCTGAAGCGCCTCGTATCTCCGGCTCTCGCTGACCTTTATCTATGCCAGCGGCATTCAGTTGAGCGCGCTGCCGGACCAATCGACACTTCCAATAGCGCTCGTCTTGCGGAATAGCTCCCAACGCATCCGGGCTTTCTTGCCGCAACTGACTAAGCTGATGTTCTCCATAACAGGTTAGCCGCTGCAAATTGCGCCGCTTGGAAAACAACAACACATCACGCAAGGTCGCTTCAACTTCCACCAGGTTGCCGGTCTGATTGCCAAGCAACATCAGAGCATCGATCCCGGCCATGTAGATCTCAACCCAGCCGTCGTAATCCATAGTGTGCTGCAGGGTCGCCTGTAAGACAGATAACTCGTCTGCCCGCGCCTCCCCCTGCCACGCGCGAACGGCACAACGCAGCAGTACAGCCAGGTTTTTTAAACCACTGTCAGAGCCAAAGTTCTCTTCCGCCATGCGCAACGCACGGTTCACATTGGCCGTCGCCATATCCATTTCGCCGCGATACAGTGCTATGAGAGCAGCATGGATATAGCAGTAGTTTAACCCCAATACCGAACCACTCTGGCGCATGGCCGCAAAGGCTTCATGCAACGCTGTAGATGCTGCTGGGAAGTCTCCCTGGGCTGTTCGCTCAGCCACTAGCTCACAAAACAGCGTGCCACGATCTAGCGGTTCAAGCAGATCTCGCTCTAAAAACCGACGCTTTAGTTCATCGTAGTCGGCACCCAGTTCGACCCGGTCTTCGTAGAGGCTCAGTATTGACTCGATAACCACTCGATCACAATCGCGCGCTTCTTCGTAGTCAGCACAACCTTGTTCGGAATCAGCTAGCGCGATTGCAGCATCAAGCATTGCGCGAGCCTCTAGAATCTCGCCGAATTTGCAATGCAAATAGGCCCTGGCGATCATCAACCGCCCATTTGAATGCAGCGCATGATCGGGAAGCTGGCGCAGCGCATTGCGCAGAACGCCGATCCCGTCAGTGAGTATGATGCGCCAGCCACCGCCTTCAAGAATAATCCGGGTGCAGGTGTCATAGTCTTCAGCTTTGGCGGCATACTTCACCGCCTCAACCGTCGAACCCTGTTTCTGATACCAGCGGCTCGCACGCAGATAGATCTCAGTGACTCCGCCTGCATCCTCTCGAATACGAAGTTCACGCAGATACTCAGCAAACAAATGGTGCAACCGCATCCAGGTATCATCGCCATCCGAATTGATGATCAGCGCACGCAATGGCGTGAGTTCTTCGAACAGTGCTCTGCTGTCATCTCGTTGAGTGACAAAGTCGGCCAGACTAAAATCAAACCGCTCAAGAAAGGCCAGCGTCAACAGCAATGCTCGCGCCTCTGGTGCAATCGATGAGAGAATTTGTTCCGTCAAATAGGACGCCATGAGGCCACCGGAGAACCCCTCCAGAGCGGGCCGAGTAGAGCGTGTTTTTATCTGGGCGGCGGCAAGCTGAACCGCAACAGGCCAACCTTCCGTTTGCGAGTGTATTGCATTAGCTTCGATACCTTGCGCGACACCCGCCAGCGCTTTCAGTGTTTCTTCTCGAGTCAGCCGCATCGGATCGGCACCGATCTCCAGGGCCTCACCAGCCGCTACCCGGCTTGCAACATCGAGGTCTGGAATACGGCGGGAATCAATGAGCAGCACCAGCTTGTCATCACTTTCTCGCAGGAGTTGACTGACAATAGCGTTTACCGCTGCACATTCCGCCAGGTGATAATCTTCCAGGATGAGCACAACCTTCTGATCATGCTCGCGCAACCCGGCGATGAGCTTGGCGAGCACCAGATTGGAAGGTGCGTCTGAAAAGCCGTTGTGCGCCGCGTTTTCCAACTCTCCCAGTCCAATTCCCACTCTTGTGATGGCCAGGACAAGATAGGACAGAAACTGATGCTCATCGGTATCTGCGGGCTCCAGAGTAAGCCAGGCGCAAACAAAATCCGCCTGTGCGCTCTTACGCAACCACTGACCCATCAACACTGACTTGCCGAACCCCGCCGGCGCAACCACCAGGGCCAGCTTCCGATCGACGGCCAAATCGAGGGTTTCTAACAGGCGCTCCCGCTCAACGAGATCGATCGGCGGCGAACAGGGTTCAAACTTGGAGTCCGCTATGATCCCATGACCCACTGACAAGGATGTCGAGCTAGATACATCTATCATGATTTAGCCATCACGTGATTTAGCCATCGCACGGTTTACCCATCGCTACAAAGACGGTTCTCGGGTCCAATACACTCTCGTTCCTCCATTATCATACTCATTCATTGCGAAAACACGGTCAATGGCCCAGAATTTTTCGAACTACTGCGACAATGCGAAGGATCAGAACAAACCACATGAAAACAAAGCTCGATAGCTTACTTGCAGCCGGTACAGAGAACGCCGCTGCACCAGGGGTTGTGGCAACGGTCGTCAATCGTGACGAAGTCCTGTGGGAGGGTGCCTCTGGCGAGCGCGCCCTCGGCTCGGGTGTCGCCATGACCACAGATTCTGTGGGCGCCATATTTTCCATGACCAAGGCCGTCACCGGGGTGGCGGCTATGCAGTTGGTTGAACAGGGCAAGATCGATCTTGATGCACCCGCCGGCGAAATATGCCCCTGGTTACACGAGGTGCAAGTGCTGGAAGGCTTTGACGCAGACGGCGAGCCCGTTCTGCGCGCACCCCGGTCTGTGGTAACTCTACGTCAACTGCTTACCCATACCTCCGGTTTTACCTATGAAATGTGGAATGCAAACCAGGCACAGTGGCAAGAGAAAACCGGAGCGCTTAGTCTGTTTTCGCTAGAAAACAAGTCGCTGCAAACACCCTTGGCCTTTGATCCGGGTACGCAGTGGGAATATGGCAGTGGCATTGATTGGACGGGCAAAATAGTAGAAGCAGTCTCCGGGTTAACGTTGGGCGAGTATTTTGCGAAACACATAACCGGACCACTGGGCATGTCCGATACGGCGTTTGCCCACTCGCCATCGATGCTGGAACGCGCCTGCGCTATGCACGCCCGCTTACCTGATGGTTCGTTGCAGCCCATGGAGATGCCTGCGCCGGAAAATCCGGAATTCGAGATGGGTGGAGGTGGACTGCATGGCACCATGATTGACTACGGCAGGTTCATCCGCATGATGCTCAACGACGGCGAGCTTGATGGTGTGCGCATCCTAAAGGCCGATACGGTTACTGAAATGTGCAAAAACCATATTGGCGAGTTGCGGGTAAAGAATCTAAAAACAGTATCACCACTGTTCAGCAATGATGCAGAGTTCTTCCCGGGTGAGCCAAAGTCCTGGGGGCTAACGTTTCAACGAAACGAAACTGCAGCAGCAACCGGACGACCCGCTGGTACGTTGATGTGGGCGGGTCTTGCCAACAGCTTTTTCTGGATTGATCGAACCAATGGCATTGGCGGCGCTTACCTCAGTCAAATACTGCCTTTTGCCGATAAAAAATCGACGGAGCTGTTTTTCGATATTGAAAGCGCGGCCTATGCTGAACTCACCTAAACCTGAGTGACCACCAGTTCTGTACTTACACCTCAGGGTTCTGTTTAGGGTTCAATAATGATTGGCAGCGCGGCGCCAAATCGATAGACAATGAGTCGCGCTCGACCCTTGGCTTCGCTCACCAGGTGATCACAGACCTGCTTGTCATTTGCCAGCTCGTCGTTAACGGAGCCAATGACGTCACCCACTTTCAAGCCCGCTCGATCGGCAGGACTGTCTTCGATAACGCGAAATACAACCACTCCTGGAACCCCGGGAGGAACGATATCGCTTGAGTTAGCAGGCCGAATGAACGCACCAAGCTGTTCAAGGTTTTCCACCACCGGCAATCTGAACGCCTTCGCTTTAATCTGTTTGGTTTGTTCAACGCCGTCGTTTCGAACGTACATAAGAGGGTACGCTTTGCCCGGCGTCGCGACACCAATCCAGGCGCGCAAGCCATGAGCAGACCTGACTTTCTTGCCCGCAAAGCCCGTTATCACATCACCGGGTTGCAATTTTGCCTCTTCCGCTGCACTGCCCGGACGTACACTGACAACAAGCGCGCCACGTAAACTGTTCACTCCAACGGCTGCTGCTGCTTCTTCGTTAACCTCGGTCATGGTAATACCAATCGAACCACGCCGAACCTCGCCATGAGTAATGAGTTGATCCGCCACCTGTGTGGCCAGACTGGTTGGTACTGAAAATCCGATCCCCTCACTACCACCGCTGTGACTCAGTATCGCGGTGTTTATCCCAATCAGGCGGCCCATACTGTCGAGCAGCGGACCACCAGAGTTACCTGAATTTATAGCGGCATCAGTTTGAATAAAATCTTGCAGGCCTTCGCCAGAACTGGAACGGCCAAGTCCACTAACAACGCCCATAGACAGCGATTGTTCCAAACCAAGCGGGTAGCCAACCGCAAAAACTATGTCACCTACACGCAGTCGATCTGAATCAGCAATGGTTACTGCGTCAACTCGCAGACCATCGGCCTGCAGCACCGCAATATCGGTGGGTGCGTCCATACCGACCAACCGTGCCTCAATTACCCGGCCATCCGGGAGATCTACAAAATAACCAATGCCGTCTTTAACAACATGGCTGTTGGTGATGATGTAGCCCCGCCGCGCATCAATCACTGCCCCAGAGCCCAATCCGGCAAGCTGAGGTTCGCCCTGTGCGTTGCGCTGCAAGTTACCAATCAAAACAACAGACGGCAGCACCGACTCTAGTGAGTCCGCGAAACTCAACACATTGCGGGCGCTGTCGGTAGGAAGCAGAGACCCACCCCCGCCGCTGTTTACGCCATTACCTAATTGTGACGCCTGACAACCCGCTAAAAGAGTTATGGCGCAAAGTCCACAAGCGAACGCTCTGAGAACCTGATTCACTTGTGTACGGCTCGACACCCTGCAGCTACGACTTGTTGCGGGTTAACAGATAGTCGAGCGATAGACGACCAGGGCCAACGCCAATGATTCCGAAAGCCAGGGCTGCCCAGAACATATGGGTAGACCACCAGGCATCGGGAAAAACGAATATCTGTATCACCCCGGTCATCACGAGCAGCCCCGCCGCACCGATGCGCGTCCAGAGTCCAATGATCAACATAACCGGCAAAACGTGCTCGGCAATTGCTGCGACGGTGGCCATGAGCTCAGGAAACGGCAGCTTGAATTTGTTTTCAAACAGATAAACCTGACCATCGTTGGGAGAAAAGATGTTCCAACCGTCGACTTTGGTTCGACCGGAGTACCAAAACACCAATGCAAGCGGCAACCTCAGCCCCAAAATCGCCAGATCGCGGACAAACCCCATGAAGGGCGAGTCGATGACGTTGTTATACAGATCGATTACTTTGCTAATCACAGGGGCTTCCCTCTTTCGCGGAATATTATTGATTTGGCTCCGGGCGATTTTCGCACACTGCGTAGCCAACGCCTAATTCCAGAGTCAACTCGAGGCGTCTACCGCACTAAAGGCGCCAGCGGACAGGCAATCACCAAAACACTGGGTCAGATCAAACGCCGCATCAAGCGCCAGCGCTTGATCATAGGCTTCCATAACCGTCATTGAGTCCTGTAACTTCTGGCCAAAGTGGATCCCAGCCGGCGTCAGCGCACGAACCAGCACCCGCCCCTCCGGCCGGGTTACGAGGGCACCTTCCGCCGCACCGCTGACGACCTCTCGGCCCTGCTGAGCACCTTCCCAATTGGTCACCAGCGGCTCGGTCGAGACGACTAGTCGAGCGGCAGGGTGCCAGGCAAATCTTGCAGCAGCCAGGTCTTCGCCTAAGTCCTGTAGTGACGCAACGGGCAAGACATCGGCGTCGGGGGCATGCAAAGCCTCCAAACAGGCTCGGTCGAGCCTGGCGGCCGAGCAAATCAGCTCCCCATTGGCACTGAAGGACAAGCTAGTTAAAAAATCGGCGAAGTTCTCGCCCATCAATGCCAGTGACACGTTTTGCGGTGGATGGCGCTGCAAGTATTGCCGCACCAAAGCGCCATAGGCGTCGTGGCCCAGCAACTTGGCCACCGTCGGATAAGCCTCGTGCAGTTGTTCGAGCAAGCCATGAAAGTAGTTGTTGCGATAGATATCCATTCGCCAAAGCGAGGCTGCGTCGACCCCGAGCGTGGAAGGTACCGAACCCGCCGGATCCAGGATGGCTCGCCCAAATTGCTCCTGGAAGTCTCTTAACGCCATTGGCTTAGCTGTTGGTCAGCCTTGGCTGCTTCATCGACAAGTACCTCTAGAGTTGGGACATTGGTATCCCACTCAACAAGCACCGGAACATCCTGGTTCGCTTCGAAGCGGGCGCACAGTCGGGCAAACAGGGCCCAAACTTCAGCACAAACCTTGGAACCATGGTCATCGATCAGAATACGCTCGGGCGCGGCGGTGTCCACCGTGTGCCCGGCAAGGTGAACCTCACCGATCATCTCTGGCGGCACGGCATCTATGTAAGCTTCTGCGCTAAAGCCCAGATTCTGCGCACTGACGTAGATGTTGTTGACGTCTAACAGAAGCTTACAGCCCGTTCGTGCAGCCACTGTGCAGAGAAACTCAATCTCTGGCATATCGGACTGCGAAAACCCGAGGTAGTTGGAGGGGTTTTCCACAAGTATCTGTTGGCCCAGAGCGTCTTGGGTTTGGTCAATGTTTTCAACAACGCGGCTCAGCGTTTCTGCGTTAAGCGGCACTGGCAACAGATCGGGAAAGTAGGTTGGACCCGCTTTACACCACGCAAGGTGGTCAGATACACGCACGGGTTCGTAGCGTTGCACCAGCGCCTTTAAGGCGGCGAGTTGATCATTATCAACCGGCTCCACACCCCCCAGCGACAGCGAGACGCCATGGAACGACACGGGATAATGCTCTCGAAGCTGTGTGAGCGCTGTGTGTCTCGGCCCACCAGGAACCAGGTAGTTTTCCGGGTGCACTTCAAACCAGCCAACAGGAGGCTTCGTGCGCATTATTTCCTGGGCATGTTGGCCCTTAAAACTGATACCGGTTGGCAAGAGAGTGCGGGGCTCGGGGGAGGATTAGGGACTATTTTCGGCGTACAGCTCGGGGCACTACTCGGGGCACTACTCGGGGCATTGGTTGACGCAAGCCAGACCAAGCCCCTCTAAACCTAGCCCCTCTAAACCTAGCCCCTATAAACCTAGCCCCTATAAACTAAGAACGCAGCAGCGTTAACAACGCCAGTACGTAATCACCCCAAGTCGGGGGCCGACTAGGCGTTAGGCAGATCGCGATCTAGCGGATCAAGGCTACCCGCAATCTGGCGACCGTCCGCTGTGGTGATCTTGATGCCTTCGCAAGTGCCTGCTGCAACCAGTGTCCAGGCATTACCTTGCCAGTCCACGGTGGACGTCGCGGCACAAGAAGTACCAGGGCCGGCGGCACAATCGTTCTCACCAGCCTTGGCAACGCCGTAGCATTCTTCTTTTGCGTTAGAAGGTGCCGCGGCAGAATCGCCGGAGGCGGCAGCCGAACTACCATCACTTTCGGATGAACATCCAGTGGCCGCCATAGTGACTGCGGCGAACAACGCCGATGCTACTAGTGATTTCTTTTCCATTGTTGGGCTCTCCTGAGTCCTGTCTTGTGTCTTTGGTTATGTCTTCAGCGGTGGTGGTGCTAGATAGCACCACGAGTGAGGTTGTCGTTGCCTCTCACTGCTTTAGGCAATGATTTTTGTGCATGTGGCTTCAGGTAGGGCCAGTTGTTATCCGCACCGCGAATATAGCCCGCTTCTTTCTTTAACCAGCGCTTGTGCACGCCCTTACTATTATTCAAATACAATTTCCCATCAACCACTTTGAACGCTACTGGGTCGATTTTGACTTTCCGCTTTTGCGCCGTGGCAAAGGAGCACCAGCCGCCATACTGCGGCGCAAAGGCCTCCGGCGATTCTTCGAATTTCGCTAGATTCTCTGCATTGGCGAACAGGTAAATCCCGCCTTCGTACTCGGACTTAAACTCTTCAGAGCCCTCCGTCGGAACCCCATCGAAATAGGCAGTTACATCATATCCTTCAGCTATATAACCTTGCTGATTATTGACCTCGTCCTCGGCCAAGGTGGATGCGGAAAAGGCCAGGGTTGCACTCATGATGAAGCCCGTTGCCATTACCTTGATATTATTAAGCATTGCAAATTCCCATTACAGTTCAGCTAAATTTAAGTTTAGACCCCCTTTTGAGCGGTCTAGGGGCAAGCTGCAAACGCACCCCTTAGGTGCGCATCATCGCCCGTTAAAGTAAGACAATCCAGCTCAAAAAGGGTTCACCAAAGGATTACGGAAACACGGTGAAGGCCATGTCAACAGGCTAAGACGGTCTGTGCACGACCATCCTGTCATCAAAAATAGTAAAGTAAGCAGCTTTCTTATAAAGTCCGCTGTACGCAGGGGCTGACCTAACCGTTGTTTAAGTAATGTTATCGTTCCCGCTCAATTGCTCGGAAAGCCTAACCATGTTGCGACCCTCTGCCTCTGCCTGTGCCTGTGCCTGTGCTGCACTGTTCCTATTACTAAGCGCATGCGCAACATCATCAACTACAACATCATCGCAGGCCGATCCAGCCACTGCCGAAGCGGTGCAAGCATCCGCAGAAGCCCAAGTGGTGGCTCGATTAAAAGAGAACTATCGCCGAGACCCAAGTAGTGCCACCGTTCTGTTTTGGAATGAACAAGAACGTCGGTACGGCTTCAAAAACGCAGAGCAAGTGAACTTTACCCGCACTATTGCTGCTGGTGACTCCCCGCTTGTGTTCGGGGCCCATCTGATAGATCTCACTGCAGTGCCCTACACCGTCGACGACAGTGAGTTTACGCTCGCGAATTTCGTGAGCAACAGCGCCAACATCGGCCTGCTGGTGGTGCAAGGGGGCGACGTGATCTACGAACATTACGCACCAGGAAACGACCGTAACAGTCGCTGGATCTCCTTTTCTGTCACCAAGTCTGTCACTTCAATGCTGATTGGCGCAGCGATCCAAGACGGCTATATCTCAAGCGTCAACGATAAGGTGGTGGACTACCTGCCACGTCTGCGCAACTCGGCGTATGAGGGAGCAAGCATTGCTGATGTGCTGCATATGGCGTCTGGTGTGGCCTGGGATGAGACTTACGCAGACCGGGAATCTGATGTTGCAAAAGCGGGTGGCTTCAATGGCATTGAGCTGACGCGCTATCTGCATGATTTACCCAATGAAGCCCAGCCCGGCACCAAGTTTAACTACAACACCGGCGAAACAAATTTGGTTGGCGAGATTTTGCGCGCCGCCATTGGCAACAATGCGGCTACCTACCTTAGCCACAAAATATGGCAGCCCTTTGGCATGGCCGCAGATGCCAACTGGCTGATTGCAGGACCTGGTGGTGGAGAGCTGGGCGGGTGCTGTATTTCAGCCACCTTGCGTGACTACGCTCGCGTGGGTTTGTTCGCGTTGGGTAACGGACAACTAGCGGATGGCACCCAGGTTTTGCCTGAGGGTTGGATGACACAATCGACTACACCGTCGCGAGGGTTTGCTGGCTACGGTTATCTCTGGTGGCTGGCAGATGACGGCGCTTATTCCGCCCGAGGTATATTCGGTCAGCAGATCTTGGTAGATCCAAAAAATGATCTGGTAATTGCATTGCACAGTAATGCGCCAGCAGCCGTAAACACAGACTACCATCAGCACTTGGACGCGGCATTGGGTGCAATTCGAAAACGGTTAGCGAAATAGCGAAGTGGCTTCAGCACCCAGCTAAACGTGATCCGGTCGATTGAAAAGGTCAAGGTAACGTTTAGGCTTGGCAGACTCCCAACAGAATGACTACTTGCGAGTAACCGCGACATGTCTGAGTTCCTGCCCGCCTCCCAAACAGCGAAGTTCTCCGTACAAGCGTCGCACGAAGACTGGGACGCATTTCTGAACGTTTGCAGAGATCAAGCACACAGCAAACCACCGGCCTTTTCCTTGCTGCTACTGATAGGTATTCCACTGGCCGTATTGTTGCTTGAACTCAGTAAAGACAAGTCGTTAGCAGATTTCTTCCTGATTCTGTTTGGCATTGGCACGGGCGCTATCGGGCTGATGATCTGGGGCAACCGCATTGAACAAAGCCTGGCTCCGGAGCCAGGGGGCCAATTCCTTACGCCCCGGACGCTTGAGATATCGCCAGCAGGTGTAGTGGTAACTTCCAAGGATGTTGAATCTCGCCTCGATTGGCAGGCGATCACAAAAGTAAGCCACACCAAAGACCATCTCTTTCTATGGCTTGATAAGGGGACTGCCGAAGTTATTCCTCTGCGCGAGCTCCCGGTAGAAGTTGAAGCAGCCACTCTGCTGCAGCTGATAGAGCGCGCCAGGGGTGTGGCACACGATAGTATTGACTTGACGCCGTCGATAGCCGCTCCACAAACAGCATCTACCAGCGAGCGTCCAGAACCTAAGACGGTTTGGCTCGCGTTATTGTCGGCAATAGCCGTTGGCAGCTGGGTGCTTCTGGACTGGCTCACCGTCGGTCCGGATGTGGAACTGAAACCCTACGGTATCCCTGGAATCGCCTGGTATGCCATCCCCCTGCTCGTCGCCGCAGCCGCATTTTCCGCCATGGCAACACCCAGACTCGGTTTCCGGCAGGCACTTTTTTGGCTATTGATCTTTACTCCCGTATTTTTACTAATCAAGTACCTGGTTGATTCAGAAAACACCTTATTGACCCTACTCACTGGATTCCTGGTTTTTCTTGCTGCAATCCGATCGGCAACCGGGCGGATACAGTGGTTACCAATCGCCCTGGCGATAGCTACCGTATCTACTTTTATCTGGCTCGATAACAAGATTTACGTCGAAGCTTCTCTGTGGTACTCAACCAACGACGACACGCAGTCTTACGGTGCCTGGGAACAGGCTGAGGAGCTTCTGTTTTCACAAGGGGCAATCATTGACCGTATCGTCGATGAAATGGCTACCCCCCAAGCTGCACCCGCAGCCTTTTTTGTCGGCTTTGCCGGCTACGCCGAAGAAAAGGTGTTCGCAGAGGAGATCAAGTTTGCGGACCGAATCTTGGGTGACCGCTACGGCAGCAACGAGCGATCGTTGCTGCTCCTCAACGACATTCGAGCAACAGATCAAGCACCACTCGCCACGGTCTCTGGCTTGCGTCACGGCCTGCAGCAAATCGCGAAAAGAATGGATCTGGATAATGATCTGCTGATCTTGGCGCTGTCTTCGCACGGCTCAGCCGCACCGTTGCTAAGCATATCGCACGGATATCTGCCGTTGCAGGACCTGGATGGCGATACTCTGAGCGCTGCACTAGATGATGCTGGTATCAAGTGGCGGCTGATTGTTGTTTCCGCTTGCTACTCCGGTGCCTTTATTGAAGAACTTACAGACAGCAAAACGGCCATCATCACTGCCGCAGCGGCTGATCGAACTTCGTTTGGGTGCTCAAACGACCGAGACTTAACCTACTTTGGCGAGGCGTTCTATCGAGATGCCCTGCCGCAACAAGACAGCCTCAGGGTGGCGTTCGACAAGGCCAAGACTCTAGTGACCGAAAGGGAAAAAGAGGAAGGCATGAAAGCGTCGAATCCTCAGGCGTTTTTCGGTGCTGACATTGACAAAAAACTGGAAGAACTCGAAGTCCTGTAACCCAATGACTCACACGCGGCACAGATTGCCTATATGCGACCGTAGAAGATCTGCTTTGCAGAATCAGATAGGCCAATTCCCGGCTCGGTATTGAAAGCCAAGACAACCAGAATTCGAGTACGGCTACCCAGGCTTGGAGTTACTCGATGCATCGAGTTGCGACCGCGAAACAGCACAAGGTCGGTTGTTTCAAAGTCGAGTATTTGGACACTTTTTCGGGCATCGATGGCGTTCTTGACGCCATCAAAGTTCTGCTCGTCCGCTTCGGCATTACGCAGATCTTTCACGTACTCAAAAACACCCCCAGCTTCCGGAGGTTGGATAAGCGTCGTAACGGCGAACGAACTATTGTCGAAGTGCCAACCAAGCTCTTCACTATCCCGATGAAAGTGCACATTCACTGACGAGAGATCATCAGCGTATGGATGAACCTGGACAACGCCGACGACAGCAGCGATAAAGGATCTGAACACTTCATCGTCATACACCGCGCGCAGTGGCGAACCGCTGGCGATCTGGTCATCAGCCAGGAGACCTTTTGTACTGACGATCTGACGATTAAAGATGTGATCGTCTGCAAGATCATCGTCTCCAGCAGCGAGCCACACATTGTGGGTGCTCGCAGCAAAGAAGCTTTCACTTTCCCGGCCGATTGATTCAGCCAACACGGTAGCAACGAACAACTCGGTAAAGAACTTCGGCAAGACGAGCGCCCCGTCAGCATCGAGGCGCCGCGCACATGTCTTGCGATAGCGTTCATCGTCAATTGGGTGAGCATGTGTGTTAATCCAGGCCACAAGCTAGCTAGTTCCGGTACGGGCTGGGTGAAGTCAGCCTACAAGAACTAGCAAACTACTGCACGCTGATGTCTATGAGAAAGCCAAAACACGCGTCTTGTCTACTCTTGTTGACAGTGAGACTGCCCCCTCGCCACTGACTAAAAGACAGGCTAGGCTTGGCCGATACTCTAGGGAGCCAAGATCATGATCAAATACAGTGCCTTTCTGGTCGTTCTAACCATAGCCTTTTTCGCGAACCCAGCGCATGCAGCTACGCGCGATGAGCAGCACTCCGATAACACCATCGAAATTATGATCCTTGGAAGCAACCACTTTACCGGTGGCGGCCCCGATACCGTCGATCCAGATGTACCCTATTACCTCGGCGCTCGCGGTCAACAAGAAATCGCGGATCTGTTAGATAGACTGGAAGCCTATGCACCAGACAAGATCATGGTTGAACTCGATTTCGAGCTAGAGGGCAAATTCAATGAGCGCTACGACGCCTTTCTCGAAGGCACTCACAAGCTGACTGTCAATGAGCGTCAACAAATTGGCATGCGCCTGGCGCAACGCCTCGGTCATAAAAAACTCTACGCCATAGATTTTGAGAGCTTCCTGGATTACGGGCCCGCTATCGCGGCCGCCAAAGAACTTGGCCAAACTCAATTGCTAAAGGTCATTGACGACCTATCTGACAAGATCAAAGCAAGTTACGAAGACGACGCAAAGCTGCCTTTAATTGAGCGCCTAATTGCTATGAACTCGACCGAGCAAAATCTCCAGCGCAAGACTTTTCTCACTATCGCCCAATTGGGCACGGCCGAAGATCCACAAGGGGCACTACAGATTTTGACCTGGTGGCAGCGCAACCTGGTGATGTTTGCACGAACTGCACAACAGGCCGCGCCTGGCGATAAGCTGCTCATTGTCATTGGCAATGGACACAGAGATATATTGCAGGAGTTTTTTGGTGACGCACCGGGATTTAAGCTTGTCAGCCCGGTTCCGTACCTGGAGCGATAAACGTAATGCACCACACCGCTCTCGAGACTAACGCCGCATGCTTTGCGTACGAGCACCAATTTTTCCAAGGCTAAACAAGTTTCTGGCGAGAAATGTGAACCAGTGGCACTAGTTTGTTCCCGAAATGAGTTCTGATCGAGGTTGCCAATAATGGACGGCCAAGACAGTGAACCTCACAAAGCTAGATATAGAACAGGCGCTCGCGAACAACGAGTTTGAGCTGTACTTCCAACCGAAAGTCAGCTTCCTGAAGGGTTCGGTTTCCGGTGCAGAATGCCTGGTCAGATGGATTCATCCTGAACATGGCTTTGTATCGCCGGATCATTTCATCCCAGTCGCCGAACAGGCAAATTTGATAACAGCTATCAGTGCGCAAATTGCGGCAATGGCTATTGCCGCAATTTGCGATTTGCGCGCCCAGGGTTTTCAGGGGACTTTGGCAATCAATACGTCACCGCTGGATTTTCAAACAAACACCATATTAGACATTCTTCAAGACGCCCTTGATCAAAAGAAAATAACTACAGATGATCTGCAGATTGAGCTTACCGAAACGGCTTCCTTTAACAACCAGGAAGAAATAGTGGCGCGCCTTCACCAGTTAACCGACATGGGTTTCAAGCTGGTGATGGATGACTTCGGAACCGGCTACTCCTCTATTGATTTACTGAGTCAGCTGCCTTTTTCTGCGCTAAAAATTGATCAGGGTGTTGTTGGTCGTATGGCGGGCTCAACCAAAAATCTGAATATAGTGAACATGGTAATTAACATGGCGCGGACATTGCGAATGCATGTTGTTGCCGAAGGTATCGAAGACGAGAGTGCGTATCAGTTTTTGGCGTATGCGGGTTGTTTAGAAGCTCAGGGGTACTGGATTAGCAAGCCCCTACCCTTCGATGAATTTAGTGCCTTTGTTACCAGACAACAGAGTTATCCATCAACTCATCTGGGCATGATCTATCACGCGCATATGAACAACGTCTACTTTAGAAAGTCTGTTCTGGATGCCTCGTTATACGCAAATTCTGCCACCGACTTTGATATGGCTTCCGTTGAAAGACCGGACATTCATTTTAAACCGAAGGACACGCGCCTTGGTCAGTGGTATTTTGGCGTGGGCCAGGAATTGGCGGACCGTCCTAACTTTCGAGCGATAGAAGAACCGCACCGCAGAATGCATGAAATAGGCGAGAAGCTGTTCGCTTCGAAGTTCGAAAACTCACATGAACAAATCTTGGCGTTTAACGAAGCCTTCGAGCGCGTGAACAAATGCCTCCATCTATTGGAGGCTGAGTTAATTGCCGAAGAAAGCAGCGGCCTGAGCGAGAAAATATTCCGCATGCGCCACCAACTGGCGAGTTAAACTCCCGGGATATAACCCGACACTCGTAGAAGCAAAATATTCATCACCAATATAGCCTGGGGGTAGCTTGTGCAATGCCTAAATGACTGTGGTCTCATGCAAGAGATCAGCTACGAAAATACGGCAATCGATGTCTGCCCGGAATGCATTGGCGTCTGGCTTGACGATACGGAATTGGCCCAGATTGTTGACTCACCAGAACACGCCTGGCCGCCAGGGGTAGTAGAGCGCGTACTCGAAACCACCGGTTCTATGGGTATCCCAAAGGTGGAATTGCAACGCGAGGTGTGTTGTCCGATGTGCAAATCTCAATTAGACCCCGTCAACTACATGGCGAACTCAGGCGTGATTATCAACACCTGTCCCAACCGTCATGGCGTTTGGTTAGATCACGGGGAGCTGGCGAAGATTCGGATCTTTATGGACCATGCACGGCAGCAGAGCCTTCGGTAGCTGATTGAAGGAGCGTGCCTTAGCTCACTGCCGCCAACTTCGGTTTTCACATTATTCATGAATACTTAAAAGACAAAGTCACCGCTCAAACGACCCAACCAAAGACTACCGGGTCAATCCATCTCAGAGCACATGAAGGTGGTACGGGACAAATTTTTCTCTGAAGGGCTCTTTCCAGCTGGCCTTTCTGTATTTCTCGCCGCCATGGAGTGGATGCGCTGGCACAACCAGTCCACACCAAATCCTGCGCTGATGACAATCATCGCCTTCTTGACCTTAATCTGGGCCGGGTTTTACTTCAGGAAAACCAAACAGAAACTCGCGCGCCTCGCACTGGGGAGAGACGGCGAGATTGCAGTGAGTCAGACTTTGAACAAACTCAGAGCCGACGGCTATGAGGTATTGAATGACCTGCAAGGCGAAGACTGGAACATAGATCATGTTTTAATCGGTCCCAGCGGGGTCTACACCATTGAGACCAAAACGCTAAGAAAACCAAGGCGCGGGCCGACCATCATCAACTACGCCGGAAATAAACTCACCAAGGGCAAACTCGATCTTTCCGCCCATTTGCGTCAGGCAAAGGCACAAGCAAACACCCGCAGGACGTCTGGGTACTGGAACCCAAGGCAATTTTGCAGTGGGTAACTACGGCGCCAGTAGCGCTAACCGAACAGCAAATAAAGACTCTAAAAGGAGAGCTACTCAGGGCGTTCTCTTCCACCAGCTAATTGATGCCCCGGATGGACATCGAGCGCTGCGAAGTCCTGCGCCAACGCTTTTAGCGCAGCGAGACTCTGTTTGCTGCGTGCAAAATCGTGAGAGAACTCGCCCGGTTCAACGCCGTTGTCCCATCCCCAGACAGTATGGCTTGCATCGCCCGTGATCAGCTGCGGGCCATCCGTTGTTCTAACGATGAACGCAGTGCTGCCTGGGGTGTGTCCGGGAACATGCAACGCCCACAATGAGCCATCGCCGAATACATCAATAACGCCGTCGAACTCTTGGTCCGGATCGCTGGTGAATTGCCACTCGCGTAATGCAGTTACGTTAGCCAACAGGCGATTGGTGGTACCGCGACTGAACGCATTCTCAATGGATCGAACCCTGGTTTCTCCCGGGCCGACGTAAACGGGTACCTCGGCGGGAATGTCAGGCATACCAAAGATGTGATCCAGATGGAGATGGGTTAAAAACACCCCACTAAGTTTCGTATCGGTCTGTTCCAACCAGTCGCCCGTGGTCTGTTGCGGCACCAGTACCGATGTGTTCATCGCTCGCCTGATGAGCCAACTCAGTTGCGGAGCACTGGCAGGCTCTTCGAAGCTGCTGGCAATGCCTGAATCGATCAGGAAGGAACCATACGTCGGGTGCGTTAACCGATAGAAGTAGATTTGAATCGGCTCATCGCCATCGCTTAAGCCGGCTTGCACAGCACGTTCGTGTTTGAGGTTGATCAAACCGGCGCGATCAATGACCCAATCTGCCGCGAGTACCTTCTCAAATACGAGGGGACCGGGTTCCTCAAGCGTCAGCGTCGCGCGCAGATTCGAACTGGAACTCGCCACACCCAACGTGGCCGCTGTAACGGGTTTCGCAGCGCTGGTACATCCGGTGGCTAACGCCATAGTGATAACCACCCTAAAGG
>CAZSYU010000082.1:0-10095 GCA_964611345.1 uncultured Pseudomonadales bacterium
GTTGCAGGCAAGCCAATCTCGAGCGGGCCCACACCGCGCCGCCAGATGATCTGCTGGGTGGTGAGATCAACAACTGCCATTTCGCTGTAGGGCGGCTTAATGCAAGGCAGATTGAATGGAGACGAAAACATATTTACCTGCGCCGAATAGGGCGTACCGCGTTGTTGACCACCAATGCCATAGTTCCTCTGCCCTGCGCCAAACTCACCCTTCTCACTCTCGGGAATCGGGTCGTCTTCGCGCAGAATAGGCCTGACAATGAACGCCAGGTGCATATTGTTCACCACCATGAGCTGACGTTCCTCATCCACCGCCACACTGCCCCAATTCATGCCTCCAGCAGGGCCGGGATAAAGCAGCGTGCCACCTAACGCCGGTGGCGTAAGAGGGCCCTCATAGCGCAGCTTGAGAAACTCGGCACGACAGGCCATTTGATCAAACGGAGTAATTCCAAACAGGTCTTGCTCGCGGATTTCCGGATAGGCAAAAGATGGCATGCCCGTGGAGAACGGTTGCGTCGGGGAGGTGCGCTCGCCGGGAAAGTCAGTTTGCGGCACGGCTCGCTCGGTAACTTCAGTAATCAGCTCGCCCGTTGCCCGATCAAGCACAAACACCTCGCCACGCTTGGTTGGAACAATAACCACACGGCGACGCTCGTCGTTGATCGAGAGATCAACCAACGTTGGCTGCGAGGGAACGTCGTAATCCCAAATATCATGATGCGTGGTTTGAAACTTCCACCGCGTGCGTCCGGTCTTCGCATCAATCGCAACGATTGAGCTGGAGAATTCATCCATTACTGCAGAGCGATGGCCGCCAAAATAGTCTGGCGTTGCATTGCCCGTGGGCACATACACAAGACCCAGCTCGTCATCTGCCGAAGTCAGGCTCCATACGTTGGGCGTGCCACGCGTGTAGTAACCGCCCTCGGGTGGTGGATTGGGTTGCCCTTCGCGGCCGATGTCCCAGGCCCAAAGCAGCTCACCAGTTATGGGGTCGTAACCGCGGACGACTCCGGATGGCTCTTCTACTTCCTGGTTGTCTGCAACCCAACCGCCTACAACCAGCGAGCCGCTGGCAACCGTTGGCGGCGAGGTAACAAAATAGTACAGCGGCTTCACCTCACCCATACCGGCCAACAGAGAAATCTCACCGCCGTCGCCAAACTCTGTACAGAGTTGGCCCGACGTTTTATCCAGCGCAATCATGCGGGCGTCTGTAGTGGCGGTATATATTCGCTCTGCACAACGCTCACCCTTCGGTCGCTGTGGAATCTGATAATAGGTCACCCCACGGCAGTTGCCGAGAATGCCATAGGCCGGTGTGTCGTTATCGGGATCATAGCGCCAGCGTTCCGCCCCTGTGTCAGGATCGAGCGAAATCACAATGTTCTGCGAGGCACACAGAAACAGACCATCGCCGATCTGAATGGGCGTCGCACTGAAGCGCCCTGGCTGCCTGGTGTCTGCCTCCCAGGCACGCTCGAGTTGGGCGACGTTGGTGGTGTTTATCTGCGTGAGCGGAGCATAGCGAGTACCCGCCTGACTACCGCCGTATGCAGTCCAGTCCGCTGAGTTTTGCGCTTCTGAGTAGCGGGTGTCCGCCAACGCCTGCACATCATCGGTAAGGAAATTTGCGGTCATGGTAACCAGCACAACGGCACTGGCTAGCGCACAGACAAGCGCAATCGGCATTCTCAGCAGAGGTTTGGCATCATCCCCCCAAATTGCCGCACGAATGCGGCCGCTACACATCCACAACGCCAAAAGGCCAATGATCCAGATGCGCGAGCCAACCAGCCAAAACTCAAAACCAGATTCGTAGACCGCCCAGCCTAGAGTCAGCAGTAAGGCAACGGCAAACAGATAAAAGCCACTGGGTTGTTTGCGCCACAGCTGGATCGCGGCGAGGGTCAGCAATACACCGCACGAGAAATAGTAGAACGTTCCACCCAGCAAACTGAGCTGCAAACCATATGCCGCCATAGGCACAGCCAGCAGGGCAATGATGAGCGCCGTAATTCGAATTGCATAGCCGCCGCGTGCCGCCATAGGTACTCCGTTACTCAAGCCTGGCGCTGCGCCAGTTGGTCAATAATTTCAGCATGCCGCTTGCGATTGAGGTTGTACATGGCATAGATAAACACTGATAGGAACGCTGAGGCTGCCATAACCGGCCCGGCGGTAATGCCAAGCCGCACCAGCTCGCCATCGGTAATCTCCCCCGGAATCGCATCTGTCGGGAAACGAACAAACAGATCAAGCATTATTCCCGCAGAAAGCAACCCACACGAGTATGCCGCCTTGGAAAAAAAGGCGCGAGCAGAGTAAAACAGACCTTCCTCGCGTAGCCCTGTGGCTAACTCATTTTCGTCAATAACGTCGCCAATCATCGAGTAGATTGCCACGCCGGCGACACCAATGCTGAGATGGAAGCCGACCGCATTCGCCAGCAAACAGGGCATCAGCAGAGCATCCCCGTTTTCTGGCATGAGATCCAGCAAGCGTAGATCGACGACCAGCTGCGCGAACAAAACTGCTCCTAAAAGCGCGGCAAGCATCACTGGCTTGCGATCAAACAATCGCATGAGCCTCGGCGCAATGATGGCGCCAGAGATTCCAGCGAGTACAGCCACAACACCAAACCAGCGTATTTGGCCGGGTTCTAGCTCCCAGAAGTACGTGTCGAGATACACATGCATCGTGTTGTAGATGCCGCTGGTGATCATGAAGAAGAAATAACCCACCAGCAAAATCAGATAGTTTCGATTCTCAAAGGTACTCAACAACGATTTAAAGAAGTACGCCACGGTAAACTCTGGCTGCACCTCGCGACGCTGCGACAGCTCTCGCGCTGCTTTCGCCGTGCCCGCCGCGCAGATCCATATCGAAATCACAACCACCGCGCAGACAAACAACACCACCGGCAGGTAGGCCGCTGGGTCCAACTGCCCAGGCACACTTGCACCATCGCTTGCCCGAACGCGATCACCAGAAAAGAAGCTCCACACAGAGAAGGTAAACACCGAACCCGCCAAATAGGTGAACACCATATTCAAACTAAACAGCTGGGACCGTTCGTTTGGAACTTTTGACAGCTCACCCCCGAGCGCAAGGTGCGGCACGTTGAACATGGTGACGAAGCCACGCGACAGAATGGTCCACAGAGCAAGCCAGACAAACAGGACCGGAGTGTACTCAACAACCAGCTCGGGGGGATTAAACACCGCATATAGCGCGAGCCCCATAGGCAGCGGCGCTGCCCACAAAAATGGGTGCCGACGACCAAGTCGGGAGCGGTGCCGATCTGAAAGCAAACCGACAACCGGGTCCGTAATGGCATCGGCGATCAACGCAAGCATCAACGCAAAGCCAACCAGCGAGGCTTGCATGCCAATCACCTGGTTGTAATAAATCATGATAAAGGTATTGGAAATGCTGATGAACACAGCCTCGCCAATAGCACCAATACCAAATGACAGCTTTACTCCGAATGGCAGTGCGGCCGTAACAGGTGAGGTCCCCGCCCGGTTAGCGGTAGGGTCGTCCTCGACACGTTCGGCCACTAACGCTTGCCAAACTCAGGTGCATCGGGGAACGCACTACCGCCCTTGTAATAGCCTTCAGGAATCAGCAGCCCCCGCACCAACAACGATTGCGGGCTACCCTCGTCGGTTAAATGCTTGCCAATAGCCTGCAAAACATCCCCCAACGCCGTGCCACCAAATATCCAGTCATTCAGCGCTGCGTGATTCGGCGCATCAGCCCCGGGCTGCGCCGCGATGGCCTCGTGATAGAACGTACGCAAATCATCTGCCAGGTGTCTGATCAATATTGGCATCTCAAACGCCCAGTCGATGGGCGCTTGCGCATCTTTCGTTGCTGGAAGTTGCGTTAGATCGCCGTCTTCGGCGATGCGCGAGAGTGCCTGCGCCACCCACTGAAACTGTACAGGTTGCGCACCTGTAACACCAAATAGGGTTCGACCCCGTTTGGCTCTGGTCTCTGCGGACCAGGGCGCGAGCCGTGCCACTTCAGCCGTTAGGCGCGCACTCAAACTCGAGTCTTCTACAACGGGAAAACTCACCGGGCACGCCCACTGTCCGGGTTGCGCTTCCTGAGGTGCCTCCACTGCATAATCTTCGATCGTTGGCTCAGTAGCCGTTGCAAGCATACCGAGCGACGCCCGCATCACTTCTTTTTGAAACTCGGGATCCGCGGCACTGCCCAATGGTCGCCCCAGCGCATAGGGTACCCATAACGCCCGCGGCGGACGCACCGCTTCGCTCTGTTCGCGAATCAAACTGATTGAGGCCGTTGCTACCCCTGCCCGTTCGATGTAGTTGGCGAGAGCGCCCACGGCGCCCGTACAAATAGGTCAGACTGGAATCAAGAGCGCAACATCGACCTCGTCTTTTGCCAGCAATGCACCGACCTCTTCACCGGTCGGTGCCAGTGCCTCATGATTGGGTTGCGCGCCCATGAACGAATAGTGCCAATTGGCAACAGCATCGATCTCCCCACTCGAAGCCATCTCCCGCAGACGGTCAAGGGGAAACCAAATATTTGGGTCTTGCTGAAATGCACTGCGATCAAAATTGGTGCTGATGTGCGAAACCACCACATCGGCAAAGTCCACGTCACCAGGTAATAACCGGTAATCAATCGCCCCCGGCACGAAGGGCTGGTCTGAGCGGCGATGCAAACCTGCCGTAGAGACGATCGCAACTCTAGATTCACGCAGATCCTTAGGCGCAATCCAGGGTGCCGCTGCAACCGGCTGCATGGCATTAGCGCGGGCACGCATGTGCGTGGCTTCAGACTCGTGGAGATCAGACAAGCGGACCATAAAATTCCCTTATCCTCACATTATATTCGTCTATTATTCGCCGTATGCCGCTCTTAGGGTGCAGATAAACAGCAGCAAACGCCCAGGCGGACGTTGAGGACTACATCTGCCGGAATAGGACGAGTATATTCGAGGTAGTGAACTCAAGCCATGGGGTACTGCGATGTCAGAAGCGCCGATAAACCCTACTACCAACTGGCGAGGTCGCAACAACAACATCGGCTACAAGATAGGCTACTACATTGAACAACACATCTTCGGTTCTGTATGACGTCACCGACAACATCGCCACCATAACCCTCAACCGGCCAGAGTCGCTCAATGCAATGACCAGCGACTTAATGCAAAACCTGCGAGCGGCGCTCAATCGTGTCGACGCAGACA
Organism: uncultured Pseudomonadales bacterium; assembly: GCA_964611345.1. Lineage (GTDB taxonomy): Bacteria > Pseudomonadota > Gammaproteobacteria > Pseudomonadales > Azotimanducaceae > JALZVT01. Next base: position 5,233 of record CAZSYU010000082.1, read on the forward strand.
AGAGCATTCGAGTTGTGGTCATCACTGGTAGCGGCCGCGGTTTTTGTGCCGGGGCTGACCTCGCCGCCCAAGCCAGCAACACTGCCACCAGCGAACCGCCAGACAGTCAGCAAGCTGGTGAGGTGATTGATCATTTCACCTCGGCGATGCGTGCCATCAACGACTGTCCACTACCAACCGTCGCCCGCGTAAACGGCGCTGCCGCAGGGGGCGGCTTTGGCCTGGCATTGTCCTGCGACATTGCCGTCGCTGCGAAAAGCGCGTTTTTCGTCGCTACCTTTGGTCCGCGACTTGGAATCGTGCCCGATCTCGGCACCACCTGGAACCTGCCACGCAAGGCTGGTCGTGCCCGCGCGCTGGGGCTGAGCATGCTAGGGGAACGGCTCAGCGCCGACAAGGCAGAACAGTGGGGTTTGATCTGGAAGGCCGTGGACGACACTCGGCTGGATGCTGAGATTGCGGCCATTACGAGCACGCTCGCAAATACCTCTGCTGATGCAATGACACGGATTCGCTCGGTGACCGATGCCGCACTTGCGAACGACTTCAGCACCCAACTCGATCTGGAAATGCACCACCAGTCAGTCCTCATACCACAGAACATGACCGAAGGCGCCAAGGCATTTATTGAGAAACGCGAGCCCAGGTTCCCACCCCGGTCTTAATCGGCGATACTAGCTGTATTGAGTCAAACACCGAGTAATTGTTTTTATCCAATGAGTGACACTAATGAGTGACGCCGGGTCTGTGCAGACCAGTGAGGCGATCTACGGCTCCTTCCGCGAACTGTTCGACAATGGCTTTTCGTTAGATGTCGGCACCATCGTTTTTGTCTCTAGCATTCACATAGCCGCTGTGGTGCTTGGCAGTTGGCTTGTTCTGGCAGCCCCTGCTGACTGGACACGGCTTGCGTTAATCTGGATCGTTACCCAGTTTTTCCTGGGCTCGCTTTCTACCACCCTCTATACCCACCGGCTGATCACCCACAATGGGGTCCAGCATGTCTCGGCACCAGTGCATCTGTTTTTCTGCATTTTCGGGCAAATATTCAGCGTGCAAGGTAGCGTGCAGCGTTGGTCAGCCAACCATGCGCTACACCACGGAGTCGATCGCCACGGCAAAACCGAACTCGATCCATACAGTGCTACCTGGTTCCCAGACTCCGTGCGCAATTTTATTTGGTCGCATACTCTCACGCACTTGCTGCGCCATCCCCGCAGCGATGAGTATGAGCGTTCGCACAGTGTACAACGCCATCCAATAATCATGTGGCAAGACAAGGTATACGGTCTGCTCACCACGTTTTGGCTGTTCTTCTTCCCCATGGGACTGGGGTATTGGTTTGGCGATTGGACAGGCTTCTTCGCCCTCATGGCTGGCTCAATGATTGGCAGTGTGCTCGTGCAGCACAATACCTGGACGGTAAACAGCGTCACTCACATGTGGGGTTGGACGAAGGGCCTGAAGAGTTCTGCGGTAAACAACTACATCTGGTTAGGTCCCCTGGGCGAAGGCAACCATCATGCTGACCATCATGATTTTCCACGCGACTATCGCAATGGTTTCGGCAAATCAGGTTGGCTGCTCGACCCTACCCGTTACGCCATTTTGTTGCTACGCGGTCTGGGTTTGGTACGCGGACTCAACCGTGCAACGCCTGCCCAAGAACAGGAAATTCGCACCGCGAGAAAGGCAGCCGCCAACTCGTAACCCACACCACTAGCCTATTATGTCGCGCCAACCCAGCCAGCATGGAAGCCGTACGGCACCCGGTACGGAATGAATATAGTGGCTACCGGACCGGCTTCGATGTTTTGCGCGTCGAGTATCACACATTCGCTTTGGTTGGCTGTCTCGTCCTGCACAAAGCAAATCAGATAGCCGTCATCCTCACCGCTAGCGCCGAGGCGCGGTGCAAACACGGCCTCGCCACCGAAGCGGTTTTCGCCATAGTAATAAGTAACCGTTGTGCCTTGCTCGCTATCGAATTTCATCACACCATCGAAGCTGAATGGACGCGTCGAATTAAATACGGCGCCATAAACGTAGCGGGTTTTGTGACACGCGAGCGTGTCGTTCACTCGCGTAAAGTCACACTTCACCTCGCTGAGAGGGCCTTCAACGACGACTCCAGTTTTGAGATTTATCCGCCACTGGTACAGCTGTCCCTGGGTATCCTGCAGATTCTCTGCAGCCAAGCCTGCGCTCGCGATATCGGAGGTTTTAGAGCGTGAGGCCTGCAGAACAATCTCGTCGCCCTCATCCCAGGCGTTTGCGGTGTGCACTACTGAACCCGTCTCCACTTCGAACCAGCGCACGTCAGCGTCATGGCCAAACCGTGGCACCACTCCTATTCGAGAACCGTGCTCGGGTTCAAAGTCGAGCGCGGGACCACCCGCCATCGCTCGTTCAATATCAAGCGTGATCGGAAAATCGAGAAACAATGAATATTTCTCGCTGGCTGCGAAGTCGTGCATGAAAACCGGCTTTTTGATGCTGATGGGCGTTGAATGCGTGAGTTTACCCTGGGCATTTACTACCGAGTAAGTGACATAGGGTGGCGCAAAGGAGTAACCAAAGGTCATCATGTCACCAGTGCGTTGATCGACCTTGGGGTGAGCTGTAAATGGGTGCTGGAGTTTGCCATCAAAATCGGTTGCACCTTCGGTCGCCAGATCGGGCAGACGAATCACCGTCGGTTGTGACGGCTCATGCAGCGCATAGAGTGTGTTATTGTGATAAGCAAAAGCCGTATTGGCGAGATTCTTACTGCTGGGCGCACCCTCAGGAACCCGTGACGGCGTCGGGTCCAGCATTGAGTTCATCCCCTTGTATATCCAGTCACCCCGCTCTTGCTCGAGCTTGAATCCCTCCGTCTGGACAAAGCGGTTCTTGTAGTGGGCCGTACCGGCGTGAAACTCAATCGCATGAATCATGCCGTCGCCGTCGAAGGTGTGATAAGCCTCCTTGCTAAAGATGTGCACCGGATTTGGGCCCACTCGCAGAAACTGTCCAGCAAGATCGGCCGGTATTGTGCCCGACACCTGCATATCCTGAGCATCACGCTCTTCCTGGACCGGCGCAAAATTACCGTCCAGGAAGAAGTTTACCGCCTGCTCAGAGGCAGAGGAGTTAGTAACATCCGATTCAGCCATCATTGGCTCCACAGTAATAAGCGTTGTCCAAACTATACCCTGAGAATGCTAAGGTTGTTTATGAGGAACACAAACGCCACAGGGGAACCAACATGTCAGAAGCCTTCGTAGAAATTCGCGACTACACCATCGATCCAGAGTGGTTCGCAGCGTACAAGGTATGGGCGAGTGAAGAAGCCGCACCCTGGCTTAAGGCAAACTTGCCGGTGATCGATTTCTGGATGGATTCAGGCATGGAGGCAGAAGTAACCGGCACCAACCCGGTCGTTTCACCCAACGGCCAGGCCAACGTGTGCTGGATTCTGCGCTGGGCCAATGAGGCCGAGCGCAAAGAAAAGATGGGGGGCCTAACCAGCCACCCGGAGTGGGTCGAAATTTGGGCGAAGCACCCCAACGCAAATTCCTATCTGCAAATGAACGCCCGGTTCATGCACACCGCCTGAGAGCTAACTGCGACCGCTAACTCTAAAACAGAGCCCTCAGTACGCCCAGGATCAAGATGCAGCAGTCCCTGACTATTCCCGCGCGGTTTCGCGGGCCGCCCGATTCTGGCAATGGCGGCTACGTGAGCGGCGCCATCGCCGAACGCTTTGATTCCGCAGCCAGCGCCATCGAGGTCACTTTGCGAGCACCAACACCGCTCGATACCCCTCTGGATGTGAACACTATCGATGCGGACTCACTGCGAGTTGTTCACGACGACACGCTAATCTGCGAGGCCCGTCGTACTGACCTTGAGCTTAGCGTTCCGGCGCCACCCGATTATTCGGCCGCAGCACAGGCCCAAAAGAACTCTGCATCGTTTATCCCCGGTATCAACCCACTGATACCAGACGGTCTGGGCTTTCACCCAATATGTTTTTGCTGTGGCGCGAATCTGCCTCCCGAAGAGGGACTGCATGTTCACGCGGCACCCCTACCCGAGTTTGCCGGCGTTGCCGCTGCCTGGCGCCCCCACAGATCCTTCGCCGACGCAGATGGTCTGTTGCCGACAACCGTCATTTGGACGGCACTGGATTGCCCTGGCCAGTTCGCCTGGTACGCCACTGGCACAAAAACCGGACTACTCGGTCGCATGACGGCCTCGGTACTGGAGCCAGTGAGTGCCGAGCAAAATTTACTGGTTACGGGCTGGTGCATAGACAGTGAGCGCAGTAAATATTTCGCGGGCACCGCGCTTTTTACCGAGTCAGGAACGCTGTGCGCCTACAGCAAACAGGTATGGATTGGTAAGCAGGATTGAAACACCTGTAATAGTGGAGATTTGCTCTCCGGATGTAATTGGGGTTTTACATGAACCCATTTTTCCTCCATCACCTTTTCCTTTCTGCTCACCCGCTCTGCAACGAATCTGCTGAATTAGTTGGCATTGTTAATGCGAAGTAGTTCACAAAACGGCGCAGCATGCAGGGTTCAGTTTTACAACGCATAGCCTCCATAAACAAACAGCTCTTAACCGCAGCTCTGCTGCTCGCATGCTGCACGGGCACCGCGGCTGATCCCTTATATGCCCCCTCTATCATCCAGACTTTTAGCGCCACAAACATAGACATAGACACAGACACAGACACAGACACAGACAGTGCGAGTTTCCTGACCCAGGACCAAAACTTGCCCACGCAAACCAATTGGCTACCAGTCTCAAACCAGCTTGCCGGTTCTATTGCCGCCTCTACCAAGGGCTCTGAGAAGGGCTCTGAGAAGGGCT
>CAZSYU010000082.1:10195-18547 GCA_964611345.1 uncultured Pseudomonadales bacterium
AAGGGCTCTGAGAAGGGCTCTGAGAAGGGCTTTGCCAAACATCGTTTGTCTGATGGCCGCAAGCTGGTGGGCTGGAAACTCTCAGAAACGCTGTATTTTGGGCGGGCGAAAAAAGAGGGTGCCACCGTTTCACTCGTCTGGGAAAAAACCGCCGACCAGCGTCTGTCAGTTTCTACCGATGGTATAAAGTTTACCCGCCGCTTTAGGTAACTAAACACTGTCCCGCTAGCAACAACCAGCGGTATCATGGTGGCCTAGGTACACAACCCAACAGGACCCACCACATTGACTCAACGTATCGGCATTCTGGGCGCGGGCCAGCTTGGCGGTTACCTGTGCATTGCCGCACGCACTCTTGGCTTCGAAACCAGCGTACTCGCCAATAACCCTGATGAAATGGCGGTTGCCCTGGCTGATGAGGCGTTGTTCGAATCGGCGAATCCGCTCGAGGATGCCCTGCGGCTCGCCCAGCGCTGCGACTTTATCACCTTCGAAAAAGAAGACATCCCGCCAGATGTTTTGGAGCTGTTGCGCTCCGAGCAAACTGCCGGCAACACCCATGTCGCGCCATCCGTCGACGCTATGCTACTGCTACAAAACAAGGCGTTACAAAAACGCTGGCTCGTCGACCGGGGTTTACCCACGGCGGATTACATAGAGATTCCGCAAACCGCCACTACCCAACAGTTGCGCGCGCAACTGGGGTCACCCTTTGTCGTAAAAACCGAGCGCGGTGGCTACGATGGCCTGGGTGTTCGAGTTATCCGCGATAACGACCCGGTGGAGGGTCTGGGTGCGATCCCAAGCATCGCTGAACGCTATATTGGTGATCGTCGCGAGTTTGCTGTGCTCGTCGTCCGCACCGCAAGCGGAGAGACCCTTGCCTACCCGGCCGTTGAAATGGTGTTCGACCCTGAAGGCAACTTACTGCGCACAATCCTTGCTCCGGCAACGCTCAGTGAGCAAGAAATGCACGAGGCCGAACAGCTGTCTGTTGCCACAATTGATCATCTCGGCACCGCCGGCGTGTTCGCCGTCGAGCTCTTTTACAGCGCCGGTGAACTGCTGGTTAACGAAATCTCACCCAGGGTGCACAACTCTGGGCATCACACCATGGATGCCGCGCCGACGTCACAGTTTGAGCAGCACATTCGCGCCCTCACAGGAATGCCACTGGGCAGCATTTCGCCTATGCGCCCGGCGGCGCTCATCAACCTGCTGTGTGAACCCAGGCTGCACAGCGTTTGCTGCTCAGATCAACAAAGCAGCGAAGTAACGCCAGACGTGTTTGTACACTGGTATGGCAAGAAGTCACTTCGACATCTGCGTAAAATGGGCCATATGACGGCGCTTGGAACCAGTGCAGCCGACGCGCTGGAGAAAGCCAATGCCCACTACGCGGCGCTCGAAACCTAACTTTGCGGTCAACAACGCGGTCAACAAAAAGAGGAACACCCACCATGCCTGAGGTTTCTATTGTCATGGGCAGCGATTCAGATCTGCCGGTTATGCGCGAGGCCAAGAACGTGCTCGATGAACTGGGGGTAAGTTGCAGCGTGGGTATCGTGAGCGCCCATCGCACCCCCGATCTGCTCCACGAGTTCGGCAGCACCGCGGCTGCAGAGGGTTACTCTGTCGTTATCGCGGGCGCGGGTGGCGCCGCCCACCTGCCCGGCATGCTGGCCTCTCTAACACCCTTGCCGGTGATTGGCGTACCAATCAGCGCCACCGCTCTCAAGGGTGAAGATGCATTGCTGTCTATTGTCCAAATGCCTGCCGGGGTGCCGGTGGCGACCGTTGCCATCGACAACGCACGCAATGCCGGCATATTGGCCGCACAGATGATCGGAATCGCCGATCAAGCCCTGCGTAAGAGACTGGTCGAGTTTAAGGCCGCACTCCGCGACACCGTGCTTGAGAAAGCCAGCAAACTGAACCCTTAGGCAACCTACGTTACTAGTGTGCTCGAACCCAACCAGGCGCTCGGACCCGGACATTATTTCAACTTACTGACAACCTGTTAAAACCTGCCCCAACCCTTTTTCGCGTCCTTGGTGCATAGTTATCGGTTTGGGAAACAGAGTTTTATCTGACCCAAAATACCTCAATCCAGGAATCGCCAGGCAGACCGCTCACTATGACAAAACGCGTATATCTCTTCACAGAAGGCAGCAAAGACGACCGCAATCTGCTTGGCGGCAAAGGCGCCAACCTCTGTGAGATGACCAACCTGGGATTGCCTGTGCCCTTCGGCATGGTCATCACTACGCCCACCTGCAACGAATATTTTCAGCTCGGCTATAAGCTGCCGGCAGCACTTGAGCAAGAGTATCGGCTGGCCCTTGGTTTGGTTGAAAAAGAAATGAATGGCCGATTTGGTGACCCGGAGAATCCACTGCTGTTCTCGGTCCGCTCAGGCGCCGCAATTTCTATGCCTGGCATGATGGACACCATTTTGAATCTTGGCTTGAACGACGAAATCGTTGAGGGTCTGGCGAAAAAAACCGGCAACCCGCGCTTTGCCTACGACAGCTACCGCCGCTTCATCCAAATGTTTGGAGACGTGGTACTCGGAGTCGACGGAGAGCTGTTCGAAGACGCCATCACACGACACAAGAAAGAGCGCAATAAAACACTCGATGTAGATATGACTGCTGAAGATTGGCAAGCAGTCATCACAGAATTCAAAACCATCACCGATTTTCCGCAGGATCCGTTTGAGCAGCTAAGACGTGCTATCGAGGCGGTATTCCGCTCCTGGCACGCACCCCGTGCACACGTGTATCGCGAAATGAACAACATACCCGAAACCCTTGGCACAGCGGTAAACGTGCAGGCCATGGTGTTCGGTAACTTCGGTGATGACTCCGGCTCAGGTGTTGCCTTTACTCGTGACCCCTCCACTGGTGACAACCGTTTCTTCGGCGAGTTTTTGTTTAATGCTGCAGGCGAAGATGTGGTTGCGGGTATTCGTACGCCTGAACCCATCGAAGCGCTGAAAGATCGTTTGCCAAAGGTATATGACGAACTCTTTGAGACCCAGGCACTGCTCGAGAAGCACTACCGTGACATGCAGGACATCGAGTTTACTATTCAAGAAGGTCGCTTCTACATCTTGCAAACTCGGGGCGGCAAGCGCACCGGGCGTGCCTCCGTTAAAATCGCGGTCGACATGGTGAATGAAGGTCTGATCAACGAACAAGAAGCCCTGTTGCGTGTATCACCAGAACACGTTGAGTCGTTTCTGCATCCTATGGTCGACCCTGATGCCAAAACAGAAATTATCGCAAAGGGGCTGCCAGCAAGCCCCGGCGGTGCCACCGGCAAGGTTGTGTTCTCAGCCGATGAGGCGGTAGAGGTCGCAGCCGATGGCACCCAGGTTGTGCTGGTGCGGCGCGAGACCACGCCAGAAGACATTCATGGCATGAAAGCCGCAGAAGGCATTCTTACCGAATTAGGCGGCATGACATCCCACGCCGCCGTGGTCGCCCGGGGTATGGGTGTGTGTGCGATCACTGGCTGCGGTGATCTAACCATCGACTATGCGGCAGGCACGGCAACAACCAAGGCGGGTGTGGTGATTAGTCGTGGCGACGTTATTACGCTGGATGGCGCGTACGGCGAAGTCATGCTGGGTGACATCCCCAAAATCGAAGCCAGCACCAACGACGACTTCCGCGTACTCCTATCCTGGGCCGACAAGCATCGCCGGCTGAAGATTCGGGCTAACGCCGATACCCGCGAAGACGCCGAGAGCGCCCGCGCACTTGGCGCTGAGGGCATTGGCCTGTGCCGCACCGAACACATGTTCTTCGAAACCAAACGGCTGGCGGCAATGCGCGCCATGATTCTGTCTGAAACCAAGGAAGAACGGCAAGAGCACCTGGCCACCCTGCTGAAGTTTCAGCACCAGGACATGCTGGATATTTTCCAGGCAATGGATGGCTTGCCTGTAACCATTCGCCTGCTCGATCCGCCGCTGCACGAATTTTTGCCGCACACCAACGAAGACATGCAGGCGCTTGCAAAAACTATTGGCAAACCTTTCGAAAAGATTCGCGAAATCACGGCCAGCCTCAGCGAAGTAAATCCAATGCTCGGCTTCCGCGGCTGTCGCTTGTCTGTGGTGTATCCCGAAATCACCGAAATGCAGGTCACCGCAATTATCGGCGCAGCCATCGAAGCCTCAGAACAAGGCATTCGCGCGTATCCGGAGATTATGATTCCGCTGGTAATCAACGTGCGAGAGATTCGTCTAATCAATCAGGTAATCGAACGCAGCGTGGGCGCCCTGCAGAAAGATAAAGGCACGTCCATACCCTACAAGGTAGGAACCATGATCGAAACACCCCGTGCCTGCCTCAGCGCCGACCGACTGGCCGGTGCTGTCGAATTTATGAGCTTTGGCACCAACGACCTGACGCAGATGACCTACGGCTTCTCGCGCGACGATTCCGCCAAGTTTGTCCCGGAATACATGGATCAAAAACTGATCGAGAATGACCCCTTTGTCTCGGTAGACCAGCGCGGCGTGGGCCGGTTGATAAATATGACCATCGAAGACGCTAACGCACGCAAGAAGGGCATCAAATTTGGTGTGTGTGGTGAACATGGCGGCGACCCGCGTTCCATCCGCTTCTTTCATGAGGCTGGTCTGGATTATGTGTCGTGCAGCCCTTACCGGGTTCCGGTTGCACGGATCGCGGCAGCACAGGCAAATGTCGGCAATGTCGGCGAAGTCTAACGCCACACTTCTACCTCTTCTATCGCTACTGCTACTGCTACTGCTTTTTCTTGCCCTGACGGGCTGCAGTAACACAGTAAATCAGCCCGCGACGAGTCCCGCAAACATCCGCCCGGCCGCTGCTGTTGATCGCAGCGGCACCCCAACAGAAGGTTGGTGCAAGCAACTGCCAAAAGTCTCTGTTCGCTGGCACAGGGATGACATTCACTGCATTGGCTTGATTGACAAGCAACTCGGGTTCCCACGCGGTGTCGTAGCCTGGGACACAGACATTATTGTGGTAGACAAAGGCACACACCTCCACCAGCAGCTCGCCGGCGAAAACGCGGGACAAATACTGCGTTATACACCTACCCCTCTTGGCTTCAAGCGCAGCGTGGTGCTGCAAGGTCTAAACAACCCCAGCAGCCTCAGCCGTGGTCAACACCCGGCCGATAAGCACTTGCTTTACGTAAGTACCACAGATGCTATTTTGCGGTTCGCACCGGATGCTCCTGAAATCAAGCTGGAGCAAGTTGTTGAAGACCTGCCCCTCACTGGCTGGCATTACCTTAGCGCGGCGTACGCCACCGCAGATTATTTGTTTGTCACTGTGCCGTCCGCCAGCGATCACTGCGAAGCTAACACGCAACCACGTAGCGGCAACCTGGACGTGCTCTACCCTTGCCCGGAAGTGCATCCGTCGACTACAGCTACCAATACAACCGCTACCATTAGGCGCTACACCATCAACAACAACGGTTCAATCGCGAAGTCCTTCCAGCTAGTCGCACGCGGCCTGCGTGACGCCCTCGCCATGACAACAACCTTCGATGGTACTCACTTGCTCGTGGCGGATAACGGTTGGGACAACATTCCAGATACTCTTTTAGCCAATGGATTGGGCATAGACACACACTCGCTGCCCCTCGATGAGCTCAACCTCGTACCCATAAGGGCGAACCAGATACCACATTTCGGTTGGCCGTACTGCTACCAACAATCCTCCGCAGCGCAAGCCATCACACCGGGTTACGAAACCCGGGTTACAAATTGCGCCAGCTACAAGGGCGTCCTCCAGGCACTCGCACCCCATTCGGCGCCACTCGCGCTGTTGCACGCCAACCAACAGCTGCTCGCAAATCTGCACGGGTTTGCCAAGGGTGCTCGAAAAACCCTGAGTTGGCCCGTAGATGAAAATGGCGCTCCCACTGGCACCCCGGACATTCTGATCGACTGGAGTTATCGCCATAAGCGGCGCTATCAAGGCGGGCGCCCCTTCGGTCTCGCAACTTACGGCGCCAACGCCTTGCTGGTTACCGATGACTGGAATCGAGCATTGATGATCGTTTATCTGTCGACGCCAGAAAGCGCAGCTCAAGTAAGCGGCGACAACAAGAAATGACCATGGCCTACGGCCACTGGCTTGTCGCGCGCCTGTTGCCACAGCTCAACGCGCACATTTGCGACTCTTCGCCCCTGCCGTGTGACATCCGCGCGGCCATATAAGTCTTGAGGTCTGGCTGAGCGCAAGTAATCCACCGACAAATCGATCGTCTTTGGCAGCCGTTCAAGCTCAGTGGCGCGCAACAGTTGCATCACGGCCGTGAGTTCCAGCATGGAACCAATCACGCCACCGTGAATAGCCGGCAAGTTAACGTTACCAATAAGATCGTCACGAAATGGCAGCACGGTTGTTAATTCGTCGCCTTTGCTGTCAATGCGCAACTTTAGATGCCGCGCATAAGGAATAGCGTCTGCTACTGCCTGCAGATTGTTCGCTTCACCCTTCAGGCGTAATTCTTCGAGTATCTTCATGCGCGACGTTCGCTCGGAGTACCTAACATAAAGGCCCCCACTGCACTCGCTACGGGTTTTTCAATCTGTTCGGTGTAGGCAGTCGCACGCACGAAGGCAACATTTGTAGTTAACCGATAACAATACGCCTCGGCGTAGAGATCTTTGCCGGGCTCTGCCGAGGACATGTAGTCAATGCGCAGATCCAGCGTGGCTATGGCGCCTTCGTCATCACGCCCCGCATGGAGACGTGCCAGATGCACAGCGCGACCGCAGGCGTTGTCGAGCATGGCAGTTATGACGCCGCCGTGAATCACTCCCGTATCAGGGTCACCCACTAAATGCTCAGCATAAGGCGTGCGCATTTTCAGGCGCCCATCGGTTGCATCGAGAAACTCAAAACCCAGTGATACGCCAAACGGGGGGCTTGTGGAAAGCACATCCATACTCACTGGTTTAATCTAGCTCCAAACCTTCCAGCTCGCCGGCTGCACGCCACCCGTCAAGTACTCGACGGTAAGCTCCCAGCCCCTTGCTGTAAGACTCAAGCCGCACGTCTCTGTAACGGGCCGCCGTGCCTTCCTGATTGTAATAGCCAGGAGTACAGCTTTCGGGGGAACCGCCAAGCACCAACTGCGATTCGGGCACGTCGCTACTGAGCTGGTCGTCCACCCAGCGCTGCTCGGCAGCCGGGGAGACGTTCGCCACCTTAACCTTGCGGCTCTTGAGTTCACTGATGGTGTAAGCAACCTGCTGCGCTTGCACATCAACGCCATAGCAATAGTTAGCACCCAACTGAAACACAAACAGGCCGCCGCAGGTGAACAGGTTGGGAAAACCGCTCGTCATCAAACCATGCATAGAGCGCATACCGTCGCTCCAGTGAGCGTAAATCGACTCGCCGTTCAACCCATGAATAGGTATCCCGATACGACGTTCATAGCTACTGGTAATTTCAAAGCCACTCGCATAAATAACGCAGTCAACCTGATATTCCTTGCCATTCGCGACAATGCCATCCTCGGTAATGCGATCCAGTCCTTTTGATTCGCTAACATCAATCAACTCAACATTGTCACGATTAAAAGTCTCGAGGTAGTCATCATTAAAGGTAGGGCGTTTGCAGAACTGGTTGTAGTAGGCCTTTAACTTCTCTGCCACCTCCGGGTTATTAACCGATTCATCAACCCGGCTGCGAATTTGCTCCATCGTCTTAAAATCCGCGATCTGGGTGAGATTACCTAATTGTTCAGACGGCACATCTGCCAACTCTTCTCTGAGGCCTTGCAGATTGCGCACAAAACGTAACCAACCCTCATCCTGAAACTCTGGATGCACAGTGCCACCCATCATGGCCTCGCCGAACCGCTTCTGTCGCTCGGCCTGCCAACCAGTCTGCAGGCTGGCGGCCCACTCCGGGTCAGTCTCTGAGTTGTTGCGCTGATCCACCGACGACGGTGTACGCTGAACCACATAGAGCTGTTTAGCACTCGCACCCAGGGCTGGCACACATTGAATGGCCGTAGCACCCGTACCAATAATGGCCACCCGCTTATCAGCGAGCTTCGACAATCCACCCTCGGGACCGCCACCGGTGTAGTCATAGTCCCAGCGCGAGGTGTGAAACGAATGACCCTGGAAACTCTCTACACCTGGTATGCCCGGTAGTCGAGGCCGATTGGCGGGCCCAGTACCCAGACATACGAAACGTGCTCGCATCGCATCACCGCGATTGGTAGTGACTACCCATAGCGCTTCCTGTGCATCCCAGCGCAAATCAGTAACCCAGGTTTGAAACACCGCATTCTTATACAGGTCAAAGTGCTCTCCAA
>CAZSYU010000083.1:0-18309 GCA_964611345.1 uncultured Pseudomonadales bacterium
GGTTGTCGCATCGCGGAAAAGCTGTGGTGCGCAACCGGCATTCGGTCGACCAGTCGGCTGCGCAGATAACATAGCCACCTATACTTTGGATTGAATTCACTCGCTCCCAGGCGGAATCTATCGTGAAGTCTTGCCTAAATAAGCGGTTGGTAATTGTCAGTGCACTGCTTTTTTCCATAGCAATGCCGGCTAAGGCGGAACTGCTGGCTGCAGTGCTACCTTCAGCACGAGTCGCTGTTGTCGGAACGCCTGTATCCATACCCGCCAATTCCGCGCATAAGCGTTAAGTTCATGGACAGTGCTGGACAAATCCGGGGTGCCACCAGTATTGCGTTGGCGAGTACTCGACGACGTTGGGAGGCCTCAAATGATCGTAACAACGGTGGCAGTACCCTTGGTGTAGAGGGCGAGGTCGTTGCACCAGATCCCTGCCATGAAACGATCGTGGCCGCTACGCCTGAACAAAGCGCCGACAATGAGTATCTCAATCTCAATGTGAAGCTGGTGCCGAGACAATCTACTGATCTGTCCTGTCCACAAGTGTTGACCAACGTCGCAGTAGATTTTGCACTGCCTGACTACGCTGGTTCTCACTCAGGGGTCGTTATACGCGCGCCAAACCGGCAAGCTGTCGTTGTTCCTTTGTTCGATAGCTTGTAATACGACTGCACCGGTGGGCGGTACTAGTTCGAAAAACTGCGAATCTCTTTCATGGTTTTAAGATCGAGCTTGCCGGTAACGTCAAGACCTGACTGGCTCTGAAAGTCGCGGATGGCGGCAGCGGTACCAGGCCCCATCACTCCATCAACCGCGCCGTCGTACATGCCTAGTGCCTGCAGGGTTTGCTGCGCCTTCATCACTGTTGGATTACTACCACCTGACGAGCCGCTACTAGGGCTGCCTTTGGAATTGCCGCGCTGGGAGAACTTCTTTGGCGGCGGAGCAAAGCGTCCAACCTCATGTCGGTAGTAACCCTGCGGAATCATTGTGCGCAGTGCGCCGACCGCGTTCTCTATAACCTCGCGTAGCGCTGCGCCCCGGGGAGTGTTGTCCCAGCTCTCCAGTGCGCCAAGACCGCCTGCTCCAGGCACAACCGCACCTACCAATACGCCGGCTGAGCTGTCTGTCGCGGTGCCTTTTACGGCCGTAGCACCAAGTATCTCCGAGGTCTGCACATCAGTGATGCGTATGTCGGCGGCCATGTGTGCTTTGTTAGTGCCACTTTTTAACGCCCCAAGCACACCACCAAGTCGGCCTACACCGAGGCCACCACCTTTACTCTTCGAGCCCCCGCTGTTGTCCGTGAACTCGGTCACGGCAGCCGTAACAATGATATCCGCACCAACCAGTTTGCCGATTTTCGATGCGGTTGCAGGGTCTACGGCACCGGAGTTCTGCAAACCGATCTCATCCATAACGCCTTTCAGGTTTTGCCGATCAACCACCTTAAAGCAACCCGTTGAAACAAGAGCAGTGGTGAGTTGGTCTGCCATGCCGTCGCCAATACCCGCGGAATAGGTTTTCCAGTTACGCACTTTGTTATCAAACCGGGAAATCGCAATGCTCGCACGGGGTTGGCCCTGACAAGCGGCAACAGGGCCCTTTGTAACTACCTCGGTCTCTGTGCCGGCTTTCTTCTTCCAGGGCAGGTCCACCGCGAAGGCTGGTGTTGCGGCACCCAGAGAAAATAAAATCGCTCCGACAATCATGGGTATGGATGGTTGGCTGGATTGGTTGGTGTCGTTCATATCTGGACTCCGGTGTTTATATGCTCAGTGAGTAGTGCCGAACCAGATCGGCGCTAATCGTAGTCAATTCGAATTCACGTTGATAGTTGCTTCCGTACGCGTGACATCTACCTTTTGTAAACGCGCCATGAGCTTAGTGCCCTCTTTAACCAGTACCCGCTTTTCCCATGCGGTGTATCCTGGTAGAGAGACCTTTATTTGATGGGTGCCCGGCAGCAGCTCCATAGCTTTTCCGGCGGTGCCGTAATAGGTGCCATCCACTTCGACATCGGCGTCGGGCGGAGACGAGTTAACTGCGATGGAAACCAGGGTTGGCCCTTCGACCATTTCTTTGAGCCTGGGTGCCGCCAACATTGCCGACACCAGCTCTTTGGCGACCTGGGTGCCAAGGCCTTGTTGTCCCGAGTCTGCTCGCGAGCCTTGCACGACCTGGTTTTCCTTGGCGGCCTCGGCAACGCGCGAAAACAGCTTCGCGCCGGTAGACAGGTCGATCACTTCCAACCGCGCTTTTAATCGATTGGTTATCTTCGTTGTAGAGATGCCATAGCCGGTATAGTTTTGCCTGGAGCTGCCATGGTCAATGACGTGCCCGGTAACCAACAAACGCGCCCCAAGCAGGTTGCCCATTCGCATGGCGTTGCCGGGTGACACCAATCCTGATTCGTTTTGGATAGTCAGTTCCTTAGTCAGCGAGTTCAACTTCTCCCGCTCCAGTACATTGAATTTGGAACGGTTAACCAGTTCGTCAACCACCAGTTCAGCAAGGGAGGCCTCATAGGCGGTTTGGCTGCTGGCAGTAAAGTCGACAACGGCGATGGTTGGTGGACCGCTTGGGAGTGCTGGCTCTGGCGAGCTGACGGGAACCGGCTTGGCTGCGGGTCGACTGGTGGCTACTGTTTGTACCGCCGCGGTTGCTTCTGTTGCGTTTGTAACACCAGAAGCTGCAATGCCAGAACCCGCAATACCAGAACTGGTCGCGCCACCATCACCACCACCGCTGCTGCTAGCGTTGATTTCGGTGCTACTGGCAGCGCTGGTGGATCCTGCAGGTGGTGGGGAGCCTGCTTCTGCAGCGTTGGTAGCAGCCGTGAGTGTGCCTGCTGCAGGAACAGCGGTCTGGGCTTTTTCAAGGTTCGACGGTAGGTTCTCGAGTGGTTCCTCGGTTGCCAGGTTCTTGGATTCTGGAGCGTCCGAGGTTTCTGTGGCCGCCGGCGCGACTGGTGCTTGTGGCGATGCAACAACCGGCTCGCCAACAAGTTCAGGTGCCGGGCCTGCTTGCTGTTGCAGAAAGTAGGCTGCGCCTGCACCCAGCGCCAGCACTGCAGCGGTGCCCAGGGCGATCAGTTTGCCTTTGCCCCCCGCTTTCTCGCGGCTGCCAGCCTGCTGCAACTTCTTTCCGGTATTTGGATCGCGCACAATGGTTGCATCGTCCGCACGCAGTTTCGTGGGTGCCGCGCTGCTGATGCCATTCAGTGTGTCACCCAGCGCTGCAGAAAACTCTCCAGCAGATTGGAATCGATCAGAGCCATCTTTTGCAATCGCATGCAGCACCGCATCATGCAAAGCAGGCGGTACCTTACCCGACAGCAATTCAAGTTGTTTAGGACGCTCCTGAAAGTGTGCCTGTTGCGCCTCGAACTGGCTGTTTCCTACAAAGGGAAGTTTCCCGGTTAACATTTGATAGAGCACAATGCCCATCGCGTACAGATCTGTGCGGCGGTCAACCTTTTCGCCCAACAACTGTTCCGGAGCCATATAGCCAGGTGTGCCAAGCATCATGCCCGTGCCGGTAAGCGTCGATTCGCCAACGATATGCGCTATGCCAAAATCCAGCACTTTGACGGTGCCGTGATCATCGAGTATCAGGTTAGCGGGCTTAATGTCGCGATGGACGACCTTGTGATCGTGTGCGTGACCGAGCCCGTTAAGTGCCTGTTGAACCATTGCTACAGTTTGTTCGACGGGCGGAACGCTCTCTGTAAGCATGGCATCAAAGGGCTTGCCGGGAATGAACTCCATAACCAGAAACAGCGTGTTGTCCTGTTCAAAAAACCGGTGCACGGTCGCAATATTGGGATGCCTAACGCTTGCAAGGGTGCGGGCTTCCGTCCGAAACCGTGCCGTAATCTCATCGTACTGCACCAGATCAGGCCTCATGCACTTCACAGCGACGTCTCGATCAAGCTCCAGATCGCGCGCTTTGTACACGTCGCCCATGCCACCATGGCCGAGCTGTTTGGTTATCCGGTACTGTTCTACTTCTGTGCCAATGTCCATCTGGTCAACCGTGTGCAAGTTTATCCCTGTGCCCCGGCCGACGGCCTCGGCAGCGGGGTACTGTCTCTGGCTGAATAGTGACTTATTCGACCGACTCGCGCCACTTGACTCCCGGCCAATCAGCTGCGGTAGTGTGGGTAATTTTTGACCGGGTCAGCATCGACAATTGCTTTGCTAGTATGGGCATACTTCGGTTGTGGCAAAACCAAAACTGACATCGAAAGCCCAGTGGAGACCCCAATGACCCAACCCAACGGACTACACCACATCGCCATATCTACGGGCGATATAAAGACGCAAATTGCCTACTTTTCCGATGTGCTAGGCATGCAACTGGTCGCTCTGTACTGGATGCACGGCGTGGCAAACACGTTTCATGGTTTCATGCAGATGGGTGAAGAATCTGTGGCCTTCGTGTTCAAGGAAGAAAACAAAGCCATCAAAACGGTGTTGGGTCAAACCCATTCGGGAAACGCCGGCGAGGCTTCTGCGCCAGGTACCATGCAACACATTGCTTTTAATGTAGACAGCCTTGATGACTTGCTGGCCATGCGCGATCGCATACGTTCACGCGGTATCAACGTGATGGGGCCACTCGATCATGGCATGTGCCATTCCATATACTTTGCAGGTCCAGAACATTTGTCGCTGGAAGTATCTACCAGTAACGCAGCAGCGACTCCGCTGGATGCCAAAGGCACCTGGATCGACCCCGAAGTGGTAGCGCTCGCGGGCATCAACAACGACGAACTCGCGCAATACATGGCACCAGAGAGTTACGTGAACGATGGTCCCGCTTTACCGAACCCCGGTATTGATCCCAGCAAACCACAAATGAGTTATCCGCCGGGTGCGCTGGAGCAAATCATCAGCGCTCCGGATGAAGCGCTACTGAACAGCGTTGAGAATGCTCCGCCCAGCCCAAACGGTCTTTAAGACAGCCTGGCCTGCTTGCTCGACAGCACAAGCGCAATACCGCCCAGGGTTAACACCGTGGCAATCACGATTCGAGCATCAAGTGGCTCGGCCAGCAACAGGATACCCGCACCGGCAGCGAGAGCTGGAACAGAGAGTTGGATGATGGCCGCAGAAGTGGATCGTAAAAAGTCTAACGCCGTGTACCAAATGGCATAGCCAATACCGGAGGCGATCGCACCGGACGCAATGGCGAGCAGTGCGCCCGACCAGGTGATGGATAACTGGGCGTAGTCCACCATGCTCGCCAGAATCGCCAGCGGTGTCGCATACACAAAATTACTGGCGGTTGCCTGGGTGGGGTCACCACCCCCGGCGCCCTTTAACGAATACAAACCCCAGGCTAAACCCGCTACGGCCATAAGCGCACAATACAACGGCTCAGGTGCCTGTACGCCAGGCAGCACCAGATAGACCAACCCCGCCATTGCAGTGATCATGCCGATCCAGCTTGCAAGCGACCAGCGTTCGCCGCGATACAGTGCGGTGCCCAGCATGGTGAGCTGCACAAAGCCAAAAAGTAACAACGCGCCGGTGCCGGTGCTCAATGACCGATAGGCAAACGAGAAGCCCACCATGTAAACGAGCAATGCAAACACACTGGCAATCCGCGGCGGCCCAAGGACGACCCTACGATCACGTAACCATACGATGACCACCAGACAAGTCGCTCCAGACAGAAGCCGTAGACTTGTAAAACTGCTGGCGTCTATGAGGCCAGAGCCAAGAGACAGGCGACACAGAACAGAGTTGGCGGCGAAGGCAATCATCGCAGCACTGGTGAGTGCTGCGAGCCGGACGGATGTCATTGTAGGTCGACCAGCGCTGGGTTTCGGAAGATACCCCGATCTTAGCGCAGTTTAGGCCGCCACTAGTCGTTCAAAATAAGAAACGCGGCTTCCGTGAGTGCGGCGACGCCTGTGCTGTCAGGCGCCTGCACTTGCGGATGTCCGCCGCCGCCGGTTACGCGGTCAATAAGCGTAGTTGTAGCGTCTGTTTCGCTAGCGAGATAGGCGCTGAACACATCCAGGTTGAGCTGCTGATAATCTGGCGTGGTATCAGCAACAAACACCAGCGGCGTGTTCTCAGCCGCGCCGCCTACGGCGTGACAGGAGAAGCAGGTATTTTGGACGACCTGATCGGCAACGTTGTCGCGGAAGTGACTAAAGGCAGAAGGTCCCCCACCACGTACAGCCACACCGGTACGACCACGCACAACGCCCGAATCATCCAGGAACTCCAGTGCCACCCGCCGGAGCGTAGGATTAAACGGCACGCGGGTATCAGACGACATGAAGACTGAGTAAGTTCGTGTGTTTGCGTTCGGATGCAGAGCGGTTACGCTTGCAGCCGGTGCGGCCAGACATTCGCCGGTAGCTGGATGGGTTTCACAAATAAGCACGGTACCGTCCAATCCGGCTATGTCGCGGGGCTGGGCCGTAATTTGGGCCGCACTGCCCACGTTGGTGGTTGCCACTGCGAGGAAGCCAAACTGTTGGTCCCGTGGAATGGTAGCGATGCCGTCGCCACTGGCCGTCAGGCCTACGGCGACCACGTCTGGGGTCGGTGCGATGCTGGATGCCAGCAACAGGGTATTGATAGCTTCCAGTGCGGGTGAAGCCCCGGTATTGCCACAGAAAAACGCAAATTCAACATTGGTCGCCGCGAACTCGCTGCGGGGTGTCATACCAATGAGAAACGACTGGGAGCCACCCGCCGGGATATCGACGGGTGTGTTCGGCGTGCCCGTGAGCTCATTCGTGGCTGGATCGGTGGTCTGGTAGAAGAAATCGGCGTCCTGGACAGTTGCGGGTTCAATCGCACAGTTAGTGGCGGTGATATCGTCCGGGTTGATAATCGTGGCGAATACCGTCGCCGTGCTATCGACCTCTACGGACCGGCTGGTGGGCAACACCGCGGCAAAGGGCGACGCAATCACGGGGGTGGCGGCGAAGGTTAAGGCTAATGCGATACTGGCAACGGCATTGCGGGTGAGGGTAAATCGGCTCATCTAGACTCCGGTGTTGTACTGGGCACACCGCCCAGTTCACAGCCTAGTCAGATCAGCTCTTCAAGGTGTATAAACTATGCAAATAATTTGTCTTTATGCTGCTAGAACCGGCTAAGCCTGGGGGGCTTGGCTGGCCTCCAGGGGCCGGCCTACATGCCAATGCTCTCGCTGCGGGCCGGCAAGTCATTGTAGGCCGGCAACGTCACCGTTACTTCGGAATCACCGGCCTCCCAGGTGCCTGTCACGGCGACACCCACAGCACCGACAACGGCGTCGCCAGCTCCGGGCGTGTAGGCAGGACCGCCGCCTGGGGCTCGACCGCCATTGCCGTTAATCAGCTCAATCCAGCCTTCTGGGACAGCGGGTACGCCACGCGTAACGCCGCTGGAGATAGCAGCGTGTGAGGTTGCGTACTCCCAGCGAACCGCACGAACGGCCTGTTCATAATGGTCAAAAACCACCGCTGTGCTGCTGGTGCGTATGTAGCTGTTGTAACCCGCCAGGGCCACCGCGGACAGAATTCCGATTATGGCGACCACAACCATCAGCTCAATGAGCGTAAAGCCTCGGGATAGTTTTGGTGCGCCCACGGAGGAAACAGAGCAACAGTTGAGCGGTGAGATACGCAATGGATTATTCTTCTATGTATGTGATTGGCTTCGCCATGCTACCCATGTCTCTGCGTATGAGCTAAGAATGCGGTCACACTTTCCCAATCATTAACAAAGGACCGCCCTCACAGCATGACTGACGCACCCCAGCAATTACCCCCCGTTGAACAACTCACAGACCAGTTACTTGCGTTCATGGACGAGCACATCTACCCCAATGAAACCCGCTATCACGAGCAATTGGCGGCTGCAGACAATCGTTTTGCACCCCTACCAGTCATGGACGAGCTTAAAACACTCGCCCAACGTGAGGGTCTATGGAACCTGTGGATGCCGAAAAGTCACGGCGGGTTGAGTAATGCAGATTACTGTGGGCTGGCGGAGATTATGGGCCGGGTGTTGTGGTCGCCAGAGGTCTTCAATTGCAATGCGCCCGACACCGGCAACATGGAAGTCTTCATGAAGTACGGCACCGAAGAACAATGCGAGCAATGGTTAACGCCACTGCTGGCCGGTGAGATTCGTTCTTCTTATTGCATGACTGAACCAGACGTCGCCTCATCAGATGCAACCAACGTAAGCACGTCTATTGTGCGTGACGGGGAAGAGTATGTGATTAACGGCAAGAAGTGGTTCATCACCAACGCCATGTACGAGCGCACCAAGATTCTCATCGTGATGGGCAAGTCTGATCCGGACAATCCCAATAGGCACGTGCAACAAAGCCAGATTTTGGTGCCAAAGAACACCCCCGGCGTCAGTCTGGTGCGCCCGTTAACAACACTCGGATATGACGATGCCCCACTCGGTCACGCCGAGGTACATTTCGACAATGTGCGCGTACCTGCAGCAAACATTTTGCTGGGCGAAGGGCGAGGTTTTGAGATTGCCCAGGGTCGACTCGGCCCCGGTCGTATTCATCACTGCATGCGCCTTATCGGCAGCGCCCAGCGCGCACTTGAGTACGCCTGTAAGCGCGCCGTTAGTCGTGAAACCTTCGGGCGTAAGTTGTCGGAGCATCAGTCGGTGCTGGAAGACATCGCCAAATCATTCAGTGAAATCGAGCAGGCGCGTTTGTTGACCCTTAAAACGGCCAGGAAGATAGATGAGGTGGGTGCCAAAGATTCCCGCGATCTGATTGCCGCTGCAAAAATTGTGACCCCGCTGATGGCCCAAACCGTTATCGACCGCTGCATGCAGATTCATGGCGCGGGTGGCCTTACCGCCGACTACCCAATGGCGGAGGCGTTTAACTACGCGCGCTGGTGTCGGCAGGCGGATGGCCCCGACCAGGTGCACATGATGGCGCTTGGCAAACAGATCATTAAGCGCCTGGTGTAAGCAGGCTAGTCAAACAGGTCGGGTTGTTCAGCGGTAATGGTTTCGAACAGTGGCTGAAAGCTAAACCAGCCGCCAATGTTCGAGCCCACCTGCGCGTGGGTTAGAGCCGCCACGTCGTCGGGAATGACCCGTGGAGTGCCCGCGGCTTCTGCCAGCAACTGAGCCTGGCAACTGCGCTCCATGGTGACAAACCACCAGGCGGCTTCTTCCACGCAGCTGCCCGTGGTTAACAATCCGTGGTTTTGCAAAATAGCGGCTTTCTTGGTGCCCAGCGACTCGGCAATGCGCTCACCCTCTGAGGTATCAAGTACTACCCCAGTGAAATCATTGAATAACACATGATCGTCATAAAACGCGCACGCATCCTGCGTGATCGGATCGAGTGTACGACCCAGCGACGACCAGGTTTTGCCGTAGAGCGAGTGTGTGTGTGCGGCGGCAGTAACGTGCGGAAGGTGCTTGTGAATCTGTGAGTGAATGGCAAAGGCCGCGGCGTTTAGCAGACCGCTGCCTTCAACAATGTCGCCCTCATGGTTGACCAAAATCAGATCGGATACGCGCATTTGCTTGAACGAACGGCCAAACGGGTTTACCCAGAAGTGATCCGTGCGTTCGGGATCACGCACGGTGACGTGACCGGCAACACCCTCGTCAAAACCAAACTTCCCAAACAAGCGAAAGGTTGCTGCCAGTTTTTGTTTGCGGTCGAGACGTTCATCGGCCAGTGAGGTAAACACCGGTGGGTACACAATGTCGGAGGCGGCATCATTGGCGATGGCTGCTTGCGCTGCGTTGATGGTTGCGGGTTCTGACATTTTTATTTCTCCTTAACTGGCTCGAGCTGACTTGCGAGATCTCAAGTCAGTATAACTCAGGCTGCGAGCTGCGCTGCTAATCAGGAATCGAGCTGTGTCTCGACTGCAGCAAGAAACTCGTTCAAATCCACCACCTTCTCCCCTGCCGGGTCAGTGGTCTTGCCTTTGATATCACCGGTGATTGTGCCATTAGCAACCACCTGGATCAGAGCCACCTTCAGCTCGGTGCCATAGTTCATCAGCGCCTGATTGGCTTCCCGTTCGCCCAGGGTAAACAGAGCATTCGCCAGGGCATAGAGCAACGCGGATGGGTTGAAAATCACTTCCTTACCGTCGGATTCGAGGTAGCGCAGATACAAATCGTGCGCCGTCCCGTGGGGGGCTTCATAGAGCATGGTGCCGTCTTTGCTCTCGATAATGGAGCTGGCGGTGGCCAGACTTCCACCCAGGGCGGCCGATATGTCCGAGAAGATATCGCCATCCAGATTCTGTGCTGGATACAGCGCGTTACGTGGTGGATCAGAGATCATCTTTTTAAGTTGACTGGAAGGTCGCATCACCATGTACGACGGTGGTTCAGTGCCGCCATCCGCCAGTGCCCGGCGCACTTCCGAGATCACCCGGCTGAACACCTCGTCGTACTCCATGTACTCTTGTTTCAGGCCAAAGTAGACCTCTTTGTCTTTGGCCGAGGCGTCTCTGAACACCTGGGATACCCAGTCGCCAATCGCTTCGCGGTCGTTCGACATCAACAGTACTGGGTCGTTTTGTTTCACCTCTCTGGCGTGCTTTTCCTCGCCGTCGACAATCACCTTTAGAATGCCGTCTTCGAGCATTGGCGTGTTGAAGCTGCCATACTGATCCCCGCCACCTGCACTCATGCGGGAGATGGAAACGTGGCACTGGCGATCGGCCAGGCCAAACTGCTTTAGTTCGTTAACCAGTTTGTAGAGCTTGCGACCGGTGGTGTTGTCAGGCACGCCCCAGAGCGCCCGCTCAGGTGGATTGGCAACCAGGCGTGCCGCCTGCGCATCGATGAGTTCGTAGTGGTAGTTGATACCTGCCTTCGCAAACTTCGCCTCATATTCATTGCGATAAATCGACTCGATAGCGAAGCGCATGACGCCGTCGTAACCAGGAATCACGGTATCTTTCAAACCCAGATAAGTGTCGCGTTTTTCGGCCACGGCGCGCGAAAAAAACTCGTGCGCCCAGGTTTCGACCTCGGCGATTTTGTTGGTCGCCAGCATCCATGGGTCGCCGATGTTCAGTCGTCGTCGGTGCAGTTCGACCGGATCGCCACTGCTGCCGACAAACACGAGTTTCAAAATGCCGGTGGCCTTCGATAACTCATTGAAACTGCTTTTACTGCCGCCATTGTCCATCGTCATCACGTGTATGTCGCGCCCTACCCAGTCCGGGGTTTGCACCACAATATTTGGGAACTGGATGTCTTCGCGCGTGATGTTGCCGCCGATGCCCTTGCGGATGGCGCCGTTCGGCGACTTGGTGGCCAACGGGTCTAGCGTAGACTCATCGATTTCCGGGTTGGCTGCGAGCAGTTCGGCGAGCTGTTTGCGGTTGACCGTCATGCCAGCGTTCTTCACGCCAACCCCGTGTTCCTTTAACGCTGCTATGGCGTCTCGGACCGCCTGACCATTCGAGCGCAGGCGATTTTCCGCGGTTAAATCGATCTCGACCAGATCAATGTTCAAGCGCTTGGCAACAAACTGCTCGAGAATCTTCACGAACGCAATCTGCGCCATCTCGTCGCCGTGCAAGATCACCAGCGGGCGCTCTACCTGAATTTTCGACACCATTTCTTATCCTGAGTACGAGGCAATATCGTCGCGTATCTTAACCTGTGTTCAAGCCCTCTGCCGCTACCTATATCGCGCTGATCAGGATCACGAGCAACGCAGCGAACACCAGACCAATAAGGGCGCCGTAGAGTGCACTCTTGGGAGCTCGGTCGTTAAAACGCCGACCGGCCTTTACATCCTGCAATGCATGGGACACAAGTTGGGGCTGCTCGAGCAAAGTGTCGGTGCGCAGCAGTAACTCATGCCCACCAATAGAGAAGTTACTGCGAATTTCCATGTCCTCCATGCGTCGAGCGAACATTACTTCGATTTGCTCATCCACCAAACCCAGCAGCTGATCGCGCTCAGCCAACAGCAGCAAGTTCAGTACCTGATGCTGGGCGCGCAGCGCGGGGTCGTTCAGCCAGGGCACGCTCTTCTGCATAACCTCTGGCAACTCCACAATACTCGGCAACACCCTTAAAAAGTGCTCATGCACCAGCTCACGCAACACTGGATGATTGCGATACCCCGCAGGCACCCGCAGGGTCGCTGAGGTAGGTGCGCGCGCGACATGCCAAACTGACTCTGCCAGTTGTAACCGCTCGGCCTGCTCCATGTGTTCAGGCAGCAGGGCAAACAGCCGCGCAATGACCACTCTCGACACACCAAGGCGTTGCCTTGCCCAGAGCACACTGGCACGGGCAAGCCAGGTGGCGGCTGCCTGGCCATGGCGTTCTTCATAGTCATTGACCAGGGCAACACGGGCTTTGGGATCGAGTTGCAAAAATGCCTTGATCACCGCCGTATCAAGGCCGGTGAGCGCATCGAGGGGCAGTAGCTCCTCAGCACTCAATCGAGGTTAACTCTGTTTCTAAACAGTCTGTTGAGTAATTTCTCGAAGAGCGTTTCTCGTGCAGTGGTTACACGTATGAGAGTAGCGCCAATACTCAGGCGCGTATCTGCCTGGGTGGGATTGGATGTAACTACACTCAGGTCAGCTTGCAGCCGTTCGATGGTCTTGGCCAAGAGTTCGAGGATTGCTGTTTGATTGGCCTCGGGTTCGACTGGCTCTGCGACGGCAAGTGCTGCTGCAATCTGCTGCGTAACATCACTAATGTCCGTGCGGTTGCTGACCCGCACCGTAAATTGAGTCCCGCCTGCCACCCTGTGTTAGCTGAACAGCGCGCTGAGCAAAATTCCGCCGAGTACCGCCGCCCCTATGATCAGTCCGGTGCGTACCTGAGTGTTCTCGAGGCCTGCCCACAACGGAGCAACCTTGCCGGCTGCTGCACGCTGCGTGTTACCCACAATAATTTCTGTCTGACCAAGTGAAGTGTTCTGCGTGTGCGTGGCGGTGATATTTACGCCTGCGTCGTTGGCCGTGCGCGCCTGCCCTGTCAGAGACTCGAGGGTTTGGTCAAGCGCCTGAATGTCGACCTTAAGTTCGCTGGCTTTGCGTTGGACTTCGATGAGACCCTTCGCGTGCTGTTCTTGCAATACGCTGACCTGATCTTCATGCAAACCGGCGATTTCGACGCCGCCGGCTTCAGCCCCACCGCCAAGCGCCAGCACCGCTTGCGAACTGGTGCTGTTGTCAGTGTCAGTTTTCGTAGGTTCAGCGTCCTTTTCTGCCGCGGGGTCTACCGCGGAATCGGCCGTTTCTTCCAGCAGGTCTTCCGCCTCTGCGTTCTTCGAGCCGTCTTTGGAGATCAGCTCCCCCTCAATGTACTCGTGAGAGTCCATCTCCGACGCCAAAATCCTGGGTTTCTTGGGTGTTGATTGGTCGCTCATTTCTGTCCTGTAAATTAATGCCACGCTCAGTTATCAACCAAATCCATTGGGCTGACAGGGCAAGATTAACCCGCTATGACCTGTCCCACCCTGAAATATGACAAGGCTTCGATGGATTGCAAGAAGCTGTGGTGTAAATATTGTATATTACCCTTAAATATCATTGAGTTGACGAACTTATATAAATTCTATCTAGCTTTTGTCCTCTAGCTCCTAGTGTCGTGACACCACCCACCATCGCCTACCCGGCGCCCGCTGGTAGCACCCTACTCAAGCGCGGCGACCCGCTCATCTTGCCTTGCTGATGCAAGCCAAACTGATAACTCAACTCCAGCAAATCGCGCTGGGCACGGCTGCCACCAAGCCGCTCATGCATGGCCAGGGCTGGTGCCAGCAAGTCGGTAAACGCTGGCCAGTCCGACTGGCGAAACGCCACAAAGGCCTGGGCCACCTGGGCAACAACGTCGCCCGCCGGACCCTGGGGTGAATCTAACAACGGCGCCAGCGCAGCGTCTGCACCTGTGGTTGCATAGGCAATTGCTGCATGCGCATCCGCAAATGACAAACCGGCACGAGGAAAAGACTGGAGCGCGTAGTCGCTCACATTAGTCCACAGAGCCTGGTCTACGGGCGCGCCCGCAAGTTCGGCACGCAGCAACACCGACACCAGATCGGTCATGACATTGATGGGCGGCGCAGTGGCCACCTCAGGCAGCACACAACTGCGCACAGTGGTCCAGAGAGCGTCGTAGTCAGCCTTGGCCAGTGACCAGAGTGCGTCGTGCCAGGCGAGATGGCAGTGCAAGATTGAGGCCGGATCATAAGACGCGCGCCAGGCTCTAAGCGCCTCGTGCCCCGCCGTAAACTCACCAGTTTCGTAATGAATGTGCGCTCGATGATGCACCGCGTTGGCATTGGCAGGGTTGGCAGCAAAGGCCGCTTCGTTGAGCGTCTCCGCCGCAGCCAGGTCGCCGGTTTCACAAAGCGCAAACGCGTATTGCGATTCGAACCACCAGTCGCCGGCGTAGTCATCTTTGAGTGTGGCCATGAAGTCGGTGTTTTCCTGCTCGCGACCGGTTCGACCGCTGAACCCGATCAGACCAAACACCCCGCAGCATGGCAGTACCACCAGCACGTCTCGCGGCCAGGTTTTAATGTGCTCTCTAATTTTGGCAAAGGCTGATTCGCCATGGCCTGTCAATAAGTCCTGCATCACCAGCACATGGCTGCGTTCTTGGGCCTGGGCACTACCTGCGAGTGTGGGTAACAACGCCTCGGCGCGTGCTATGGCCTGTTTTGCCGCTTTGGGTTGAGCACAGATCTGTAGTGCCCGTGCGACGTCGGCATGCGCAACGGCAAAACCCGGATCAAGCTCACACGCCTGTTGCATCAACTCTATACCCCCGGCCTGAGCCGCCAGGAACAGATCGACTCCCTCGCAGTACGCGTCATACGCGGCGGCTGAACTGGTTGTTAGCGAATTACCGTACCGATCGTGCTTTATCATCGCGTGCCCGCAGTGCTGTTACTATCTACCCTATCCAACAGAGAATAGAGACTTAGAGGAAGAACCTGATGAACGAAGCCTGGATTATAGACGCTGCTCGCACTCCCCGAGGAATAGGCAAACAGGGTAAGGGCGCGCTGTGGGAAGTACACCCCCAGAAGCTCTTGTCGACCGTGTTGCGGGCACTTGCCGAGCGGAACAATCTCAATACCGAAGAGATCGACGACGTGATCATGAGCTGCAGTCGACAAATCGACAAGCAGGGCTCGTGCATTGGCCGCATGGCGGCGCTGGACGCAGGTTACTCCATGCGCGCCTCCGGGATGACGCTCGATCGCTTCTGCGGTGGTGGTATCACGTCCGTAAATCTCGCCGCCGCCAACATCATGAGTGGTATGGAAGATCTGGTGGTGGCTGGTGGCGTGGAAATGATGTCCTACACCGCCGCTGTTGGCGGTGGTCGGCCACTTGATGCGGACAACCTCGACTTGCGTGATGCCCACCCACAAACCAACGTCGGCATTGCGGCGGACATTATTGCAACCGAAGAAGGCTTTAGCCGCGCGGAGCTCGATGCCTTTTCCGCCGCCAGTCAACAGCGGGCCGGCGCCGCCATTGAAGCAGGCGCCTTCGATAAGAGTCTGGTACCCGTGTATCGGCCCGATGGCACCCTGGCGCTCGACGCCGAAGAGTTTCCGCGCCCGCAAACCACGGTAGAGAGTCTCGCTAATCTACAGCCAGTGTTTGGTAACTTCATGGACATGGATTTCTTCGACTCCGGACTGACTTTTCGCGAAATGGTTGCGAAGAAATGGCCGGATCTGGACATTGAGCACGTGCATCACGCGGGCAGCTCATCAGGTGTGGTGGATGGCGCCGGGGCCCTTGTGCTCGCCTCCCCCGAGTATGCAAAGAACAACGGCCTCAAGCCACGCGCGAAAATAAAGGCCATGGCGAACATGGGTCACTCACCAGAGTACATTCTTAATGCGCCGGTCGATGCCGCGAAAAAAGTGCTGCAAAAAGCCGGCATGGGGCTCGATGACATTGATCTGTTTGAGGTGAATGAGGCCTTTGCCGTGGTGCCCGTGAAGTTCATGCGTGACCTTGGTGTTGATCACAACAAGGTAAACGTCAACGGCGGCGCGATTGCATTGGGTCACCCCATCGGCGCGACCGGTTCAATGTTGATTGGCACCGCGCTCGATGAGCTTGAACGCCGCGAGCAGAGTACGGCGCTGGTAACAATGTGCGCGGCTGGTGGCATGGCACCGGCAGTGATCATTGAACGGATGGCCTAGAACTTGGGCTAACCCGCCTGCTAGTGCGCTAGTGCGAATGGTCGTGCGCATGCACATGCGCATGGCCAATCGGCAAGGCTTCATCGCAGGCGTGCTCTGAACACTCCGTCTCAAGCGTTGAGTGACCAATACTAAATCGCTCCTGCAGCACTGACTTTACCGCCTGTTTGATGCTGTCGGCGTCACCCCATCGGTTGGGTTCGATCACAAGGTGCGCATCGAGCGCGTTTTCGTGCTCCTGCATTTGCCACAGATGCACATGATGCACATCGCCCACCCCAGGCACCTCGCGTGCTGCTGCAACCACATCGGCAACCTTTAACGAGCGTGGCGTGCCCAACATGAGAATGCGCACTACCCCACCGATTTCAGAAAATGACAACCACAAGATATAACCGGCGATGAGCAGCGTGACCAGCGGATCAACGATGCGCCAATCGAACAGAATGATCAGCGTGCCGGCAACAATAACCGCCACAGAACCTAACGCGTCTGCCAGGTTGTGCAAGAACGCCGCCCGAATGTTCACGCTGGTTTTGCTCATCGAATAGGTGAGCGCTGCGGTGATGGCATCCACCAACAAGGCGATGCCAGCGACTATGACCACCAGCCAGCCGTCTACTCCGGTGGGCGTAAAAAACCGCTGGACGGCCTCAACCACCAGATACAGGCCGATAACAATCAGCGTGGTGTAGTTCACCAGCGCGCCGACCACCTCAGCCCGGCCATAACCAAAGGTCATTTGCGCATCGGCCGGTTGGCGGGCAATTTTGCGCGCGAGGAACGCAATGACTAGCGAGACGGCATCTGACAAGTTATGGATCGCATCGGCGATCAGCGCCAGACTGCCAGACAGTATGCCGCCGACAATCTGCGCCACCGTAAGCAACAGATTGACGACCACGGCCCAAATAACGCGCGCATCGCCTGCCTCGGGGTCTACATGATGATGATGTCCAGCCATGCAGGGATTATAGTTGCTCTAGTGACCAGAGGTACAAGCAGCGCGTCCAGAAAAGGAGAACCCGTCGATGTACAGCATAGGTCAACTCTCGAGCCAGACCAGCGTTTCGGCTGTGCAGCTCGACGCACCGTTAGTCCCCAACGTCTGCCGGTCTATCGGGTTTCCGGCACGTAATTGGGCCCATAGTTATACGTGAGTTCTTCGCCGGCTTTGATATCGCGCAGCGCCACTACCCGCAACGTGTCGTAATAAACCACGTTCGGGGTGGTGGAGTGATTGGTAAAACGCAGATCGCACACCACATCGACCGGGCCGTCTTCACACCACAGGGTATGAGGGCCCGGATTCAACGCGGGTACCACTTCACACCAACCAACAACCTCTCCTGCCGCGATGTTTTGCGCGGCAAACAGTCCCTGCCCATGAATCGCGCTAGGACCTACCCTTACAGCGACAGAAATATTCGACATAACCCAGTTCTTTCCGAGCAACCCGCTAAGGGCATCCAGCAAAGCTTAGACCAAAAGCGCAAAGTGCTACCATCAATCCTCGCATCGTTTCCGCATCGAGTCCTCAAATGAGCGCAACCAAAGCCATTCACACCCAGTCACCGGCACTGGACCACGCCATTATCGACCCCATCATGTGGGCCGACGAAGACGCCATTCACGAGCAGCTCAAGTGGCTGCGGGCCAATGATCCGCTGCGCTATGTTGAGCCCGAGGGCTTTGAGCCATTCTGGTGTGTCACCAAATACGCAGACATCAAGGAAATCGAAGGCAACAAGGCCGTTTTCATTAACGACCCTCGCCCGACACTCGGCCCAAAGGATCTGCAGATGATGGTTGAGGCCATGACGGGTCGTAAACACCTCGTACGCTCGCTGGTGCAGATGGACGAGCCTGACCATATGCAATACCGCATGCTTACCCAGGGCTGGTTCATGGGCGCCAACCTGCGCAAGCTGCAGTCAAAGGTTGATGCGCTGGCTGCCAAATACGTTGATCGATTAGTCGATCTCGGTGGTGAGTGTGACTTCGTAAAAGATGTCGCCATGTGGTATCCGTTACGGGTCATCATGTCGATTTTGGGTGTGCCTGAGGAAGACGAAGCCCTGATGCTCAAACTCACCCAGGAACTCTTTGGCAGTACCGACCCGGATA
>CAZSYU010000084.1:0-7357 GCA_964611345.1 uncultured Pseudomonadales bacterium
ACAGTACGTCGTGGCTAGATTAGGCATCCCTGGGAGGATAGTTTTGACCAAGAAGATCGCCTTTGTATCCAGCCGCAGTCCTGATGCCCAAGAGGCTCGCGAGCAACTCAGTAAAAAGTATCTGTCCGTGGAACCAGAGGATGCGGAAGTGATTGTGGCACTGGGTGGCGACGGTTACATGCTGGAGGCAATACACCGCAACATGGATCGCGACGTGCCTATCTATGGCATGAACCGGGGCACAGTGGGTTTCTTGCTCAACAGCTATGACGAGGACAACCTGTTACAGCGTCTCGAGAACGCGCATGGCGAGATACTGCGACCCCTGCGCATGCGGGTGACCACAGATTCTGGCATTGAACAAGACGCCTACGGATTTAACGAAATCTCCTTGTTGCGGCAAACCCGCCAGGCAGCCAACATCCAGGTGGCGATCGACGGCAAAGTGCGCATCGAAAAACTGATGTGTGATGGCTGCCTGGTTGCCACGCCTGCCGGTAGCACGGCCTACAACCTTTCAGCCCACGGACCGATTTTGCCCATTGGTTCTGGTGTTCTGGCGCTAACGCCCATCAGCGCTTTCAGACCCCGGCGCTGGCAAGGCGCTGTACTGCGGCAAGACGCAAAAATACACCTAACGGTGCTCGATCATTACAAACGTCCAGTAAGTGCTGTGGCGGATGCCCATGAAGTGAGAAACGTGGCCGAAGTTGAGATTCGTGTGGCGCCCGAAAAACAAGTGACACTGCTTTTTGACGACGGCCACAATCTGGAAGAACGAATTCTTAACGAACAGTTCATCCCATAGTGAAAATCTCAAACACAGCGTTCGATGAGTTTTTAAGCAACCATCGCTGGGCAGTGCTTACCACCCTTCGCAGCAGCGGCGCACCCGTCAACTCCATCGTCGCCTATGCTCGAGAAGGCGATGACTTCGTTGTGAGCACTCCCGGTACGACGTTCAAGCGCACCAGCATAGAGCGCGACGAACGCGTGAACCTCTGCGCAATCAGCAATCGCGAGCCCTTTAATTTTGTTGCTATCGAAGGCAAGGCGAACGTACAGACAGAAAATTTGGAACCTGCGACGCGCCTGGTGTTCGCTGCAATCGAGGACACCGCCTTCACTTTGCCAGATCCTTTGGCGCCGTGGCTCGAAGCTCAACAGCGTGTCATTTTGCGCATAACCCCGTCGCGTATCAGCGGCGTAATCCGCTGAATAATTTTACTGAGAGAACAAAACCATGAGTATTCTTGATCGTTTCGCACTCGATGGACAGGTTGCCGTAGTTACTGGTGGTGGCCGTGGTATTGGTGAAGGCTTGGCCCTTGGCCTGGCCGAAGCCGGCGCAGATGTGGTGGTTGCCGCACGCCGCACCGAAGAAGTAGAAGCAGTCGCAGAAAAAGTTCGCGCTCTTGGCCGGCGAGCGTTGGGCGTCACTTGTGACGTTATGGAGATGGAGCAGGTTGAAGCACTCGCACAAAAAACCTTCAGCGACATGGGTGGGCTGCACTGCTGGGTGAGCAACGCCGGTGGCGCCGACGACCGTGTACCTCGCACCCTGCTGGATATGCCGGAACGACAGTGGGACTTTCAGCTCAATCTAAACCTCAAAGCCGTCTGGAGCGGCGCCCAGGCAGCCGGTCGAATCATGCAAGACAACGGCGGTGGCACGATCATTAACATTTCCTCCGCCGCGGCAAACAACGCCTCCGCCCACAACGGTCCCTACGCCGTCGCCAAGAGTGGCGTGAATAATCTCACCCAAACCCTGGCGCTGGAAATGGCGCCGCTTGGCATCCGTGTTAACGGCGTTTCCCCCGGCCCAATCCCTACGGAGGTGTTTCTTGAGTTCCTGCAACTCGAAGAGAAGGACATCCCGGAGATGGGTAAACGCTTCCAGATCCCTCTCGGCCGGGTAGGCACCCCCGAGGACATCGCTCCTGCGGTGGTTTACCTGGCCTCGGATGCGTCTTCCTGGATGACCGGCCAGACCATGCTGATTCGCGGCGGCCCAGGCTAGACACTCTAGGGCACTGTACCGACTGGACGGTTAAGTTCCGAACGGTTATAACTGGGGTATGGACACTCTTTCCCCAAGCAAACTCAAGATTATTGGCGCTGCCGCGCGGGTCACTCAACGCCTGGGAGCTGGAAACCTGACCCTCGAGAAGGTGGCCGAGGAAGCTGGAGTGTCCAAAGGTGGATTGCTGTACCACTACGCCAGCAAGCGAGCCTTGCTCGAGGGGATGCTTGCGTATCTGTTGACCCAGATGGAGGCAAGGTTAGTAGAACCCCGCGAGGAGCGCGAGCTTGCAGACTACATTTTGCTGGATGCGCAACCCAGCAATGAAGAGCGCGCAATCTCACAGGTTTTGCTGGCGGCGGCAGCAGAAGATCCTGAGTTGATGAATCCCGCGCGCGAGTTTCTCGGCAAGTTGCTCGCAGACGCCCAAATGCACTCCAGGCAGGCTACCTTGCTGTTGCTCGCAGCGGAGGGTTTACGGTTCATGGACGTCTTGAATCTGTTACCGGACAGCACTACGCGCGACGCACTCTTCACTGCGATTGCAGACGCTGCACAGGAGGGTCTTTGATGGGCCTCAATGACCCAAGGACGCTCGGCGTTTGGCTGCAGTTCACAACACTCTTGGCTCTGTTCGGAGTCTCTGGTTGCGATGCAGTCAACAGTCTCTCACAACAGAATAGCGGCGTTGAACAGCGAAGCGAACAGATTCAGGTGGGTGCTGAAGAGAATGAGCAAGCACCTCCGCGACAAGTCAGGGTGTATCGAGTGCCACACTTTACAACCAACCAGAGCCAAGACTTTGTGGCTCGGGTGGATGCCGCACAGACCATCGATATGGCCTTTGAAGTAAGCGGTACGCTCGTAGATCTCCCCGTGCGGGAAGGGCAAACGATAGCTCAAGGGCGACCGATCGCTACGCTTGCACAGACCGATTTCAAGCTGGCAGTGAAAGAAGCACAGGTACAACTGCGGTTAAAAAGAAACGATCTGCAACGCAAAGCATCGCTGTTTGAGCGCCGCGGCATTTCCCAGGCGGCAGTCGATGAGGCTCAAGGTCAGGCAGACCTTGCGGCGGTAAAGCTCTCACAGGCACAAGAGTCATTGCGTGAGACCCAGCTGCTGGCACCGTTCGACGCCTATGTTGCCAAACGCCTGGTCGACAACCACAGCAATGTGCAGGCTGCCGTACCTATTGTGCGGTTGCTAGATTTACGTCAGTTGCATCTGCGGGCCAACATACCCGAGGCGCTGCTGGCAACGCTCACCGCCGATAAAGTAATCTCGCTTGCAGCTCGCTTTCCCTTTATTCCGGAGCAGACATTTACTGTAAGTTATCTTGAACACAGCGGAGAAGCCGATGACGTAGCGCAAACTTACGAAGTTACGTTCGTCATGGAGCGCCCGGCAGACTACAACCTGTTACCTGGAATGACTGCCAATATTGCGCTTGAGTACAAAAGCGCAAGAGACACGGCACGCTCTTTCGAAATTCCCACATCAGCACTGGTTACCGATGCAAGTGGTGATCTTAGCGTCTGGTTGCTCGACGAAAGGGACAACAGGGTAAGGCGCCAGGCGGTGCGCGCAACAACCGCGAGCAACAACCGAATTCGCATCACCGAAGGGCTAGCCGGCAATGAACTGGTAGTGAGTTCGGGCACTGCCTTCCTGCAAGACAACATGCGCATTGTACCGCTGGCGCTGTAAGAGGTTCGGGCTGGAACACGATGAACAACCCAAACCCATTAACGCGATCAAGTATAGCCCGCGCATCTATAGAACAACCGCTCTATCCCTGGCTGATTATCATCATCTGCCTGTTTGGTGGATGGTGGGGTATTGAAAACGTGGGTCGACTTGAGGATCCGGAATTCCCGTTAAAAAACGCGCTCATAGTTACGCCCTATCCGGGCGCGTCGGCTAGCGAGGTTGAGCAGGAAGTTACCGACCTCGTAGAAACTGCAGTACAGCAAATACCGCAGCTCGATTTTATGCACTCGAAGTCATTAGCGGGTCGCTCTGAAGTTCAGCTTCGCTTGCTGGAACAATACAGTCTCGACGACACCCGACAGATCTGGGACGAAATGCGCCGGCGGATCAGAGAAATAGAACCAAGACTTCCGCCCGGTGCACTGACCCCAATTGTTCGCGACGACTTCACCGATGTGTTCGGCATGCTGTACGCCATTAGTCCTGCAGACTACCCGACAACCAATCAAAACGATGTCGCCGATCTGCTAGAGCGCGAGCTAAAAGCCGTAGCTGGAGTGGCTAAGGTACGCACCGAGGGCATTCCGCAAGAAGCGATATATGTCGAGTTAGCGGCCAATCGGCTGCTGCGCCTTGGCATACCTATCGAATCCATCTTCCAAAGCCTCGCAACACAAAATCAGGTTCAGTCGCTCGGCTCCATCACCCATGGTGAACGTCGATTACGCATCGCGCCCCCAGCCACCCTCAACAGTGTCGACTCGGTGGGTGAATTGCGCGTTGGCACCCCGGGTTCTACAGAGATTCTGCGTCTGTCTGATATCGCCACCATCGTGCGCGAAGACATTGAAGTTCCGAACGAAATCATTCGCTACAACGGCGAGCGAGTATTCTTGCTGGGTGTGTCAGTCACCTCAGGACAGAATGTCGTAGACGTGGGCGAACGCGTCGACGCACGCCTTGCAGAACTCGAACAACAGCTGCCACTAGGATTCGAAGTTACCCCGATCAGCTTGCAGCACAGCGTGGTCGCAGATTCCATTCGCCAGTTTATGCGCAACCTGCTGCTGTCGGTTCTTACAGTGATTGGTGCGCTCTGTGTGTTCATGGGTTGGCGTGCTGGTACCGTTGTAGGAGCCGTGCTGGTCTTGACCGTTGGTGGCACGGTGATGTGCATGGCCCTGTTCGGTATCGAGCTGCAGCGTATCTCGCTGGGTGCCCTGATGATCTCGATGGGCATGTTGGTCGACAACGCCATTGTGGTTGCCGAGGGTTTGGTCATCGGAGTTCAGCGAGGTCAATCGCCCGCAACCGCAGCCGAGAACGCGGTGCGCCGCACCCAGTTTCCGTTGCTGGGAGCAACCATCATCGGCATATTGGCTTTCGCACCCATAGGTCTATCCGACAACGATTCAGGCTATTTTCTGCGTACACTGTTTTGGGTGGTCGCCATATCACTCATGCTCAGCTGGGGACTCGCCATCTCGATTGTACCGATGCTCGGAAGTCGTCTGCTAAAACCCGGCCCGGTAAAAGAAGGCGATACAGAATCCGAACTCTATAGCGCCTGGGGGTATGCCCCCTATCGCTGGTTACTGGGTTTGAGCCTGCGCCATGTCTGGCTGGCGACACTTGTTATTGTGGGCATTACCGGCACTTGCCTGTGGGGCTTCACCAAGGTGAAACAGGAGTTTTTTCCCACCAACAGTTCACCGTTGTTTTTCGTGGATTTTAACTTGCCCCAGGGCACAGACATTCACACCACTGCTGCAGTGCTGGAAAACACCGAGCAACAGCTACTGGAAATCGCAAACGTAACGGCAGTGACAACCTTTGTCGGTCGCGGTCCGATGCGCTTCGCTACCACAATCAACCCAGAGCAACCCAACGCAGCATACGCACACCTGCTGGTTCGGGTCGCCGATGTCGCACTTATGGGCGACGCCATGCTGGCCGCCAAGCCCGTTGTAGCCGCTGCTCACCCAGACGCCGACATACTGGTGCGGCGCAGTGAGTTTTCTCCGGGCGGAGCTTCAAAAATCGAGGCACGCTTTTCTGGCCCCAACGCAGAAACACTCCGCGAGCTCGGCAACGAAGCCATCAAGATCTATCAAAGCCAAGGGCTTGCCGCACTAAAGATCGACTGGCGTCAACCAGAGCTACAACTCAAGCCGAACTATGATGACACGCGCGGTCGCATGGCTGGCGTGTCAAGAAACGATGTCTATCGCAGCATTGCCTATGCGACCAACGGGGTACCCGTCGGTCTGTTTCGGGATAAGGACGATCTTCTACCCATCATCGCCCGGGCCCCGGCGGGTGAGCGCGCAGATGTCACCGGACTGCTACAGAGACGGGTTTGGAGCCCTACCGAGCAAACCTACGTACCGCTAGACCAGATTGTCCCTGACCTGACTCTGGAAGGAGAAGACGCACAAATTCTGCGCCGCAATCGAATCCGCACGCTCACGGCACAGGCCAATCCACCCGAGGGCGGTAACTTCGCTCGCTACTTTGCCGCGTTACGCGATCCAGTGGAAGCCATACCCCTACCACCAGGCTATAGCCTTGAATGGGGCGGTCAGTTCGAGTCCAACGCCGAAGCCAGAGAGTCACTCGGGGCTGTTATTCCAAGCACTTTTGGTGTGATGTTGCTCGTGACCATTATGTTATTCGGCCGAATAAAACAGGCATTGGTGATTTGGCTAACTGTACCCATGATCGTTTGCGGCGTGGTTATCTCACTATTGGTCACTGATCTGGGGTTCACCTTTCCAGCGTTCCTCGGTTTTCTCTCGCTCGCGGGCATGTTGATAAAAAACGGCGTGGTATTGGTCGACGAGATCGACAAGCGTTGTACCGAGAACGGCACAGCACTTGAGAGCCTCACAACCGCCAGCATCAGCCGTCTGCGACCCGTTATTCTCGCATCGGGTACCACCATCGCCGGCATGTCGCCGCTGCTCAACGATCCCTTTTTCAAGGAAATGGCAGTGTGCATCATGGGGGGACTGGCTTTCTCTACCCTGCTCACCATGCTGGCGGTCCCCGTGTTTTATCGCATTCTCATTGGACCTAAAAAACAGCATACCGACACTGCGGCAAGCCGACGTCCCACAGATGATGAATGGGCTATTTTGAACAACTCAACTGCCAACAGGTAAACTGGCCACTCAACAAACAGAGGAACTCACCTTGACGACAATTCAATGGATAACCAGCGCCTGCGCACTTGTACTCTTCACTCTGGGCGCGTGCGGAGACAATACAACTGGCAGCAGCACAACCCTTATCACAGGGCAATGGACGTTAACCATCGATACGCCACGCGGCGTACAAAACCCAATTGTCGAAATTTCTGAGGTCGATGGCGTACTCAAAGGCACCTACGAGAGTTTCCGTGGACCACTGGACATCACCAGCGTCACTCTCGATGGCAACAAGTTCAGCTTTCCCCTAAAAATCACCGTACCGATCGGCACTATAGAAGTGACCTACGAAGGCACGATAGATGGCGAAGAGATGACAGGACTGGTCAAAAACCCCCGCGGCGAAGTCCCCTTCACCGGTACCCGTACCGGCGGTTAGTTAGCGGATTCGGAGCCCTCAGCGGATTCG
>CAZSYU010000084.1:7457-17809 GCA_964611345.1 uncultured Pseudomonadales bacterium
AGCGGATTCG
This sequence comes from uncultured Pseudomonadales bacterium, assembly GCA_964611345.1. GTDB lineage: Bacteria > Pseudomonadota > Gammaproteobacteria > Pseudomonadales > Azotimanducaceae > JALZVT01. Next base: position 7,468 of record CAZSYU010000084.1, read on the forward strand.
GAGCCCTCAGCGGATTCGAAGAGTAGTGAGCGGCAGATCCTCGCTACTGATGTACTCCTCGGTCGCAGCAGTTATCGACTCCCTGGCAAACACTAGGCAGATCAGTCCAAACAGCACTCCCAGTACAGCCCCGCTAATGTGCGATGCGTAGTTGACGTAGGTCGTTGCTCCGAGTCGATTCAGTTCAAACAGATCCCAACCGATATACCAGAGCGCGAGCAACCATACGGGTAGCCGAAAAACCCGAAACATCAGCAAGAACCAAAAGAAACACCTGATTTGCGCCCGCGGAACTATCACTCCAAGCGCGGCCAGTGCCGCCATGACCACGCCCGACAAGCCCACCGTAGGTAAAGCTTGCGCCACACCAAGCGTCGCGTAGCTGTAACCCAAACTAGTCCCTACGGTAGCGAACGCGATGAAACCTGCGAACAGTAGATTGCCCACCACCAGTTCAACCGAAGCCGCAAAGATAAAAAAGAACAGCAGATTGCCAAGCAGATGTATGACATCGCCGTGCGAGAACGTCGACGTCAACATTCGCCGGATATCAGGATTAGCGGGGTCGTACGCAAGCTTGGCAGTGAGTGGCGCAGGAACCTGCAACTGATAGCGTTTGAAACGTTCTGCCACCAGCCCGTACATGTAAGCACGATCTTCGTTTATCGGGGTGAAGAGCCCAAGTGGTTCGATGCTATCGATGATCTCACGCAATCGTTCGGCGGGCGACTCAGTATCTCGCAAGGTTTTATAGATCAGCTGGCAACCGATCCCCGGGAAGCGCTCACCAATACGCCGGTGGATTGTCAGCGTGTTGGTATCGAGAGTTTCGCTGCAGAAAGCTGCGACTGCATCGGAGTGTTGCTTGTCAGTGGTGTACTGCTCCCAATAGACAAACAGACACAGCAGACAGATAAACACAGTCACGACAGGCAATCCGCGCTTTTGGGAATCCATCATGAAAGGTAAGAACAACACGGCCTGGTCGAAGATCCTGCGCAGAGTCGCAATGGGGAGCCATTGCATACATATCGCCTGAGAAGCCTGTCACAGTCGCCACGCCAAGTCCGTTAGCGATATCACATTTAATAGCGTCAAACCGACCTAATCTTGCTGATCAGGCTCTACCTTACCGCGCGCTGCCTGTTCTGACTGTGGTGCATCCTGTGTCTCTTCCTGAGATTCATCTTGGGACTCATCTTGGGACTCATCTTGGGACTTATCCTGCGCAGAAGACGGCTGCTGGCCCTTAAACCCGTAGCCTGCAAACGCTGATTGACTAGTGCCAGCCGTTCTTCCCGTGCGTCGGGTCGCGGTTCGGGAATTGGCTGAACCCGACTTAAAGCTGCCGGGTCGAAGTTTTTTACTGGCCATACCTACTCTGTATCAACTGCGGTGTCGCCCGTAGTATACCAATTACCGGACCCCCTATAGCTTGACCGGTTACGGTGCTCATTTAGACTGCCGTGATGACAAAGATACGTGTAGCAATTGCCGGTGCCGGCATCGGTGCAGACCATCTCGAGGGTTATCTTGCAAACCCTGAGCGCTTTGAGGTTATCGCTGTGTGCGATCCCCACGAAGACCGGGCAGATCCTCTGATCACGCTTGCCCGATGCGATCATCTAACCTCCTATGAAGACGCGCTAACCAGAGAAGATGTCGATCTGCTCGACATTTGTCTGCCCCCTGCCCTGCACAAACGGGCCATTCTCGACACACTCGACTCAAACAAACACGTTGTCTGCGAGCAACCTTTGGTGGCGTCACTGGCAGACGCCGACATGATCATCAGGTCAGCACAGATAGCCAGCCACAGGGTATTCCCTATATTCCAGAACCGATTCGGTAACGGTATTGGTCAACTGCAAAAAATCGTTGAGCGGGGTATCGCGGGCAACCCCCTAATGGCGTCCCTCGAAACTCACTGGCGCCGCGATGCGGATTACTACGACGTAAACTGGCGCGGCAAGTGGGCAACAGAACTGGGCGGCGCGGTTCTCGGCCACGCGATTCACGCCCATGACTTGCTATGCCAGGTGCTAGGTCCTGTTGCCAACGTGCAGGCCAACCTGGCAACTCGTGCCCACCCGACCGAGGTCGAAGATTGTGGTGCGATTGCGCTGCAACTGACGAGTGGAGCACTCGCTACATCATCAATCACCCTGGGCCATACGGCAGACCAATCTCGCCTGCGCTTCTGCTTTGAAAACTTAAGCGCTGAAAGTGCACAGGGCGCAGGGCCCTACAATCCAGCCACCTCGCCATGGACATTCACAGCCAGAAACCCAGCAGATCAACCGGCGCTCGACGAAGTGGTAAACCGGTACAGCGAACATCAGGAAGGCTACGCGCGGCAACTGGAACTTATTCATGAAGCAATAAGTAGTGGCACGCCAGGACCAGTAACGCTGCAAGAAGCTCGAGCTTCGCTTGCCCTAGTCACCGCGATTTATCAGTCGAACGCCGAGGGCCGACGAATCGATCTCGGCGAAACTGTTGAGCGGCGCTGGTATAGCGGCTGGGCACCCAACCCTAAAACCAATCCGGGAACCTAGGATCGACTGATAAAAGCCAGCCAGGCCTCAACATTGGCTAACATCTCAGCGCGCGATAGCACCCGATCCGGTGCCTCTTCATCGTGCATCGCCTCGATCGCCACAGAGTTATCACGGAAATCGACACAGTGTCCATTGCCACTAAAGTCGCCAGTGAAGTCCGGGTTTCTGAGTAAACTAATTAGTTCTTCAGCAACAGCAACCGAGCCCTGAATGTCGGTCTGCAGGTAGATCGCCAGCCGCTCGTCCTCACCGCGTGCGCAATGCATGCCCTGATCATCGAGATAGAATTCCAGTTCGCTTGTCATGTGCTGTTCTCTACTGATTGCGCTGATACACAGGGAAAGCGGTGTTAATGCCGCCACGCGACGACGTATAGCCTTGCACCTGAAAACCTAAACCCGAGGGACCCGACCAGGGTTGTTTCCTGGGATTCTTACTGTTGTTGTACGCATGCACGATAATATCAACCACTTCCTGCTGGCTCAGATTATCGGGGAAGAAGCTCGAAAACTTGCTTTTCCATCGGTTGCCATCGCGCACCTCGATGTTGGCCGTATAAACGCCGGCCCGATTGGGTCGGTCTTTAACTGAGACCACTCTCGCGTTCGCCGGGTCATTGCCCCCAGGGCGCGAATGAAAACCCGTTGGCTTACCCTTGCGATTTATCTCACCATAAAACACGTGCCATAGATTGATCTCGGGGTCTGTGCTGGACCAGTGTGGTAGATCGGCAGCAAGCGCTGGGCTGGATTGCCTATCGCTTGCTGTGGAGTTCTGTGTCTGAGCGATTCCCGAGTCCTGACTACTCAACGCCCGCAGATCAATCCCAAACCGATCGAGATTGACGCCTAGCGCAAGCAGTATTACCGCAATAATCGGCACCAGTTTTTTGTATTTTTGCACTGCAGACTCCCGTCCTGAGCTTCGGCACCGGGAACTCTAACAGGATGCCCGGTATTTGGCATGGACCCCAAGCAGCACCCAGCTAAAGCTTGGCAACAAGACGCTAATGCCCTACCTTCATGCTCTAAACACAACCATCTACCGAGTATGAATCATCATGAAAGCACTCAAAATCCTGCTTATTGTCGCCGGCGTTTATGTTGGCATTGTCGTCGTGTTCGAATCTCTGTTGGGGTTTGTGCAACCACAGAATGATGGCACTCTGGTGATTGTGACCACCGACAGCGACGGCAACAAAAATGATCGCGTGCTAAGCCGACTGGAGGTCGACGGCAGCACCTATGTGGCTGTGAATCACTGGCCCCGCGCCTGGTATAAAGACGCTTTGGCTCGCCCACAGGTGCAGGTCACCTACGAAGGTCAGACCACGCAGCACCTTGCCATCCCGGTTGAAGGTGCGGAACATGATCGCGTGCAATCTCAGCGTCCAATTCCCCTGCCCATGCGCTTTCTCATGGGGTTCGCGCCGCGCTACTTTATTCGGCTAGACAGCGCCTAACCACAAAATTGTGTTTAACGACCTTGTTGCTTCCATCAAGGCCTGCACGCTCTGTGCAGAGGAACTCACCGCTGGTGTCCGTCCGGTTCTGCAGGTGCACCCACAGGCTCGAATCCTCATTGCCGGGCAAGCGCCTGGCACCAAGGTTCATAACACCGGTATACCCTTTGATGATGCGAGCGGTGACCGACTACGCGCCTGGATGGGTGTCGACAACGCAACCTTCTACGACCAAACAAAAATTGCGATCTTGCCCATGGGCTTCTGCTATCCGGGCAAGGGTAAATCGGGCGACCTGCCACCCAAACCGATCTGCGCCACCACCTGGCGAGACAAAATTATGACACAGCTACACAACGTTGGTCTGACTCTGGCCATCGGCCAGTACGCGCAAGGATGGCATCTGCCACAACAACAAAAAAATGTGACCGAAACTGTTCGGGCCTGGCGTAGCTACGACAATAGTTTATTACCGTTGCCGCACCCCAGCCCACGAAACAACATTTGGCTGAAGAAAAATTCCTGGTTTGAAGCCGAAGTGCTGCCAGTTTTAAAATCCAGAGTGGCAGCCACTCTAAACACACAAAGCAGGCACAACAGCTAGCCTACTCGCATAGCACCCAGGTAATCACGCTTCGACAAAGGCACCCCTTTCATTCGCAGCAAATCGTAGGTGGTGGTTACATGGAAATAGAAATTTGGCAACGAGAAACTCATGAGAAAATTTTCGTTGGTAAACGGCATTTCCATTTCGCCCAACGCAAATACCATCGATTTGTCTGCGAGTGCCTCAGCGTCCTCAAAGTTCGCTACGCCATCAAGCGTCTCGGCAACCAGCGCTTGCAACTCGTTGTAAGACTTATCCAAATCAAACGAAGGCGGCGAAAACCGGCCGTCGCGCATCCCTTGTAATGCACCTAAAGAATGATGGCAAACAGACACCACTTGAAAGTGCAGCGGCATCATGTCGTCGGTCAGCCGCGCCATCACCAGATCTTGCGGGTCAATAGAGTTGGCCTGGGCAAATTCTGCGCCCTTCTCGAGGACTGCAGCAACACCCTGCAGTAGTTGCTGATAAGTGGCGACGCTTGCGTCTTGAAAAGAGATAGTCATAACCGGCTTCCGCAGTGTTTGGTTTTGAGTGATGTTCCTGAACTGATTTTGCCCGATTCTTGGTCTGCTGTATGCACAGAATTAGTGTTAACTTAGTACCTGATTTTTTTGTAGTGCATGGACATGCTCATTTTACAGGGGCTACTGGGCATCGGCGCTTTTATAGCCATCGCCTGGTTGCTGTCAGAAGATCGCCGCGCGATCTCATGGCGGATCGTGCTGGTTGGCGTGGCGGCGCAATTTATCTTTGCAGCAATGGTTACCAACCTGGAGTTTGTCCGCGACGGATTACGTGTACTGAGCGATGGCGTCGCGGCTATTAGCGCCGCAACCACTGAAGGCTCCATCATGGTCTTCGGTTATCTCGGTGGCGGACCACCCCCCTTTGCAGTCATAGAAGAGCGCTCCACCTTTATTTTGTCCCTCCAGGCGTTTCCTCTGATTTTAGTCATCGGCGCTCTGTCTGCGCTGCTGTGGCACTGGCGCATACTGATCTATCTGGTACGTGGCGCCGCGATTATCATGCAACGCAGTTTCGGAGTGGGTGGAGCCGTTGGCGTATCATCCGCCGCCAATTTGTTTATGGGCATGAGCGAGGCGCCGTTACTGGTGCGACCTTACCTACCCACGTTAAGCCGCAGTGAGCTACTGGTTTTGATGGCCGGGGGCATGGGCACCATTGCCGGCTCGATGATGGTGCTGTATGGCAGCATCCTGGAACCGCACGTGCCAAACGCCTTCGGTCACTTACTGGCTGCCTCGGTTATCAATATTCCCGCCGCCATCGTGCTTGCAAAAGTTATGGTGCCGGGTGAGATTGCTGGAGGCGATCAAGCCAACGCTATTGAACTTAAGAGTGAATACTCAAGCAGTCTGGATGCCATTACCTCGGGGACCATCGTATCGATTAAACTGCTGGCTAATGTGGTGGCCTTGCTGTTGGTATTCACCGCACTCATCAGTCTGTTCAACATAATGCTGGGGTCGCTGCCTGACATTCAGGGCGCACCCCTCTCCCTCGAACGCATTTTTGGCTGGCTGTTTGCACCGATTGCCTGGCTAATTGGCATTCCCTGGGCCGAGTCTGGCACTGCGGGCGCCATTCTCGGTACCAAACTCGCCATTACTGAGTTCATCGCCTACTTAAACATGCTCGCATTACCCGAAGATGCCCTGAGCTCGCGCAGCACGCTCATCATGACCTATGCGCTTTCGAGTTTTGCCAATTTACCCAGCGTGGCGATTCTCATTGGCGGGCTAAACGCCATGGCGCCTGAACGCCACGCTGAGGTTGTTGCTCTGGGTATGCGAGCGTTGGTTGCTGGTGCGTGCGCATCGGCGATGAGTGCGTGCGTGATTGGAATTCTGGCGACCTGAAGCGGCAATTACGACACCAGCTCCAAATAGCCTTTGTAATGCGCGATCAACGCCCCACCAGGCATACTCAGTCGCACGTCAAACTGAAATCGACCTAAGGCATCAATACGCTCACTGCTGTCACTCACCGGCAGCAAAAAGCGCGGCATTGATAACAACCCAAAAATCCGACCACTTTCAATAGGGAATTGCAGATCCCCATCACGAACTCGCAAACCCAAACGAAACCGCATAAATCCAAACTGTTCGGTCATGCCCTGGGTGTCATCAGCAAACTGCTCATAGCGCAGCACGGACTTAAAGCTGTGGTCTCCTATTCGCCGGGTCCAAACTTCAAAATTGTCATCCGCCATAACCTCGACTTCAGCACGCACGCTGTGATTGCCTCGTGTGGGGAATCCACCGACAAAAGCCGCGACTCGCCCATACCAACTGGTTGCTGTCCGAACCTGTGCAATACCCCTATAGCGCTTAATAAATCCAACATCGTGCAAGCTCTGTACGGGTGCCGGGAGTGCGGCGATGGTAGCGAGTTGCGTCTCGGCTTCAGCCCGACTAAACACAGCGACGGCAGGTCGTGCTCCCGGCTGAATGCGCCCGGCCAAAAGCTGCTCAAGTAAGAGCGCCGTTGCCTGCACTGGTGTCTTCGGACCATTTACGTCGGAAATGACCATGTCCCAGACACGCTCAATGCGCCGCTCACCTTGTTCGCCGCGAACCCGTACCCGCATTCCACCGCAATCGGAACCAAAGCCCAGAAACAAGTTAGATAGCTTTAGCAGTGGTGTTGCCTGAATGCCCTACCCACCTGACCCAAAATTGCCTGCATAACCGCCAGACCACGCGATGTCTTGTTGCCAGGCAGAATAGACGTTTCAATCAGGTCAACAGTGTCCAAATCGGCGACCAGGTCTGCTGCTATCGCCGACGTCACGGCCGGGGTGGTCGATGCCCCGGAAAACGCACTAACGCCTCGCCCCTTCGCCAGTTCATCGAGCGTTGTAATACCGCCAACAAACTCCGGCGCATCCGCAATGTCGAGGTAATGCGACTGCGCATTGAGCACTGCTTCAGCAAAGGCATAGGGAGCATCCGGGTAGTTTTGAAACGGACCCGAACAGTCTATTACCGCAAACGATCGATACTGCCGCAGCGCCTCTCGCGTCGCCCCAATATCCGTTCTATCGAGCACCAGAGCCTTTGCACCAAGTTCCGCCGCAAGCGGCGTGAGGGTAGCCTGTGTTCTACCAGCCACGACCAGGTCGAGGTCGCCGCGAAGTGCAAGTTGCCGCGCAAGATGCCCGCCAAAAAAAACCCGTCGCGCCCAGAAGTATCACCAAATTGGTCAAAGTCTAAGATCTCCCAGGTTCGCCAGGCAGGTTTTGACAGAGAGTTATTATATGAGTTATATAATAAGCATTACAGTTGCTACGACCGGAGTTCTATATGTCACATCGCGAAGGCCGCGTCATCCACGACGCTGATAGCCACATTATCGAAAGTCGCGGCTGGCTTGAGAGCTACGCTTCAGAGTACGTCAAAGCGAACCTCGACAACGGGGTATTTGACCTCAACATGAAGGCGCTAGACCCCATTATGGCCGCCGCTGACAAGCGTCTGGCCGGAGACGACCCTGAACTTACCGCAGCGCTTAAAGCCGACATATTTGCCCACCCAGGCAAGCGCAACATGTGGAGCGCCTACGGTGCCATCGAAAAGCATGAGCGCAGCGATGCTCTGGACATCATGGGCGTGAGTTCACAACTGATTTTTCCTTCCGTTGGTGCGGCGCGCTTTTCTCGCTCAAAAGACCTGGAGGTTGTGTACGGTGGTGCTGACGCACTAAACCGCGGCATGGCTGACTTTTGTGGTGACGACCCACGCCTTAAGTCGGTAGGCTTCCTGCCGCTGAAAGATCCCGAGCGCGCGCAAACCTCGCTAAAGTTGGCTCTCGAGTTGGGCATTAACGCCATCTGGATTAGTTCTGATGCAATAGAAGGCCGTGCGCCTTCACACATTGCCTACGACCCACTCTGGGCGATGCTCGAAGAGGCAGGCGTGCCGGTAACCTTGCATATCGGCAGCGGCCAGAACATGCCCTCTGTGTACATGAACACCGGCACCGAACGGGTTTTAAAAGGCAACCTCGGCAACATAGAAACCACCAAACCGAAAGACTTGCCAGTAGTTCATCACTCCATCGAACGCTGGCTCACCTGCATGATCTACGATGGTGTGCTGGAGCGGTTCCCAAAACTCAAAGTTGGCATTATCGAACTCGGCGCCAACTGGGTGCCTGCGTCACTGATGAACCTCGATATGGGTGTCTCACTGCTTGGCAAGTTTGATCAGGGCCTGAAAAACCTCAGTCTTTCACCTGCGGAGTACTTTCAGCGCCAGGTTCGTGTTGCCCCACTGCACACCGAAAACGCCGGGTGGATTCTGAAAAATGTTGGCCCCAACATATTGATGTTCAACACTGACTATCCGCACCCTGAAGGCGGCAAGGATCCCTTTGGGGCATACGAACGCAGCATGGACGCGGTGAACGCAACACCGGAAGAGCTGGATCGGTTCTATAGCAAAAACTTCGAAGACTATCTCGGGTTGTAAGCCAACCCGCCGGCTAGCTTTTTGATGAAGTGCGCTGCGAGCTTACTCCGCGGAACGCACCAAAGATAAATTTCACCGTGTCGTTGATCGCGGCATCCCGGTCACCGCCAACCCTGCTGAACCGCTCAGCAGCTGTTCTTGATGCCGCGGAGGCCATTGGTACTACCTGTCGCGCTTGCTTCACACTCATCCCAAACTCGTGCGCTGTCCGCTCCACTAGCACCTTATTGATCCAGCCGAACTCAGCAGAATCCAGTCCACTACGCACATCCGGTTGGCTAAACAACACCTTCAGCAAACTGCCTGTTCTCGCACCAGCAAAGTTTGTGGTTACAAAAATTCGCACGATGTCTTCATAGTTCGGCGAGCGAGCTAGTTGATCCTGCAACTTCACTGAAAACTCTTGGCTCTCACGACTGAGCAACGCCTGCAGGATCTCCAGGCGCGTATCGAAGTACTTGTAGATCAAAGGAGTACTCACTGCCGCCTCTTTTGCCAGGGCGTCAATGGTGAACTTTGACAATCCGTTATCCAGCACAATACGGCCGGCACAGTCGAGCAATTGCATGCGTCGGTCGTGTGGGGATAGTCGAACTCGTTTACTCATGAATACAGGTGTCGCAAATAGAGAATAGTTTTTACGCCACTACAGCGGTTACAGTATTTTCGCACGCTTTGATTTAGTTAGGCTATATTCAAACGCTCTTGGGGGAGATATCTGTGAACGAAGCAAACCTGACCCGGTTCGGTCCAAAACGATTCGACATCGAGCAACAGCCTGTAACCTATTCGGGCACCTTTAAGGCCATTACCGCACCTGGACAGTTACGCCTGCATCACGATGCGCTCGAGCGCATCGAGATCACCATCAATGGTGAGCTGGTGCCGTTGCCTGACAACTGGCAACACACCAACGAACTGAACATCCCACTCAGCCTGGGAAAAGACAACACAATTCAGGTGCATGCCACTGGCACAGCAAACGGATCAGTTACCGTGCGCATCACGCAGGTCACCCGGGCAAATCTCGGATTGCTCCGCCAGGGTTATTTCGGGCTCAACACCAGTAACCTCGAACGCCAGCGCGCCTTCTACGCCATGCTTGGTTTCATTGGCGAAATCTATCCTGCAGGCCCAGAACGCAGCACCACCTTTGCGCAAGCCCTGGGGTTTCTTGACAACTACCTGATTCACGTCTCACTGCACAGTCTTGAGA
>CAZSYU010000085.1:0-10580 GCA_964611345.1 uncultured Pseudomonadales bacterium
ATTATGGTCAGGACTGTGCGCGAAGGCGCCATTTTGTCACCGAGCGCAGCATAGAATCGTCGCTATGTATCCGGCCTTCCAACAAATTTTGCGGTTGATGAACCGCACGCTGACGCGGGTTTCTCGAATCGTTATGGGGAGCCTCCTCGTGGTGTTGGCCAGTGCGGCCGGAGCAGGTATCACCCTAAAGGTCGACCGCGTCACCCTTAACACCCCCGTTATCTTTGGATCCAACTTAACTCGGGTTGATTTTCGACGTAGCTATTCGACGCCACCCGCAGTATTTGTATTACCCACTGATAGCAATCCTGAACCCTCGCATCTGCGCGTGTTGAACGTCACAACCAGCGGGTTCGACGTGCAACAATTTGAACCCAGCGGGGAAGATGGCCTAACACCGGCCGATCAAATCTCTTATCTGGCTATAACTCCAGGCACGCACACTTTACCCACCGGCGAGCTTATTGAAGTGGGTTTTATCAACACAACGAGCCATCAAGGGATCAATGTGCCGGGCGCGAGCTACACAAGCCTAACTTTCGCCAATAGCTTTCCTACTGACGCAGCTGTGTTGGTAGAGATACAAAGTAACAACAACGGAACTCTCACACCCGGTGTCATTGCCGTGCCAGCACTCACCGTTGTCACTCGTGGCGTCGACAACAATGGTGCTGACATTGCGCTCGAGTATTCTGAAACTAGCGCTGGAGTAATCTCGAATACTGAACAGATTGCATACATGGCGATCGCAAGTGGTACCGATACCAGTTTCATTGATGACTCTGGTACTAGTCGAACTATTGAAGCTATTCGTTCAGCAGACAATATTGTTGGATGGGATGATGCCTGTCAGACGGTCGATTTTTCCAACAGTTTTGTCGACCCCATAGTCTTTGCCAACAAGTCAACACGCGACGGTGGTGATGGTGGTTGGCTGCGCCACTGCTCTCTTAACAGCAATAGTGCAGGATTTAGCGTCGATGAAGATCAGGCCCAGGACGCTGACCGTAATCACACGACTGAGCAAGCCAGTGTAGTGGTAATCGACGGGTCGTTTGAAGGTAGCTTTACCAACGGTGGTTGGGAGGCGAATATGGTAAATCTACCAGCGGTGAACAGTAACAACGCAAGCCTGAGCTTTACTAACGTAACCTTTCCCTCGCCGTTGTCGGGTACTCCGGTTGTATTGACGCAACCCGGGACGGGTGACAATCAACCGGTTGCTGTTCGCGTGCAGAATGTCAGCTCCACAGGGTTTCAAATCGCAGCCTTTGCACCACCCGGCTCTATCGGAGCCGTTGCGTCAATGGTCTTAGACTATATTGCGGTTGTTCCCGGCAGCTATGCACTGGCCGACGGAACCGAGTTTGAAGCAGGATTTGTTGACACCACGCAGGTTCAGCGCGCTATTAACGTCGGGGGACCTGAGGGTTTCACGACCTTAAGTTTCAACCAGACCTATAGTCAAACGCCGACGTTTTTGGCGCACTTGCAGACCATCAACAACGCAACCACCCCAGCGAATCCTGCGACGGTTCTTGCGCCCTGGTTGACGGTAGCTGTACACGGCCTCACTGCCACCAATGTACAGCTGGCTCTAGAGCGTTCGGAAGTCGATGATGGCGCCGTGAATGTGGCGGAACGCATTGGCTATGTGGTGTTCCCAGCAAATCTACACGGCAGTCTGCTAGACAGGTTGGGTAATACTCTCGCCTATGACAGTCGTCGGCTAGTTGATGCAGTGGTCGGTTTTGATGACGCCTGCACTGCTGTGAACTACACCATGCCATTCACGGTGGTGCCACTCGCCGTTGGGCATGGTAATACTCGAAACGGCAACAACGGCGGCTGGGCGCGACGCTGCGGCAACTCCGCCAGTGCGTTGTCGCAGACCATCGATGAAGATCAGGATAACGATAGCGAGCGCGCGCACATCGCCGAAGACATCAGTCAGCTAGCGTTTGGACAAGCCTTCGAATGGCCTCCCGAACCCAATATCACCATTGCAATTACCAACGATGTCATTCAAGACGGGTTTAGTGCGGCGAATTTCAAGGCCATTCCTGGAGCCGAGCTTGATGCGAATGTGCTCGTCACCAACGATGGGGTAGCTTCGGCCGACAGCGATAGCCTGGATATGATATTCGCTGTAGACGCCAATACCGAACTCTTTGTTGGCGATCTGGATGGCGGGGGACACAGTCTGGCGTTCGTTGATGGTGCTGCACCAAACCAAAGTGGCCTGGTGTGGGTCCCGGCAAATCACGTCAGCTATTCCAACGACAACGCGACTACCTTTAACTATGTGCCGCCAAACACGCTGGACTTTGATCCGAGTGTTACTCATTTTCGAATCACACCCGCCGGTAGTTTGTTAGGTGTCCCCGGTACTCCAGTTCCGCAGTTTGTGCTGCGTTATCGGATTCGTGTTCGATAGCTAACGTTCGGAACTTAAGCGATCCGATCAAGGGCCAGCGAGAGGCTGACCCCTGACCCTATCTTGATCGTCTAGCGAACGAGTACTACAACTCGCCAGGTGCAGTATCAGCGATGGTGTGCCATTGGCCTTCAGCCTTGACGATATTGGTTGGAATGTCCTGGCTCCATCTTTTGTACACCTTCTTGTTTTTGTTTACGTACAAACGGCCTTCGACGACTTCGAACGCTTTACCATCTACGTCGAACTTCTTGCCAAGTGCTGCACCGAAGGCACAGTACCCACCATAGGCTGGGGCGTATTTGTTGGGATTGGCGCGAAAAGTGTCGCGGTTTTCAGCTGTGGAAAAGCGATACACGGCACCGTCGTGTTGTGCCGTGAATTCGGCGCTGCCTTGCACTGCCTTGTTGTCCGTGAAGTAAGCGACGGCGTCGTGGCCAGCCAGAATCACATCGTTGGCATCGGTTGCAGTCTCGACACCGGCGAAGGCGAATGTCGTGGTTAACGCAAGCAAAGTGCCGGCGAGTAGTTTGGGCAGTCGGGTAGTCATGGGTGTATCTCCAATAGATCCATTTTGATGGTTTTAACGTTCACGCGATCAGCTGCATCGGCGCTAGAGGCTCTCTGTAGCTGATCAGCCGCTACAGGTAGACACTCTAAATCTGGTATAACGACAAAAATATGCCTAAAACGGGTTAAAATATGTCTGAAAACGTGGATCAAGCAGATATAGGTCATGATTTGCTAAGCGCAATTCTGCGCCAGCTCGACTTTTCGGCGACGGTGTTCTTCCGCGACGGTTACTGTGGCCAGTGGGCGATTGACACCTCTGGGTCTACTCAAGTGCCATTCCACCTGGTGTGCCAGGGCGAGGGATGGTTGCATGGCGCGGGAGCTGAACCGCAGCGGTTACTGGCGGGTCAGCTGGTGCTGTTCCCCCATGACAGTTCTCATGTGCTGGCGGACACGGACCAACCGCCGTCGCCCCATGTGCTGAATCGTCCACCACCGGAACGCTTAGAAGGAACAATCACGCGCCTGGTTTGTGGTTACTTCCTGTTCGATCAGCGTATGGCAGCCCCTTTACTTGGCAGCCTGCCGAGGGAGATGGTGCTGGATCTGTCGCAATCCGGCGATCCCGGGGTTCGAGAACTCGTTAATCTGTGGATGCAAGAAGCGGCGCGCGATTCCTACGGCAGTGACCTTGCGATTGATCGGTTTGCCGAGTTGGTGTTTATTCAAATGCTGCGGGTGGAGATAGAGCAGGGTCGTTTAGAGGGCTTTATCGGTAGTTTGGGGGATGCAAAATTGGCGCCCGTACTGGACAGTATTCATCGCGAACCCGGAGCACCCCATCGACTCAGTGATATGGCTGGCCTGGTCGGTTTGAGTGAGTCGGCGTTTACCCAACGTTTTAAAAAAGGGGTCGGTATGACCCCTGGCAACTACCTGAAACACTGGCGCATGCAAATAGCAGCGCGAGCCCTGGTAGACAGCAATCGCAGCATGCTAGAGATTGCCAACAGTGTGGGTTATGACTCAGAAGCTGCGTTTCGCAAGACCTTCAAAAACCACGTTGGTACAGCACCTGGTGCTTATCGACGCGAAAAAAATCGATCTATGCCGTGCTAGAGTTCGTGCGTAAGTAGCAGTATGTGCGGAAGTGGTGCGGAGTGTAGAAAGTAGATGGTGCGTACGACTCGGCGGACTGGAGCTTGTTAGTCTCTACAGCCTGGCCGTTGCTCAACCGCTCTATGATCTGATTGGTCGCTTCCCGACATTTCTTAGTGCGCATGCGCTGCTACACACTGAGCTGATCTGGTTTCTTTGTATTGTATCCTTTGCTATTCCACTAGCGCTGGTGGCGCTGCTCACAGCCATCGAAAAACCTCTGCCTGCCTTGGGTGCAGCTCTGCGATGGGTGCTTGCGGCAGTATTTATACTGTTACTGAGCTGCTTCATTACACCCAAGGTGTTCACTGACACTCGACCACTGATTAACTTGTCTTTGATCGGTGTGTTCGGAATTGTTGGCATCGCTCTAACACTAAGATTTGCTCAGGTCAGGGAAGGCTTGCGTCTGGCGGTCATAGCGGCAGCGATATTTCCGGTCTTGTTGCTTGTCCAGCTGCCCTCTGGCTATCTCTCTCTTTCCTCGCAAGCCTCGTCAGTTGTAGAAGCCGATGGTCAAAACCTGACGGAACCGCCAAATGTGGTTATGTTGGTGTTTGATGAGTTACCGCTCACCGCATTACTTGGCTCTGATCTGGAAATTCGTCGTGATTTGTTTCCGAATTTTGCACAACTGGCAGATGAAGCTGATTGGTACACTCAAGCATCAACGGTAGCATCCAGAACGCGGCTGGCCTTGCCAGCTTTGCTTACTGGGAAACTTCCAGAGCCAGCGAAAAACCCGAACATTGATGATCATCCACAGAATATTTTTACGATCCTTGCCAGCCACTATGAACTAAACGTTGAAGAGTCGGCATCTACGCTCGCTGCCGAATACCACCGCGTCGATCGGGCGAACTGGCGGCTAGTCGCTCTGGACAGCCTGGTTGTATATGCACATCTCGTGGCACCAAAATTTCTCGCTGCACGACTACCACCGCTCACTGGTCAATGGAGTTCCTTTCTTAGTGAATCATCAAATATTGTTCATGATGAGCGCTTAAAGAAGTTTGATAAATGGCTCGATCGTTTGGATCAGTTCGATGACCCTGGTTTGCACTTTCTGCACTCTTTGTATCCACACATTCCATACACCAGTCTGCCAACAAAGCACCGTCTATTTCGGCACGGAACCACCTCCGGGCACGTAACCCATGATGCCCGGGACGAACTGTCCGCTGAAGTCTGGGCTGATGTTGAGGCGCGCTATTTTTTCCTGTGGCAACTCCAACTGGTGGATCGAATGATTGGTGAGGTTATGACTCGCATGCAAAGTTCAGGGCGCTACGACAACACGCTATTCGTTGTCACTGCTGATCACGGCGTGCGACTCGCTCCTGGGATGTCGCGCCGGCAACCCTTTGCAGATAACTATATTGATATTGCCGCCGTCCCAGTTTTTGTGAAACGCCCTGGGCAGAGTACGCCGCAACGTATTGAGCGTGCCTTCCAAAGCACAGACCTGCTGCCAATCATTCTCGAGAGCGTGGGTCTCGATCCAGCCGCTTTTGGTTTGCAAACAGGAGAAGTTGAGCAAAAACCTCTCGGCCGACGAATACGCTCTTATCGTGAATACATCGATTTACCACAAACACTCGACCTGCGTAGTGGACTCGATTGGTGGCCAAAAGCAGAGCAGATAAACCCAGATTTGGTTTTGCCTGAGACCATGCTGCCGTGTGAATCAGGTATAGAGTTGGCTCATCCCGAGCTCTACACCCATGCACATCCCCAACACTTTCTCGCTGCCCATGTATTGCTAAACGATCCACAGGCTCGACAGTCGGCGATAGTCGTGGAGTTTAATGGCCGGCGTGTGAAGGCGTTGCGCTCAGCAGCCGACCAATGGTCGGCGTTTGTACCGCCAGAAGCCTTTAATGCCGGGTACAACGCCTTGCGAATTGTTGGCCAATCGAATGATGGCTGGTGCCTGCTTTTTGATAATAGTTCCTCGTCTTAGCAGAGCGCTACTTCCAAGCAGCAGCATTTTGCAGCGTCTCGCAGATACCGGCCTGATCCTGCGGGCCTTGGTGTCGTGCCCGCGTTCCTAACCATCTGTTAAATACATACATAGATGGTGATCTTGTGCACGCGAGCTGGTTAAATAGCCACGAGGTTGGCCTCTTCGCGATGATTGCTCTGTGGCATCAAGCGCCGGGAGCACGGAGGTATTCACGGGTTCCCAATGAACACCGCAGTGAAGAAAAAACACGATTCTCAGCGACGCGTACTTGAGCTGCTTGACGAGGCGCTTGGGCGACCAGCCGAGTCTCGCGAACACTGGCTGGCCCTCACCTGTGCGAATGACAAAGGGCTTCTTCGCCAGGTGACTAGTCTCTTGAAGCACACCAACGAGACCCAGGCTGATGCGTTTGCCGAAGTGGCCCAGGTCACCCAGGACAGGGATTGGGTCAGCCTTGGACTCGACATTCCCAACTACAGGATTTTGCGCAAGCTGGGTTCCGGAGGTATGGCGGACGTTTATGAGGCAGAACGCTGCGACGGCGAATTTGTCTCTCGTGTGGCCGTTAAGGTCATTCGGTCGAATCAGCTCAGCGACAGGCTACTGCGGCAGTTTACGATTGAGCGTCAGGTGCTGGCGAATCTGACTCACCCCAACATTGTGTCATTGTTGGATGGAGGTACCACCAGCCAGAACATGCCGTACGTAGTGATGGAGCTGGTAGATGGTCTGCCGCTGGATCGTTATCTACAGACGAACGCACCGGGCATTCGCCAGCGACTGGCACTGTTTGACAAGATTTGTGCTGCCGTGGAGCATGCCCACGCCTCGCTAATCATTCACCGTGACATTAAACCTGGCAATATTTTGGTGTTGCCTAATGGTGAACCCAAGTTGCTCGATTTTGGTCTGGCAAAGATGCTCGACGACCAGGACCTGCAGCATACCGTGGGGGGGGCTTTTACGCCGGCTTACGCAAGCCCCGAGCAGCTCACCGGGGCACCGCTGTCGGTGGCCACCGACATCTACTCGTTGGGGGCGTTGCTCTACAGCATACTGACGAATACCCACGCGCACGATACCTCTGAAATGTCGCTGCTTGCCGCGGGCCAGTTAGTCTGTGCTGGCGTTGCCGAACGGCCGAGCGAACGCGTGAAAAAGGAGCGCAGACTCGCGATATCCCGAGATCTCGATGCGATCACCCTCAAGGCTTTGGCGGTAGAACCAAAACGGCGTTATGCCTCGGTCAGCTCTCTACGCAACGATCTTGCAAACTTTGCCATGCGCCGGCCAGTGGAAGCGCAATTTGATTCCCGGGCCTATCGACTGCGCAAGTTTATCTCCCGCCACCGGGCTGGATTTTTAGCGAGTAGCATATCGGTAGTGGCTCTGATTGGAGCGTTGTTGGTTTCTAGCCAGCAGACCCGCATCGCGAACCAGCAACTTGAACGGGCAACGGTGGTGAGTGATTTGATCGGCGACATTTTGATGTCACCTGCCTCGCGTTGGGATGTGGACTTGTCGGCGGGTCCTGATGCCAAGATGAGTGATGTGCTGGAACTCGCGGGCCAACATATTGAAGAAAATCTTACCGAGTATCCCGACGTGCAGGTGGAACTGTTGTCGAGGCTGTCGGTGGCGTTGGAGCGTTTGTCGAAGAAAAAATTGTCGATACGCTTCAGCGAAAAAGCTCTGGCTTTGGTGGGCACCATAGAATCCGCAGAGTTGCAGATCCAGGCACTCATTTCTCATGGCAAAAATCTGACTCGGCGCGGTCGTTCTGAGGTAGGCCTGCAGATGTTGCTTAAGGCCGAGCGCATGCTTATAGCTCAGGGGCTCGATCGGTCGACGCGCTACATCTATTTGTTGAATGACATTGGCAATGCCTACGGCACTTTTGACCAACATCAGCAACAGGTAGAGACCATGGAACGAGCGATAGCCCTGTTTCTGGATGTATCGCCCGTGACCAGTCATCCCGCTCTGGCTGGGGGTTACAATAATCTGGCCTCTGCATACATGAATCTGGGGCAACTGGGGCCAGCGCGCGAGGCGCTTGAAAAAGCCAAACGCATTGTAGATTTGCCGCACAACCAGAACGAAGTGGTGCATGCCTATGTGTATATGTACTCCGCGGTACTTGAGTTTGCCGAGCAAGATTTCTCTAGGGCAAACCAGCACAATCAAACAGCTATGACTGGTTTGTCGCGCATGTTGGGTGAAGAAACCCGTGAGCTGTCGGTGGCGTTGGCCAGACAGGCTTTGATCTATCGGTTCCTTGAGCAGGCTGACGCCGCCAATGATGCCCTGGTTCGGGCACTTGATGTTGCCAGGCGCGCAGACTATCGCAGCAGTGATCTAACCTGTGCGCAAATTGTTTTGGCAAGCTGGCAAGGAGACTATGTAGGCGCCAAGTCGATTGGCAACGTTTCGAAAATAACCGAGTCCAGTTACTTCTTTGATTTGCTTAGCCTGTTTGAAATTGGCATTGCCAATATCTATCTGGGTGACGTTGCGCAAGGTCAGGTTGAGACTAATCTCGCGATGGAGCGACTAAAGGACAGTTATCGCGGGATATTTCTTCCTTATATGTCCCAGCGCAAGGCGGAGGCATTGGCTGCAATCGAGCAGATTCGATCGCAAGCCTAGTGTCGTGGGGCT
Organism: uncultured Pseudomonadales bacterium; assembly: GCA_964611345.1. GTDB lineage: Bacteria > Pseudomonadota > Gammaproteobacteria > Pseudomonadales > Azotimanducaceae > JALZVT01. The sequence goes on from CAZSYU010000085.1 coordinate 8,736, forward strand.
TCCAGTAACTCGTAGAGCACGTTATCAGCAAAGGCCGGATCGGTTGTCAGGCCAAAATGGGTACTCGGCAGGAAGGTGACGCCAGACCAGTCGACAGGGGATATTAAATAAGGTTTCCAGTCGCCATCGATGCGTTGGTCAGCCAGGGCGCTATAACGGGGGACCGAACCGTCTCCAGGTCCGTATTCAGAAATTGTGACCTTGCCGGTCGCCCGTTCGACGGTGACCTGGGTCGGCGTTTCGGTTGAATCTCCGGCGACGAGATACAAACCAAGCCCCTCTGGCCGTTTGGCCGGAGTATCCAGCGCACGATGAAAGGCCTGGGCTCGAGCCAGTTCCGCCGCTTGATATCTTTGCGCGATTTTTTGCCGTTCTTCAGCATCTTCGACATCTGGTAGAGCGTTGCGCAGAAATTCGCGATGCGCTTCACTGTCGGCAGACAGCCCCCAACCAAACTTGTCCCAAAGCTTGGCGTCATAGAGGTTGCCAATTGGCGTGGCTGCGGCGTCGCTATAAACAATGCGGTTTTGCCAGGGCCGGGGTAATAACTGATACACCGAAGGAAAGGTTGCCATGATGTAGGGCGGATAGGTGGGTAAAATCGGTCGGCCGCGTTTATAGCCTGTTTGCAATAACTCAAAACTCTCGCTGGCACCTCCACTAGGTGTTCCAACCAGCACCACTTTTTCTACGTCTTTGGCGCCAGCCCAGCTCACCTCAGGCTCCGAGCCATCCGCGGGCAGGGGTGCATCGCCATAGCGCAAGAAGTAGCGCGTAACCAACCCCCCCATAGAATGGGCAACGATGTCGAATTTGAATTCGGCGTTGTCAATGCCGTAGCGTTTTTTATATTCAGCCTGAATATAGGCCCGACGCTCGTCGATGAAGTTTTTCAAGCGGGCGGCGTTCTCGACATTGTCCCGGCGCCAGTCGTAGTCGAACTGAAAGCAGGTGAAGTGATCGCCGCCATAATCGATACCGTTTAGTCCGAGGCTCTCATCCCGGTAGCCGCCGGCACCGAGCGTGGTCAGGATGCCGACGTAGGCACGTAGGTCGATTGGAATGCCGAGCAGGCGTATGCCAAGTTTTTCAAGTACGCCATTTGGGCGAACACCGTCATCGAGTTCGTTAAAGGGCTTTTTGTCGTCAATCGGCAGTGCGATAAGTTGGGCATCGGCGGGTCGATTTGGATTGGCGAAGCTGCCTCGGAAGGCACCCCAGACCGTCCGACCGCTCTGCTCATCGACCAGCTGGGAACCCAAAATCCCCGGTATCACAATGATTGGGTTGCGATCCGGCTCGTGGTATTGCGCTGCCCGATGATAGATGGTGTTGACTTCCGCATGTGGCGGGGTGCTCTTGCAGGACGCTGCCAGCAAGCACATGAGAATGCAGACGAGGTAAAGGGCAGTTGACTGACTTCGCATTGGGATTTCTCCAGACCAGTGCGTACTTTACTTAAAAAAGCTATCCTCGGTTACAAATTCTGACCAGTTTAGAATCCCACATTTGGAACAGGGCCGATGCGCAATATCGCGAAAAAACTGACAACCGCCATTGTGATGGGCTCGCTGGTTGCGGGGTGTTCTGAGCAACCGGATCGGACTACCGTGCAGATGCCCGAGTCTGAGCAGCTCACCAGCCAGCCGGCAGAGCAGCCTCCAGAGCTTCCGCCGGCAAGCGAGCAGCCATTACAGGCAGAAGTCCCAGCGCAGGACGCGGTTGCACGTGTGCTACCAGCCGAAGCACAGGTCGTATCAGAACAGAGCGTTACGGCCAAAGAAGCCAAAGAAATGGTTGCAGAGGCAGCGGAGGTTCCAGTTGCAGCGGGGGTTCCAGTTGCAG
>CAZSYU010000085.1:10680-15160 GCA_964611345.1 uncultured Pseudomonadales bacterium
GGTTCCAGTTGCAGCGGGGGTTCCAGTTGCAGATTCGATTCCGGTTTCAATTCCAGCGCCAGCACCCGTCCCCGCAACGGTAGCGGAGGTCGCGAAGGTGCCCGCGAAAATCGACGAGCCGGTAATCGCCGCTGCACCTGCTGAAACTGAACCTGAACCTGCACCTGAATCTTCACCTACGCCCGCTGTTGCGGCCGCGCCAACCGCGCCGGATGGTGTTGTTGCCTCCGGTACTTGGATTAAAAAGCGCCGTGATTCGAGCGGCACATGGTCTATCGTACGCGACAATGGCGCCTTGTTTGTTGAGCTTGATAGCGACTTTAAAACCCGCAACGCACCCGATCTGAAATTGTTTTTATCACCGTTATCTGCTGCGGAAGTAACCAAGAGTAATGCGGTTGAGGGATCGCTGATGATCTCGCTCTTGAAAAGCAATAAGGGAGCCCAACGTTATGCAATCCCGGCAGGAAACTCCCTGGAGCAGTATCAGTCGATTCTCATTCACTGCGAGGATTATTCCGTTTTGTGGAGCGCTGCTGATCTGTAGTGGCATTGCCCAATGAAACTTCATAGGTATGCCACTGTCTTTGCCGATTAGCAGCACAGCACCTGCTTCTCTTAGTTGCGAGAACTTAGATCTCAGTGTTGGTTGGCGTTTTGGTGTTAACTGAAAGTAATTCAGTCTGTCGGGGTGCTGAATTGACGCCTTGATGACTGCAATGGTGTCTGGCTGCAAGCCTCTATTCCAAACGCACGTATAAATTGAACCAAATTCAGAATCAGCCTGGAGAACCGCTTGGCAGTGAATTTTTCTGTTCGCCTAATCCATATGGGGTATAGACGGTGAAGCAATAAAGTTGCTAAATGAACTGAGGTAGCCGACGAGCCAGGGCTTCATCGTTTTAAAGTTAACAAGAGCAGTCATACCCTATGTTGCTCTCAGGGAGGAGAATGAAAAAAATGAGTTTTTTACGCATTGCAGCTGGTGCATTGGTCACCTTCGCTCTAGCAGGCGCGGGTCTCTCAGCGCATGCGGTAGTTATTGATTTTGATGCTTTAGATTCTAGTTCAGGCCAAACACCGTTGAATTTTGGTGCCGGTACATTCATGGAAGATGGCTTTACCTTTTCCGTGAGTGTTACAAGCAGTGATACGCCACCCAGGGCAGTGCTGTTTGATACCACCTGTACCGGCCGCGCTTGCAACGATGACTTTGATCTTGTGCCAGCTATGCAAGGTGAAAACGGTATTGCAGGTAATATCCTAATTGTTCAGGAACAAGGGTCGGCTATTCCTGATGACGCTGGTGCGCCCGGTGGCACGATTACATTGACTTCAAATAGCGGCAACTCAGCCTTTAGGCTCACTGGTGCTTCAGTCATTGACAACGGAACATTTGAATTTTTCTCAATCATTAATAGTGTGCGATCGCCGCTAGGCCGAGCATCACTCTCAGGAGAAAGTGAAACGGCGCGCCTCATCTTCAATTCAGGCGTTCTCAACCCAGGTGACTCAATCGTGATTAACTTCCTAGATTCTGGTGGTGTCGATTCACTTGCCCTCTCACCTGTACCCATCCCCGCAGCTCTGCCATTGTTTCTCTCGGCGCTCGCGGGATTTGGTTTGACCGCAAGATCTCGTAGACAGAAAAAGCTATAAATACGAGATGCGTAAAAAAAAGCCGCCACAATGGCGGCTTTTTTTGTCCTATCGAAAAACCAGTGGTAAACCTAGGCGTCGGAATCCGGTAACAAAACCACAGACTCTTCACCGTCCCAACGTAGCAGCACATCGTTTTTGCTACAGGTTTCTCGCTAGCCCCGTTTAAGGTCGCGCACTTCGCGGTTGTACAACGCAAGTTCTTGTCGCACGACGGGTGCCAGCAAGTACAAGCCCAGCAGATTCGGTATTGCCACTACAAACACCAGCGCATCCGACAGATCGATTAGCGCACCAAGTTCTACGCTGCTGCCCAGTACAACGAACGCCAGAAAGAACAGGTTAAAGCCGATCGTAGCGGCACGGGAGTCGCCCGCCAGAAATCCGAAGGCTTTGCGTCCGTAGTAGCTCCAACCCAACATAGTTGAGAACGCAAACAGCACAGCACAGATACTCAAGGGTATCGGAGCCCAGTAAAACGCTGTGGCAAACGCAGCGGATGTCAACTCGATGCCATTCACATCTGTCGCGCCGGGCACATAGACTGTCGTGATGATCACCAGGGCCGTCAGGGTGCAGACCAAGACGGTGTCGATAAAGGGCTCCAGCAAGCCAACAAAACCTTCGCTAGCAGGATGACTCACCCGCGAAGCGCTGTGGGCAATTGATGCGCTGCCAAGACCCGCTTCGTTGGAAAACACCGCCCGTCGAAACCCAACAATCATGGCGCCAATCACACCACCGGCTATGCCATCCGCAGAGAACGCCCCACTCACAATAGCCCCAATTGCGGAAGGAATGGCGCTCGCGTTGAGCGCCAGCACAACCAAAGCACAGACCACGTACAACACCACCATAAAAGGCACCAGGCGCGCCGTAACCCGCCCGATGCTTTTAATCCCACCGACAATGACCAAACCTACGATGATGGCTTGAGCGACACCTAACAACCAGGCCTGCCCAGCGAACCGACTGGCAGCGCCGCCCGTTGTGTTGATGACAATGGCCGCTGCCTGGTTTGCCTGGAACATATTGCCAATGCCCAGGCAGCCGATAACCATACTGGCCGCGTAGAACACCGCGAGCCCTCGACCCAGCTTGGTGTGACCGAGCTCCGCGAGGCCATGTTGTAAGTAGTGCATTGGTCCACCAGAGACTTCACCGGTGGCAGGATCGATGCGGCGATACTTCACAGCGAGTGTGCATTCAGCGAACTTGGTACTCATGCCCAAGAGGCCTGCAACGATCATCCAGAAGGTCGCTCCTGGACCGCCGACACTGATGGCCACCGCCACGCCCGCGATATTGCCGATGCCAACTGTGCCAGAGACCGCCGTGGTCAACGCCTGGAACTGCGACACTTCGCCGGTGGCGTTGGGCTGCTCAATCTTGCCCCGCAAGATTTGAGTGGCGTGGTGAAAACCAGTGAGATTGATTCCGCGCAGAAAGCCGGTAAAAAACAACCCGCCCACAACCAGCCAGATGACAATCAGGGGAACCTGGGTGCCCGCAATCGGTACTGCATAGAAGATGAACGCGGAAATCGCATCCGCAACTGGCCGCATTGCCGAATCCAGCAGTCCGTCGATTCCCGCATCCATTTGCTGACTCGCGTACTCAAGTGGGGCGCCAGATTAGCGCAGTTCGCAAACGAGCTGTAGCGCAGCGAGGAGTCTAGTGCGTCACCTAATTGTTGCGCTGTGCAAAACTTGATAGGGCATTGATGAGTACCTGAGGTTGCTGCCAATGCAGGAAGTGGTTGGCATCGGGCTTTAAAATCATGGTGACTTGAGCGTTGGTCAGGGCTTCGCGCATGAACTCTGCGTTGCGTGGGTCAACCAATGTATCCTTCCCACCTTGAATGACCGTTGTGGGCACAGTGATGTGCTGCCAAAGCGGCAGCATATTAGTTAACTCACGTTTTAGCGGTAATATTTCACGATTTGCACGACTCAGTGGTGGTGATAAAAGCCAGCGAATTGGCGGAATCGCGCCGGCAAGATTGTACCATTTGCGACTGCGCCTGGGGTCCGCCGACGACGCCATGAACACCAAGCCAGCGACCTGTTCGGGATAGTCCATGGCCGTGCGAGCAATGATCGGTCCGCCGAGTGAATGCCCGACCAGAATCGCGCGCTTGGCTTCATGCCCAGCACCAATTTGGTCGAGCACAGCTTTGAGGGACGCCGCCTGCACCTGCAGAGAAGGTTCTATAGCACCGACAGAGCTACCGTGACCTAGTCGATCCACTGCAATGAGTCGGAAGACTTGCTGCAAGGAATCATTGGTCATAAACACCCTGTAGTCGTCCCACCCGCCGGGTGTGCCGTGAACAAAAACCACTGGCACTTTGGCGCTGACATCAGCCTCGCTGTGTACCTCAACGAAGTGCAATGGTCTGCCGGAAAATTCGACCGTGCTGGGCTTGAAATGGTCACGCAGAGTGTCCACGGTTTTGGAGGTATGACCATCGATGACAGTCGGGATTTCATTAGCCGCGGTGATCTCACACAAAGCCAAGAGCGCCCCCAGGAGTGTAGATAGACTGACGCGACTCAAAGATGATCCCCTGTCTTATCCTGTAGCTCTTCTATGGTCCCGGTTCCCGGAGTGATGCCTGATTCTTCGATCATAATGCTCGGGTCGGTGCAGTGCGACTGGCAGTCAGGCTACCCGAGGCTGGATCGAACAGGGTCCGGAAGGGGCAGAGGTCAACAAGGCGTAAAAATGGGCCGCGACTCGCCATCAGAGTGGGTTCCTGTCCGACTTAAACACTTCCTAAACAGTGTTTATAGGGTAAACTAGTTGCCGAATAGGCCGC
>CAZSYU010000085.1:15260-17453 GCA_964611345.1 uncultured Pseudomonadales bacterium
GCCGCCAAATCAAAGGTTTAGGGCAATTGACCGCTTTCTCTATGTGGGCGGGTATGTGGACGACCAAACAAACGTTACGGAGTAACACACAATCCTAACAACTCCATTTAGAGCTCGCGCCAGCAGGTGTGCGAAAATTGCTGCCTATATGCCTGTGTTGAGAGCTGAATCCAATCAGGAGAAGACTGTGTCACGCCGTATAGTGCTCGCGATTCTGCTGTTCGCTAGCGCCCTAACACAGCCAGTGCTTGCCGATCCTCTGTTGGCTGCTGCCGTCCTGCCCAACAGCCGGGCGACCCAAACCGGCAATACGATAACGGCCTTCGCTACCATCATTAACTCGGGCACCACGGCAGGGGAAGCCTGTGGCATCAGTCTTAATGTCCCTCAGCCGATCACTTTTGGCTACCAAACCACCAACAGCGCAGACAACAGCTTAACCGGTTCACCCAACACCCCGGTAGATCTTCCTGTCGGAGCCACACAGAGTTTTGTCATGAGCTTCACCATGACGGGTGCCTTTGAGAGCGAGGATATCCGGCCGGTCTTCTCCTGCGAGAATGGCGGAACCGCTGCCATGCTCTCTGGCATAAACACCATTCTGCTGACCTCTTCCGACGCGAGCATCCCGGATCTGGTTACCCTGGTCGCCACCCTTGAAAACAGTGGTTTTGTGGAAATACCTGGTGTAACCGGCACGGGAGTATTTTCGATAGCTTTGAGCAACGTCGGTGCAACCGGTGATATAACGGTCACTGCAGACACCGGCCCCGGTGGCTCAGGTGTGAACATCCTGTTATGTGAAACCAACTCCGAAACCGGTGACTGCATTAACCCGACAACCCCCGATACGTCGGTGTTTACGACGGCGTTTGCAGACTCAACTCTGACCTTTGCGACTTTTATACAGGGCAATGGGGAGTTTGTTGCGGAGGATGCGGTGCAAAACCGCGCCTTCGTGCGGTTTGTTAGTTCAGGCGTAACTTCTGGCTTATCCAGTGTGGCATTTCGAACAGGCGAGCCCACCGCTGAGCCTGAGCCCGTCGCCGAGCCTGAACCTGTCGCTGAGCCCGAGCCTGTCGCTGAGCCCGAGCCAGAACCTGAACCCGTCGCTGAGCCAGAACCTGAACCCGTCGCTGAGCCCGAGCCTGTCGCGGGGCCAGGCACTGAGCAGACACCGACCGCCGATTTTCAGGTATGGGCCAATAATGGCGGCGACAAGGTTCTCAAGGAAGAAATCCGTTCCTTTACCGGCGGAGATACTCTCAATTCTGTCTGGGATGGCATCACTATTCGTGCTTTCGGTGCCCGTAACGAAGTCGTAGCGTTTAACGTGGTGGTCGACAACAACGGCGCAGACCTATCCCAAGTGTCTGTTGAGTTTTCCAGGCTCGAAAATGACAATTTCGTCATCGAAACAACCAACACTTCCACCGCATCGTTGTTCGATTGGAACGCACGGCCCATAGAAGTGTTCACTGTGGGTTACCTAAAGATTCTTGGACTGTCGCGCCTCGGCTTTATGTGGTACGACGAAACGCATATTCCTGAAGGTATGCGTCGACCGTTCGATAACTTTCAGCCGGCGGCACCTGCCGTGGGTCGCGGGTTGTGGGAAGACCGGCCGAATCACAACAAATCCTACCCCGATATTGCAGAACCCATAGAGATCCGCGGATCGGTGCCGGTTGCAAGCGGCAACTCACAGAGTTTCTGGGTTGATGTCTACATAGGTAAAGACACGCCTGCCGGGGTGTTAACAGGAACGCTGGGCGTGAGAATTAATGGCGTACTGCAGCAGACCATTCCTGTTGAGCTGCAGGTTGCTGACATCACATTGCCTGATGAGCGTGTGGCAAAGGCCATGCTGCATATCGAAGGTGGGCCGATTGCCTCCCGCCATTTCCTGGGTCGTCTGGGGGGGATTCTTTCTGACGAGCAGGAGCCGCGCTATCGACAGATTGTGGATAACTACTTCAAGCTCGTCTGGCGCCATGGCATATCCTTGATCGACCTGAACCAACTGATACCAGAGAAGCGGCAACCCTTGGATCGGCCGAACGCAGACTGGGTGACGCGGCTCGCCGGCGGCGCCTACACAGCAGCCGAGGGTTACGTTGGGCCCGGCCAGAATCTAGCTCACGATGTGTTCAGCATCGGTAGTTACACCCAATGGGCGTTCTGGTGGGACTT
>CAZSYU010000086.1:0-5062 GCA_964611345.1 uncultured Pseudomonadales bacterium
AGTGGTGCGGTTAGTGGTGCACTTGGTGGGCACCAGTTGGTGGTGCCAGTCGCTGTCTTGCACATCAATGGGCAACACTTCTACGTCGTGCCGACGGGCATCCTGAATGAGTTGGGAAGGGCTGTAGAAGCCCATGGGCAGGCTATTGAGCAACCCACAATAGAAGGCAGCGGGGCTGTGTTGTTTGAGCCAGGCCGAGATGTACACCAACAGTGCAAAACTGGCGGCGTGGGACTCTGGAAAGCCGTATTCGCCAAACCCCTGAATCTGTTTAAAAACCCGTTCGGCAAAGTCCATGTCGTGGCCGCGCTCGAGCATGCCGTTGATGAGCTTGTCTTGAAACGGCGCCAAACCGCCACGGCGTTTCCAGGCGGCCATGGCGCGCCTTAGCTGGTCGGCCTCGCCGGCGCTGAAGCCCGCAGCCACCATGGCCAGTTCGATGACTTGTTCTTGAAAAATAGGCACGCCAAGCGTGCGCTCAAGTACTGCGCGCACTGCGTCGTTGGAATAGGTTGGCGTTTCGAGGCCCTGGCGACGACGCAGATAGGGATGCACCATGTCGCCCTGAATGGGTCCTGGGCGCACGATAGCCACCTCGACGACCAGGTCGTAAAAGCTCTGCGGCTTCAGGCGCGGCAACATCGACATCTGAGCACGGGATTCGACCTGAAACACGCCTACGCTGTCGCCACGTTGCAACATGGCGTAGGTCGCCTGATCTTCGGGGGGAATGCGAGCTACGCTAAGTTGTCGTTCTGGCGGCAGCGCATAGAACGCGTTGTGCAGGTCAATGGTTTTGCGAATGGCGGTGAGCATACCCAGTGCCAGCACGTCTATCTTCAGCAGGCCCAGAGCTTCCAGGTCGTCTTTGTCCCATTGAATGACGGTACGATCGGCCATGGCGGCGTTTTCGACCGGCACCAACTGGGCGATTGGGCCGCGTGCAATCAGGAAGCCGCCTACGTGCTGTGACAGGTGGCGGGGAAATCCCAAAATTTGCTGGACTAAAAACAAGAACTGCCTGGCAATACGGCTTTCCGGGTCGATGCCAGCGTTGTGAAAGCGTTCGGCCAGCGCATTTTTGTTGTCCCACCAGGCCATGGATTTGGCCAGCAGGTCAAGCAGATCAGTGTCGAGCCCAAGCGCTTTGCCGACATCGCGAATGGCGCTTTTGGGCCGATAGGTGATTAGCGTGGCTGTCAGTGCTGCGCGATCGCGGGTATAGCGGGTGTAGATGTACTGGATGACTTCTTCGCGCCGCTCGTGCTCAAAGTCGACATCAATGTCGGGGGGCTCGTTGCGTTCTTTGGAGACAAAGCGCTCAAACAACAGATGCATGCGATCGGGGTCAACCTCGGTGATGAACAGGCAATAGCACACAGCCGAGTTGGCCGCAGAGCCACGGCCCTGGCACAGGATATTGCGCGAGCGCGCAAACTGCACGATGTCGTGCACGGTCAAAAAATAGTGTTCGTAGTTAAGCTCTGCAATGAGCACGAGTTCTTTTTCGATGAGTGCGCGAACTGACTGGGGGGTGCCCGCTGGCCAGCGTATGCTGGCTCCGTGATAGGTAAGGTCACGAAGATACGCACTGGCACCCGCCTGTTCGTTGGCCGCTACCTGTAGATAGTGGGGTGGCACGAGTTCGGCGGGGTATTCATAGCGCAGTTCGTCCAGGCTGAAATGACATTGGTTGGCGATGTCGATACTGGTTTGCAGCAGTTCTGGCGGATAGCGCTGCTGTAGCCTGGCAAGCGGCTGCAAGCGTCGTTCGCTGTTACTTTGCAGTTCAAAACCAAGTTCGCCGACACTGCGTCGATGCCGAATAGCTGTAAGTACATCTTGCAATGGTTTGCGCGCCGGATGATGCAGATGCACATCATTAGCCGCGACCAGCGTAAGGTTTAAGCGCATAGACAAGGTCAGTGCCAGCGCGGTCTTGTCGAGATCGTGCGAGTCGAGAAACAGTTCGAGCGCGAGATACAGTTTAGGCAAGCGAGCTTGCAGTGCTCGGCCTTCGGCCATTAGTGTGCTGATGTCGCGCAAGGTGACGCCTTGATCGTAGTTGTCTGTTTGGTTGGCTGAGCGACCGAGTTCGCCACCAAACGGGATCCACAGGCCAATGCATTCGTTAATACCTCGATCAAGGTCGCTCAGCTCAATATGGTAGCGGCCTTTTTGTGCGCGTCGGCGCAGTCGGGTGATTAGGGTGCATAGCTGGCCGTAAGCAATGCGATTAGGTGCGAGTAGCACCAGGGTAAAGCCATCGATACAATGAAATTCTGCACCGATGAGTAGTTTGAGTGGCGTATCCCTGGCGGCCAGGTGAGCTTTTACAACACCTGATACCGAGCATTCGTCGGTGATGGCCAATGCCTTGTAGCCAAGCTCAAGTGCGCTTTGTACCAGCTCTTCGGGATGCGACGCGCCACGCAGAAAACTGTAATTGCTCACACAGTGTAATTCGGCAAAGCCGTGAGGTAATTCGGCACAGCCGTGAGGAAGTTCGGCGCTGCCTGTAGTGACGATGGCCATTTAACCGAAGTAGCCATGCACAAACCACTGCTTGCGTTCGCGATAAACCCAGCTGTAACCACCGTTTCGTTGCTGGTTGTGAGTTTGTGCAATGTAGTAGTCGCGACGCAGTCGTTCGTTTTGCCACCAGCCACCCTGCAGGCGTTCAGGGCCATGCATGAGTTTTAAACTGCTACCTGGTACCGGGGTGGGTTGCGGCAGTAGCCACAGCGGCCGGTGCTTGCCGCTTATAGTGTCGCGCGAGTTTGTGCGGTCAGGCGTGTTGCTGACTGGACTTCTTGTTATGTGTGTGAGCGCTGCCGTTTGCCAGGCCTGCTCGGGTTGATGGCTTGAGTGTTTGTGCAGTCCGGTGCAAACGTCGACCCCCAATCGGGCCCGCAGTTTGTCGAGCAGATCGGTGAGGGGGGCTTGATTGGTGTTACCCCTCGTCGCTCCAAACAGTGCCGGGAACAGGCTCTCGCTGTGATTTTCCCAGGGTTCGAGCTCAATGCTTGTAAGACGAATATCGAGCACGTCGCGTGGCAGCTCACAGCGTTCGAGTTGCAGTTGCGTAAGGCCTAACAGTAGAGCGCCAGCCTGACTGGCGCGCGTGGTGCGTACGTCGAGTGTGCTGGCTGCATTGTTGTGGTTGGCAAATTCCCAGCGTAACAGGCAGACGCCTAGCTGTTGGGCAATTAGCCAGTGGCTGAATTCGTGGCACAGACGCTTGATGGGGAACAGCAGCGCTGTTTTGTTGGTGCAGGCGTCAAGCAGATGGGTGTTGCTGGCAAAGTGTTGGGGCGGCTCTATAGGACAACGAGGGTCGGGGCTGGCACCGGTTAGGCGCTGTAAATAGTTGCCCAAATTACTGTAAGAGCTGCTGTCAGAACTGCCGCCAAAGCGTTGACCCAATTCTTTGGGCGGTAAACCCAGTAGCGCACCGCAGGTATGCAGGCCCATGTTGTGTAGCGACTCGCCATCGCGTTCGCTAATGGCTAAACAACTAAGGGGCATGGCGTGCAGCGCCTGAAGGTTTTTATCGAGTACCGCTGGAGCTTGGTCTTGTGTTGCACAGGTGGCTGACTGGGAGTTACGTTGGTTGTGTTGTTGCCAGCGTGCGCCACAGAGCGCAGCGAGCGGTGTGGCTGCAACCTGTAAGCACACTTGATGCTGCAGCTCGGCCATTTGCTGGGTGATCCTCCGGGCAAGGTTTTGCAGGCCGCCAAACAGGGTAAGGCTGGCACTTATTTCGAGCAGTACGCTGTGGTGCACGTTGTCTGGATAATCCAGGTAACCACCAGGTGTACTGTCGAGGCAGACATGACTGCTAAAGCCGTACAGCACCTGTGCCAGATAGGCTAGTCGCTTGTTTTCTGCGGCGGGTTGGCGCTGAAAATGATACAGGTCGGCAGCAATGCTGTGGGCGGCCGCTAGACTGGTGCCGATATGAATGCCGCGTTGTTGGGCCATCCCATTGCGCTGCATCACCTTGTTATTAGCCAACAATACCGTCGGACGTTGTGCTGCTCCTATAGATTGGTAAGAGTCAGGAGACTGGTAAGAGTCAGGTTGGCATACCTCAAGCCCAAGCCGGGGAAAATAAACGCATAACCAGAGCATGAAGCATTAGTGCAGCTGCTGGATCACAGTCTGCCCAATGGAGGGTGCCGGTTGTGCAGGTGTCCTGAGTGGGTTTGCCTGTTGTGGCGTGGTCCGCAAGGGTTGGCGTTGCAAATCGCGCCATAATGATAACTGGTGCTGAATGTCCTGCAGGCGTCGAATAGGGTCGTCACCGACCAGATTAATGCCAATGTTATCGATGGCCCAACCACCACGCCGCTTCAGAATGTCGACCTGCATGTTGCTGTAACTTGTAACGTTGGCTGGGTCGTTATTTGGGTCGTTATTGAGGTCAGAGGAGCGGTGTAGTTGCAGTCGCAGCTCGGCTGCCGAGGCGTGCTGGGCAGCCCGGGTAGGACGAAACAGGCAGGCCAGGCTGTTGCCCTGTTTGGCGGCCACCTGCAGGCGTCGGGTTTCAGCATGCTTCAGGCGGTTGTCGTCGAGCCAGATGAGTACGGTACTGCAGGTGCCGGAGCGAGCGGCCTGTTCCGCAGCCCAGAGCGCATCCCGGTGGCTTTTAGGATGAATCATAAGCAGGCGATCGGTGCGTATACCAAAGCGCCCAAGGGCGGGAGCGTAGGGGATGGCCGGCGGGTTTATCCAGGCAATCCAGCGGTCTTCTGCCTCGCTGAGATCGGCCAGTGCAGGTGCCAGCAAGCGTAATTCCCCAAGGCCAGGCTGGGCATGCAGCACTTCGGCTAACCCCGCCCGGGGCCAGCCACCACCCGGCAACTGGGCATCGAGCGCGGCATAGCCACTTTTTACCGCACGGCTTGTAGCACCATTTACAGCGGAGAGGCCGTGCTGATTAAGCTGGTTAAGCTGCCCTGCACGCCATAGCTGGGGATGTGACAGCAGGTTGTCGGGGATTTTCTTAGTTTGCCCAGACTTGGTTTGCCCAGACTTGGTTTGCCCAGACTTGGTTTGC
>CAZSYU010000086.1:5162-17433 GCA_964611345.1 uncultured Pseudomonadales bacterium
AGAGCAGGTATTAGAGTGAGTGCTGGTATGGGTGCTGATCATAATACTGTCTTTATATACAGGGGTCGATCAGATTAACTGTATAAATAACCAGTATCAAGTGTTTTTTAGCAGCGACACTCCAATTTAATTTTTTGAGCTATCTATTTGATCTAACTCACTATTATTTGAAAAATCGGTCCAGGCCGCCAAAGCGCAGACCGAGATGAATGGCATGGGCGCTGTGTTCGGTGTTGAGGCGCTCGCCGGCAGGGCCACGCAAGCGCACCTTCGGGGCCCACCAATAGCGATACCCCAATTCGAGCTGCAGGTTCTTGCGCAGGGCCACCGACACGCCCAGCAGGCCCTGTACGGTGACGCTGCCAGCGCTGTCATCGACCAGGGCTGCCCGGCTGTTGGGTTGGGGTTGGCCGGTGTTGTCGGCATCTAACACCTCCACCTGGTAGTCGACGTTCGCGTAGCCGATGCCGATGCCGATATAGGGCGTGAGACCTGCGCGTCGTCGCGGTTGAGTCAGCAGGTTGAGTCCCAGTGCCCTGACTTTAACCGGGCCGTCGAGGCGGAATTCGCCGGGCAGTTTGCCAAAGTCGACCACGTCGGTGTCGTTGGTGAAAAAGTTAGCCTCAAGTTCGCTTCGGAGTAGCCAACCGCCCAGGCTCGCATGTTGTGGATCAAAGGCATAGCCAAGGGCCAGCGCCCCCATAGGACCAAGATCAAACGCGTCGAAGTTGGTGTCTGCGAGCACCTGGTTGGGGTCGTCGAGATCTGAATCTTCAGCGGCCAGCACACCTGCGCGAGCCGCAAAGTACAGGCCATACGCTGTGCTGTGTCGTATTGAGTTGTGTCTGTTTGTTGAGTCTCTGGTTTGGCCCGAGTAGTAAATTTCGCGTTGCGCAGCTGGGAAAAATTGCAGTTTCAAACCGGCCATATGCAGTTTGTGGCGGGTGCGATAACTCGTACCCGCGTCGTCGCTAAAGCTGATTTTGCCACTTTGCCAATAGCGGTATTCTGCGCTTAGTCGGGTGCGTGGAGTAAGTGAGGTGCTGGCGCCAAGCATGACTTGCCAGGCTAAGCTGGTATCGCGTTCGGTAAACAGCGGGGTTTCAAACCGGGTAAAGTCAATGGGGGTGCTAAAGCTGGTTCGGTAGCGGGTGTCGGCCACGCCAATACCCGCGCCAAGGTAGGGCTGAACAGCGATCTGCGGGCTGAAATCGTAGTACAGATTAGCGAACCCGGTGAACGTATCGACAGCATCACTCGCTCCCGTATTTAAAGTAGAGCGGCTGTCGCTAAAGCTCAGCACCTCCAGTTCGTTGCGGCGATAGCCCGCTTCGAGTTCCGTGCGAACACCGTTACGAAACGCATAGCCAGCGCTCAGCGAGGCGGAGCGAAACCCCAGGTCGTAGTCGAGCAACAGACTGTCATCGGTTGCCTGCAGTGCATTTACGGCTGGCGTAATCCGCAGCGTTTCGTCAGGGGCGTAAACCATGGCGTAACCGGTCCCCAGATAAAACCCCCGTGCGGGTGGGTGGATAGATCTAACGATGCTGGTGGTCTGAGTGTCGCTCGCCACGGGTTCTGGTGCGGCGAGAGCAGACGGAACTGCAGCAGTAACTAGCAGAGAACTCAGCAAGACTTGCAGGCAAGCCAGCGCCCTTGCCCGCCTGGGTGTACGGAGCATGCCGTTAATCCAGGTTGGACCGTCCAATAGCGAGGTAGTCGAACCCCACGTCGCGCAGGCGCTGGGGTTCAAACAGGTTGCGGCCGTCAAAGATAACCGGGCGCGTGAGGCGCTGTTTTAGCAATTCGAGGTCAGGGCTGCGGAACTCGTTCCATTCCGTCACGATGGCCAGGGCGTCAGCACCTTCCAACGTATCGTCTCGTTCGTCACACACCAGCAGTTCTTCGCGGTTGCCGTAAATGCGCATCGCTTCTTCGCCGGCAGCAGGATCATAGGCGCGGACCCGCGCGCCCGCTGCAATCAATGAATCGATCAAGGTGCGACTGGGAGCCTCGCGCATGTCGTCGGTGTTGGGCTTAAAGGCCAGCCCCCATAGCGCAATGGTTTTGCCCTGCAGCGAGCCAAGGCGGCTGAAGTAACGGTCCATTTTTTGGAACAGCTTGTGCTTTTGCTGTTCGTTGACGTTTTCTACCGCATTGATCAGTTGTGGATCGTAGTCGACGCTTTCCGCAATGTGGGCGAGAGCTCGTACGTCTTTTGGAAAGCAGGAGCCGCCATAACCCGCACCAGGATAGATAAAGTGATAGCCAATGCGCGGGTCGGAACCAATGCCAAGGCGAACGGATTCAATGTCTGCGTCCAGTCGTTCGGCCAGATTGGCAAACTCGTTCATCAGGCTGATCTTGGTAGCCAGCATGACATTGGCGGCGTACTTGGTTAACTCGGCCGACCGCAGATCCATGTTGACGATTTTATCGTGGTTACGATTGAACGGGGCGTACAACGTTTCGAGCGCTGTGGCGCCGGCGTCGCTGTCAGAGCCGATGATAATTCGATCGGGTTTCATGAAGTCGTTTACCGCCGCGCCTTCCTTCAAGAATTCAGGGTTAGAGACGACGTCAAAGTTGATCTTTGTGTTGCGCGCTTTAAGTGTTGCGGCGACGCGGGCCCGAACCTTATCTGCGGTGCCGACCGGTACCGTCGATTTGTCCACCACAATTTTTGGCTCGGTCATAAAGGTGCCGATGGTTTCGGCCACTTCGAGTACGTAGCGGAGGTCGGCAGAGCCATCTTCGTCAGAGGGGGTACCCACGGCGATAAACAGCAGATCGCCGTGATCGATACCTGCCTGGGCGTCAGTGGAAAATACCAGCCGACCGGATTTGGCGTTGGCCAGGACCATTTTTTCAAGGCCCGGTTCAAAGATGGGGATCTTGCCGCGATTGAGGCCGTCAACTTTCTTTTGGTCGACATCAATGCAATGAACGGTGTTGCCCATTTCTGCAAAACAGGCGCCGGTAACCAGACCCACATAGCCGGTCCCAAACATGGTGATATTCAAAATCAAGTCCTGTTAATTGAATATGGGTTTATGCGCGGGGGGATTATAAGCCTCTACTGCCCGAACAGCTCGACCAAGTTCACACTTGGTGTGTGAATTTTGGTCAAAGTCTGGTGGGCGTCTGCCTTGGAGTGGCAAATCCTCCCTAAATCATCACTTCGATGAGATAGGGGCCATCGACGGCCAGACCCCGTGCCAGGGCCTTGTGGAAGGTCTCTGCGGTGGTGACCTGTTCAGCGGGCACCCCCATAGAATCGGCTAACCCGACAAAGTTGAGATCTGGCCGCGACAGGTCAAGCATGTCCATGGCCTTCGGTCCGGGGTTGGCCCCCACACGCATAAACTCAACCTGCAAAATCGCGTATTTGCGGTTGTTGAACAAAATTGTCGTGACGTCCAGTTTTTCCCTGGCCTGGGTCCATAAGCCCTGAATGGTATACATCGCACTGCCATCAGCTTGCAGGCTGACTACTTTGCGATTTGGGCAGGCGACCGCTGCACCCATGGCCGCCGGTATGCCCATGCCGATCGCACCGCCCATAAGGTCCAGCCAATCGTGGGGTGCGGCGCTGGCGGTGAGTGGTGGAATAGCAAAGCCTGAGGTAGCCGCCTCGTTCACTATTATTGCCTGATCAGGGAGCAGGACAGCGAGGCTTTGGGCGGCAGTTTCCGGGGTCAGAGCGCCTTTCGGTGGGCTCATCTCGCCGCTGGTGAGCACTTTGGGCCTGCTGTTGGCAACCCCAAGTGCTTCGGCGAGCTCCGCCAGTGCCCCCTCGACATCATCCGCAGGCCCCGCCAGCTGGAGCGCTTTGGCCCCGGCTGGAGTCAGTTCACTGGCAACACCGGGGTAGGCGAAAAACGACACAGGTGGCTTGGTACCAATGGCAATAACGTAGGCAGCCCCATCCAGTGTTGCTAACGCTTCCTCGGCAAAATAGGGCAGTCGTGGCAGCTCAACCCGGCCGGCGCCGCGTGCTACCCGGCTGATGAAGGTATCACCCAATACCAGCACGTTGCCCGCCGAGGCGATTCGACTCACCTGTTCGAGACCCTCTGCCTGGGTTGCTGCGCCGTTCAATAGCAGTGCTACCTTGCTGCCACTCTTAATGGCTGCCGCCGCCTCTGCGATTCGCTCGGAGCTCACTGGTGCGGGCGCCTGGCGAGCAATGGGAGCAGCAGACTGCTGACTGGTCACGTTCCACGCTGTATCCGCCGGGGCAATAACTGTCGCGATCTGGCCGGGTGCACTCATACTGGCCGCAACGGCCTGGGCACCGACGCTGGCAACCTCATCAGCGGCCTCGATGGTCTTGATCCAGCCGGACACCGGTTTTGCAAAACCTTCTATATCGGAGGTTAGCGGCGCGTCCAGCGCGCGGTGATAGGTGGCGTGTTCGCCCACGATATTGACAATGGGTGTGTGGGCCTTTCTCGCGTTGTGCAGGTTAGCTAACCCGTTTGCAAGACCAGGGCCCAGGTGCAACAACGTACACGCCGGTTTGCCGGCCATGCGCCCGTAGCCATCCGCAGCCCCCGTAACCACCCCCTCAAACAGTCCGAGAATACTGCGCATGTTGTCCTGTTGGTCAAGCGCTGCGACGAAGTGCATCTCTGAGGTGCCCGGGTTGGTAAAGCAGACCTCAATGCCACTGTCGGTCAAGGTGTTAAGTAACGCATCTGCGCCATTTCTGGATTCAGTCATTTCTCGAGGCTCAAAACTTTCGGAGAGTCTAACGGGGTTTTCGCCCGGAGGCTCGCTTGCTAGGCTGCTCTCCTTTTTGCGTCACAACCGCCGCTTACTGGAGAGCAACTAACTCATGGCTTTTGACTTCGACCTGTTTGTAATTGGTGCTGGCTCCGGCGGTGTGCGAGCCGCTCGTATATCGGCGAACTACGGCGCCCGGGTGGCCTGTGCCGAAGATACCCATCTAGGGGGTACTTGCGTAAACGTAGGTTGCGTACCCAAGAAGCTGTTTGTTTACGGCTCCCACTATTCCCATGATTTTGCCGACAGCGCAGCCTATGGCTGGGAGGTCGAAAGCAAGTCGTTTTCCTGGCCAACCCTGCGTGACAACAAAAATCGTGAAATAGAACGCCTGAACGGCATCTATGGCAATTTGTTGGATGGGGCTGGAGTGACCACCATCAATGGCACCGCGAGTATTACTGGCCCCAACGAGGTCACCGTTGCCGGCAAGGCGTACAGTACCGAACGCATTCTCATCGCCACAGGCAGTGAACCTTTCGTGCCTGATTTCCCTGGCAGTGAACATGCCATCACATCGAACGACGTGTTTTATCTCGAGGAGTTTCCCGGGCGAGCTCTGGTGGTTGGCGGCGGCTATATCGCTGTCGAATTCGCCGGGATTTTTAATGGTCTTGGGGTCGATACGGTGCTTTCGTACCGTGGCGACTTGCCACTGCGCGGCTTCGATGACGGTATTCGAGAGTTTGTTACCGGTGAGCTGAAGAGCGCCGGTATCGACGTGCGCCTGGGGTCGAATGTGGCGAGCATTGCTACCTCCGCCGGTGGCGGCTATCAGGTGGAGTTTGTCGACGCACCTTCGGAGAATTTCGATCTGGTGCTTTACGCTACCGGTCGGCGGCCGCGAATCGCTGGTCTGGGACTTGAGGCGGCAGGCGTGACACTCAGTGCTGCAGGTGCGGTTGAGGTCGACGATTACTTCCAGACGTCGGTGCCGAGCATCTACGCACTCGGTGACGTAATAGATCGCTTTCAGCTCACACCCGTGGCCATCGCCGAGGCGATGTGCCTGGCATCCAACCTGTTTAAGGGCACCCAAATCGCGATGGATTACGCGGATATTCCCACGGCGGTGTTCTGCCAACCAAACATTGGTACGGTGGGGCTTACAGAAGAGCAGGCACAGGCCAAATTCGGCAAGATTGATGTTTACCAAAGTGAATTCAAGCCGATGAAACATACGCTGACCGGCCGCGCTGAGCGTTCCATGATGAAGCTGATAGTCGATCCGGCCACCGATGCAGTGGTGGGGGCGCACATGGTGGGTGCCGAGGCGGGTGAAATCACCCAGGGGTTGGGCATTGCCTTAAAGGCAGGTGCAACCAAAGCCCAGTTTGATGCCACAGTGGGCATTCATCCCACGGCTGCCGAGGAGTTTGTAACAATGCGCGAAGTACGAGCCTGATGTTGGGTAAGAAACGAGTCTTAGTAGCCAAGTCGCGGGATCACAGTTTGCTCCGAACCGGACTTGCGTTGCTGCTAGCCTGCGCCGTTCAGGGTTGTGCGGACAATGGCCTGATCGACCCTGGAACCCTTGCGCGCGGCACGCAAACCACAGACAGCGCCAATCCAGCCGGAGCTTCTAATAACCCAGAGGCGGTGGTGTTATTCCTCGGTGATGGTATGGGCATTTCAACCGTTACCGCCGGACGTATTTATGCTGGCCAGAAACTCGGCCTTGCGGGTGAAGAACACCAACTAACCTTCGAGCGTTTTCCTGATGTCGCGTTGATAAAGACCTACAACACAGACCTGCAGGTGCCAGATTCGGCGGGCACCATGTCCGCCATTGTGACTGGCACAAAAACCCGTGCAGGGGTGTTGAGCATTGCCCCTTCTGTTGTGCGCGGTGACTGCAAGGCGGCTCTGGAGGCGCCGGTAGAAACCTTGCTGGAAGCACTCGAAGCCCGCGGCTATCGCACGGGGCTCGTCAGTACCGCCACCATTACCCACGCCACACCTGCGGCGAACTACGCCCACAGCGCAGACCGCAACTGGGAATCGGATGCCGACATGCCTGCCGAGGCACGTGCCGCTGGTTGCCGCGATATCGCGAGCCAGCTGGTGGAATTTACGGCGCAAACGCCAGGTAGCGACGGTGTTGATGTGATCCTCGGCGGTGGCCGGGCAAACTTCTTCCCGACGAGTGTCGCTGATACCGAGTACGCTGACAAAACCGGCAATCGAGCCGATGGCCGCGACCTGACCGCCGAGTGGTTAAGTGCTGCAGATAATCGCAGTTATGTCTGGAACACGGCGCAGTTCGAAGCGCTGGGCACCGGCCGAGGCCAAGTGTTGGGGTTGTTCGAACCGTCGCACATGCAATTTGATGCGGATCGCAACTCCACACCAGACGGCGAGCCAAGCCTTGCGGCCATGACTGAGTTTGCAATTAACCGGCTGCGCGCAATGAGCGACGGCAAGCCGTTCTTGTTAGTGGTTGAAGCCGGTCGCATTGATCATGCACATCATGGCAACAACGCCTATCGAGCTATGGAAGATACACTCGCCCTTGATGACGCTGTTAAAACTGCCAGCAACATGTTGAGTGACAACGCGCTGGTGATAGTAACGGCAGATCACAGCCATACCTTTACCATCAGCGGTTATCCCAAACGCGGTAATCCCATGCTTGGACTCGTACGCGGCCCCGACAATGAACTCGGCAAAGACCTGAATGGCCGACCTTACACAACGCTGGGTTACGCCAATGGTTCCTCGGCTGCGCGTGAAGCCGCCGCTCGAAAAGACAATGGCGGTGAGCTCGTAACGCTGACCGATGAAATAGTGCAGGACCCTAATTATCAGCAGACTGCGACGGTTGAGCTTCGTTCTGAAACCCACGCGGGCGAGGACGTAGCGGCTTACGCAACCGGACCTGGCTCCCGTCGGGTACGCGGCGTCATGGAGCAGAACCTGCTCTTTAACGTGATGGCGGATGCGCTGGGCGAGGCGTTGAGTCAACCGGTCGCGCGCTAGGCTATTTGCAGGCGATAAGACCAAACGACACCTGACAATAACAACAACGTAATGTAGACCAAAGGGTAATTTGAATGTCCGAGTTTCTGCTTTTTATCGATAGCTGGCTGGGTAGCGCCAGGGGCTTCCCCCTATTGCTGTTGGGCACGGGCATTTTCTTCACCGTCTATCTCGGCTTTCCGCAACTGAGATTTTTTACCCATGGCTGGAAGGTACTGTTTGGCCGCTACAGCGATGCCGACGACCCAGGGGATACTAGCCATTTCCAGGCGCTTTCCACCGCGCTCTCGGGCACGGTAGGCACTGGTAACATTGGTGGTGTGGCATTTGCTCTTTATCTGGGTGGACCGGCGGCGCTGTTCTGGATGTGGATGACCGCACTGGTGGGTATGACCACTAAGTTTGTTGAAGTCACGCTGTCACACAAGTACCGCAAACAGGACAGCAATGGCCAAATGGCTGGCGGGCCCATGTATTACATGCAATACGGCCTGAACATGAAGTGGCTCGCCGTGTTTTTTGCGGTCGCCACCGTCATTAGTTCGTTTGGCAGCGGTAACATGCCGCAAAGCAATAACATGGCGGAAGGCCTTGAGGCGTCATTTGGTATTGAGCCCTGGATGACCGGTGCCGTGTTGTCGGTGTTGATGCTCGCGGTCATCGTGGGCGGTATCAAGCGTATCGCCAAAGTGGCGGGAAGCATTGTGCCGGTGATGGCCGCGCTCTATACCGTTGGTGCACTGGCGGTCATTGTCAGTAATATCGATCAGGTGATGCCATCGTTGGCAGCGGTGTTCGGTAACGCTGTTTCGTCAAGTACCGCCGCTACCGGCGGTTTTTTGGGCGCCAGCTTCGCATACGCCTTTAACCGCGGTGTGAACCGGGGTTTGTATTCGAACGAAGCCGGGCAGGGCTCGGCACCCATTGCCCACGCCGCCGCACGAACCAAAGAGCCTGTGGCGGAAGGCATGGTCGCCATCCTCGAACCGTTCATCGATACACTCATTATTTGCACGATTACCGGTCTCGTCATTCTGTCTTCCGGCGTATGGAAAGAAAAGTTCAGCACCGATTTTCAGCGCTTTGATATGGAGATCGTCCAGGGCAGTTACAGTGAAGCTGACGCACAGTCGGTTGCCGCGTTGTATGGACACCTGAACGATGTGCTGCCGGGTACGGGTGATTCAGTAATCAGCTTTACCGGGAGCGTGCAGGTAACAAACGGTCGGTTTGCTGGGACAACACCACTTACCGTTGTTCATAATCGCTCTATTGCAGAGGACGTTTTTGTGAGCGCAGAAGGTGTTCCCTTTACCGGTACGCTTGAGGTTGAGAAGGGGAAACCGATCAATCGGGATCTCGATTTTGCGGGTCGCTCGCTGTTGCATTCGGTGCCGCTCACGCTCGAGGCCTTCAAACGCAGCTTTCTCGGTGACTTTGGTCAGTATGTTGTCTCCATTGGACTCGTACTGTTCGCCTTTAGCACGGCAGTCGCCTGGTCGTATTACGGAGACCGCGCGGTCACCTATCTATTCGGTGCGACCTGGGTCATGCCGTACCGGCTGCTTTATGTAGGAGGGTTCTTTATCGCAACCATTGCCGACACCTCACTGATTTGGACTTTGTCGATGGTAACTGTGGCAATGATGACCATTCCAAACCTGATAGGCATCTTCTTGTTGCGTAAGGAAATGAAATCCAGTGTTGCCGATTATTGGTCACGGATAGATTCATGAAGCGTTCTCAAACAGTAACCTAAGCAGACAAGCAGGAAGACTTTTACATGACACTGAAAGTGACGTTTGAGTTGGAAGACAAAGACCTGCTTTATTTCAAGCGGTCGATGAAAAGTGCGCGCTCTAAAGCAGTCGCCGAACCAGAGGCGAAAGTCATCGAGCAGGCCGGTGCGATGATCGACACGGTGCGGGGCGAAAAAGTACCGGTGTTTGTTCAGGAGCGCGTTGACAAGCTGGCCAGCCTGATTGACATGCTCGCGGACGATGAGTGGGCGCTACCTGTTGCGGATCGCAAGAACGTAGTGGCCGCACTTGCGTACTTCGCCGACCCGCACGATATCATTCCCGACAACGTGCCGGTTCTGGGCTACATCGATGACGCCATCATGATCGAGTTGGTAGTGAAAGAGCTAAAACCCATATTGGACGCTTTCGAAGATTTTATGCTCTACAAGTCCGAAGAAAAGTCGCGCAATCGCAACCCCGACATCTCCAGGGCAGAATGGCTGACGGTTAAACGCCGGGAGTTGCATTCACGCATGCGCCGCCGGCGTCAGGCAGTGCGTTCACGCAACGCGAGCCGCGGTGGCAGCGGGCGCCCGAGCTTCCGGTTGTTCTAGTTCTAGCCTTACCAGGACAGTTCACAGGCTTCGCACAGTGCGTAGTTGCGACTCCGATCGCTGCTACTCAGCAGCAGTTGCAGCGCCTCGATGCCCGGCACCTTCGACAGATCCAGGCCGATGTTAGCAAGTCTCACCTGCGCTTTGCCCGTGAGCTGACGCAGTAACAGCTCCTGCGGTGACAGCGGAGGATCCAGCGGTTGCACCTCGAAGTTGTCGCCTAAATTGGCAAGTTCAGCAGCGCTCGCGAGTGCCATGTCCAGATCGCCTAGCTCATCGACCAGACCAAGTTCAAGCGCTTGGGTACCCGACCAGACTCTGCCCTGGGCGATTTCTTCAACCCGACTGCGTTCCAGATCGCGACCGCGCGCCACCAGCGTAATAAATCGCTCGTAGCCCTTGTTAACACTGGCTTGAATAATGCCGGACATTTCTTCCGACAGCGGTCGTGCGATGGTCATGCCGTTGGCCAGTGAATGGGTGCCTACGCCATCCATGTTGATGCCGACGTTGGTCAACGCAGCGCTGATGTTCGGCAGTACCCCAAAGATGCCGATAGAGCCGGTGATGGTGTTTGGGCTTGCAACTATTTTGTCTGCGGTTGCCGAGATCCAATAGCCGCCCGAGGCTGCGGTCCCCGCCATAGCCATAACGACGGGTTTGCCTGCTAGCTGCACAAGCTCGATCTCGCGGCGGATGAGTTCAGAGGCAACCACTTCGCCACCGGGGCTGTCGACGTGCACAACCAGTGCGCTGATGTTGTCGTCGTCTTTGGCCTGACGAATAAGCTCAATGACTTTAGGTGCCACGATGCCGTCAGATGCGTTGCTCACAGCGCGACCCGTGATGGCGCCGCTTGCGGTGATTAACCCGACCGAGGGGCTAGTGGCGGGCAGAGGAACCATGGCGACGTTGTTGCTAATGCCCTTATCATTGAGGTACATCTGCGTGGTGACCCGATTTAGCTCGTCGGGTTCGGTGTCCATTTCACTGGCGATGCGCGCGTTGAATGCATCCGGCGTGAGCAACTCATCGACCAGTCTGGATTCCACCGCAAGCCGCGCGATGTCGCCTTCGGCGGCCGCCAGGGCAGGGCCAAGGTTGGTTACGTAGGCATCTATTGCTGCCGCGTCGAGGCCACGATTGGCGGCCACGGTGCTGCGGAAGCTCGACCAGAGTTGGTCCAACAGCGCTTTACTGGCCTCGGCCGCCTCGGGTGATATCGAATCGCGCAGATAGGGCTCAACCGCAGATTTAAACTTGCCGACGCGAAATACGTGCACGTCAACGTTCAGGTTTTTCAGCAGTTGGGCGAAGTAAGGACGATAGCTGCCTAACCCTGTCAGCAGAGTTTCACCGAAGGGGTGGAGATACACGGCATCGGCATAACTGGCAATCAGGTATTGGGGCTGGGTGTAGTAGGCGCCATGCGCAAGTACGGGTTTGCCCGTCGCCCGGAATGCGGAGATTGCCTTACCCAGCCGATCGATCTGTACCATGTTGGCGTAGGCAAGGTTAGTCGTATTGAGCACCACACTTGCTACCCGCGAGTCTGCAGCAGCAGCTTCTAGTGCGTCTTCGAGATCTGCCAGCACGGTTTCGCCCTGTGACTGCCCGTCGCCCATCAACTTGCCCAATGGATCGATGGGACTTGGCCGTTCGACGAGTGCACCCTCGAGGTCCAGTTCCAGAGCAAAACTTGCAGGTAAGGCCGGCGTGCCGCTGCCACTAAACACCACGGTCAGTACGAGGATGAGAATGAGCAAAAACAGCAGATTGGCTGCGACGTTCCGCGCTACGGTGAGGCCGCGCCACAAGGACTGGAAAAAGGTCATGCAGGAACTCTGTTGATAGATTGAAGTCGGCGTAGAATATCGCGTATTCAGGCTTTAGTTGTCATGTAGGCGAATAATAGTGGCGAACGCGGACGCGCAAGATCAGGTGTCAACGGATGTTTCATCCAACAAAGCGACGTTGGCTGAGTCAGCTAGCTCCGCAACGGCTGATGCCAGCGGAGCTCCACTGTGGCGCTGGAGTGAGCTTGCAGCGGCACTCGCTTGTCCCCCAGTCGCCGGCGGACCGGACATTACCGGCATCAGTATTGATTCGCGAAGTGCCCAGCCGGGTGATTTGTTCATTGCGCTAGCG
>CAZSYU010000087.1:0-17408 GCA_964611345.1 uncultured Pseudomonadales bacterium
TTATCAATCGACTCAGCACCGGCAATCGCGGCAGCCGCCTGCGCCATAATTTCATCAGGCACCTCACCGTAGGCGAAGCGACACGTTTGCAACTCATCGTCACGATTTTCGAACGGCTGTTCGGCAACCACATCTGATAAACGTTGTATGACTTCGGAGAAAGTTACACAGTCGGCAGCCAGGTTTTGCGCTATCGGCTCGAGTTCGGCAGGTCGGCCAAAACGCTGAGTTAAGGTAGCCACTCCAGACGCCACTGAGTCCAGCCATTGCAAGGTACTGCGCAGACGCAATCGATGGGTGAAGTGCTGCTGGGTTTTACTCGGCAAGTGATGTGCCTCATCGATCACATAAATGCACTCTTCAGGGGGCGGCAATACGGCCCCGCCACCAAGGCTTAAGTCGGCAAGCAGCAGGTCGTGATTGACTACAATCACATCAGCGCCTTCCAGCTCGCCGCGCGCCTTGAAGAACGGACACTGTTTAAAGTAGCTGCACCGGTTGTTGCTGCAGCCACGATGGTCGGTAGTAACCGGACGCCACAGCTCGTTCTCGATACCATCTTCCCAGGAGTCTAATTCACCATCCCAATGGCCGGCACCAAACTCCGTGAGCATCTGCTCATACAGGGCTCGCCCATCCGCATCGACAGTATCGAACGTAGGAATGAGCTGCTGCTGGGCATCACCCCGCAAATTATCGTCCAGGCGTTTCAGACACACATAACGTTGCCGGCCTTTCGCCAGCGCAAAACTGAAGCGCACGCCGGCGTTGTCTTGCAGATCGGGCAGATCACGCAGGACGACCTGCTCCTGCAGAGCAACCGTCGCGGTAGATATCACCACCTTTTTGCCCGCCGCCTTGCCGATGGGTATGGCCGCCAACGCGTAGGCGGCGGTTTTACCGGTACCCGTACCTGCCTCAATCGCGGCCACACGCAGCTTCGGCCCTGACAACGTCCGGGCGACGGTGGCAATCATTTCCCGCTGTCCACGACGGGCGCGGAATGAGCGAGCACCAAGCCAGCTGCGATAGCCCTCCTGGATTTCTGCTTTTACGTCGTTGCTGAGTGCGATGTCTGACATAGAACCTGCGGATCAAACGATGCGGTGCACCCGGGAGGCCGTCGCCGGGCTACAATAAGGGACTTTTTGTCGGGGCTGGGAGTGTAGACCATGCCCATCCCCCGCAGTAGCCCAAGAACTCGTTGATTGTCCAGAGGATTACGATGAACCCCCAGAATAACAACGCGCAGTCGACGCCAAAGACGCACACTGGGCTGCGGCCTCGCAACCTGGCACTAACAGCTATCGCACTGCTGGTCTGGTTGCTGGGCAGTGTAGGCTCTGTTGGCGCCGACACCGGCCGTACCCAATCAAGTGCCGAGAAAAACCTGGGGCAACTGCTCCTCCCACCCGGCTTCGCCATAGAGCTGGTCACCACCCAGGTACCAAATGCGCGCCAAATGGCGCTCTCCGGCAGTGGCGTGCTCTACGTGGGCACACGCAAGGCGGGCAAGGTGTACGCGCTCACCGATTGGCAAAAGTCGAGCACTGCCGTACGCCCAAAAGTCCGTACGATCGCCACCAACCTGAGCCTGCCCAGCGGCGTGGTATGGCACAACAACAGCCTGTATGTAGGAGCGCTCGATAAGGTATTGCGCTGGGACAATATCGACGATCATCTCGATCTGCCGGGCGATCCAGCGATCGTGGCCGACAATTTGCCCAACGAAAAACATCACGGCTGGAAGTACCTGAGCATGGGCCCTGACAACGCGCTATACGTACCCGTTGGGGCACCTTGCAACATATGTTTGTCAGACGACCCGAGGTTTGCGTCCATCCTGCGCATGGACCCAACATCCGGGAAGACCAGCATTTACGCGGCAGGAGTTCGCAATACAGTGGGTATGGCCTGGCACCCTACTACGAATGAACTGTACTTCAGCGATAACGGCCGCGACAGACTCGGTGACGACGTGCCGGCAGAAGAGATAAACGTGGTTCGCTCCGCAGGCGCCCACTACGGCTACCCACACATTCACGCCGGCTCCATCGCTGATCCCAAGTTTGGCAACAACCACAAGGCGTCTGACTACGTCGCACCACTGCTAAAAATTCAGGCCCACTCCGCCGCCCTTGGCGTAGACTTTTACACCGCAACAGGCACGAACGCATTTCCCGAGCGCTATAAAAATGCCCTATTTATTGCTGAGCATGGCTCGTGGAATCGCTCCGAAAAAGTGGGTTACCGGGTGAGCGTCATGTTTGAGACTGACAAGGGACCACAATATGCACCGTTTATAACCGGCTGGCTCAAGGGTCAGGCCAACTGGGGTCGACCAAACGATGTGCTTATGACACCTGCTGGAGACCTACTTATTTCAGATGACCAGACAGGCAGCATTTACCGTGTGAGCTATACCCCATTCGTCACTGAAGCAATCGACAAACTGTAGTTGAACTCGGCTATTCGACACCTGCCGAGTAACCAGCTGGGAGTAGTCATTGGTCTACCCAGCGTGCGACACTTGGTAAAAGAACATCGCGGCCAACAGGAGAGGCATCTTCATGGCGGGTAAGCCAACTGGTCAGAGTGAGTCGGTAGACTCGGAAATCACTCAGATACTCAAAGATTGGCCGAACGCCTCGGAAGGCGATCGCGGGCAGGTCGTTGCCGCTATGTACAAAGAACTGCGCCACAACGCGCAGAATCATCTACGTCACGAACATCGTATGGATGATCTGCAGCCCACGTTGCTGGTTCATGAGGCCTACCTTCGACTGGTAAAGGCTGCCAATGTTGAGATTGCCAGTCGCACTCATTTTCTTGGACTGGCAGGACGCATCATGCGCCAGATACTGGTTGATGAAGCACGCCGCTTCTCTGCCGGAAAACGCGACCGCGGCTTACAGACACGCTTCACCGGCGACCACGAAGGTGCCAATCCCGCCACCATCGATATCCTTGAGTTGAGCGAACTACTCGACGGCCTCGAAGAACTCGATCCACTGTATGTCAAGATTTTCGAGGCCCGCTCTTTCGCCGGCATGACCTTCGAGGAATGCGCAAGTGCACTCGACATCTCCGTCTCCAGCGTCAAACGAAAATGGAAAGTCGCTATTGCCTGGCTCACGGAACAAAGCAGCGACCCAGATCTCAACAACAGCACAGATAACTGAGGAGAACTGGTGGTTATCTAATCAAGCATGTGTCGAACAACACTGAATCGGGTTAACGCCCTGCTCGCGTCAGAACAACCAAAACCGTCGTTTGCGTTCGAATTTTTTCCGGCAGCTTGCCAACTGTACCTCGTACCTGGCAGCCCTTTGCGCGACCAGATTAGCGAACCTCTGCACTTGTGGTTTGCGCCGAAAAGTGCCTCGCGCATAGCCACCAAAGCCTTCGTGGTAGGCAAGGTACAGGCGCTCTGCGTCATCCTTTGCAATCTGTAGTTCTTTATTCGACGTGCTGTTGTACCAGCCAATAAAGTCAACCGCATCGGCAAACTTGTTCCGGTCTGCGAACGGACTGCGAGTCGCCTTCTGATAGCGATCCCAAGTGCCATTGGTCGCCTGGGCATAACCATAGGCTGAGGAAGGCCGTTTCCAGGGCACTACACCGAGCAGTTTGCCCCGAGGTGGACGCGCATGAGATTTAAAGCTTGATTCTCGCTGCACAAACGCCATCTGCACAGCAATGGGCACGCCCCATCGCCGCTCGCTCTTCGCGGCAGCCTTAAACCACTTTGGCCGCTCTGCGAATACCGAACACAGGTTGTCCTGTTGTCTCGGCGGCGTGGTCGCGCAACCGCTATGCAGCACTATGACAAACGCCAATAATGCCAGAACCAAAGAGCGTAGCCTTGGGCACGCTGCTACCGCTGAAGAATCACGCGAACCGCTAGTCATCGCTTGCATACTCAGCAAACATTGCAATCATCATTGCCTCGTCCATCACCGCGACACCAAGCTCTTCCGCCTTTTTCAACTTGCTACCTGCGCCGGGACCCGCGACAACTTGCGTGGTTTTCTTGGAAACTGAACCGGCCACTTTTGCACCAAGCACCTGCAAGCGCGCTTTCGCTTCATTGCGTTTCATCGTCTCAAGCGTCCCCGTGAGCACCCAGGTTTGACCAGCCAGCGGTAGGTCATCATTAGCTTCAAACTGATCGCTAACTGCCGGCCAGGTCACACCTCGCTCTAGCAAGGCATCAACAAGCGCCCCACTTTGCGCATCGTTAAAAAAGTCCACGATGCGGCGCGCCACAACCGGACCCACATCATCAACCTCTTCCAGTAACTCGTCACTCGCACTACGAATTTTTGGTAGCTGCAAAAAATGTTGCGCTAACGCCAGTGCTGTCGCTTCACCGACCTCACGAATACCAAGAGAATAGAGAAATCTTGGCAGTGTTGTGGTTTTGCTTTTCTCGAGCGCACTGAGCAGGTTGGCCGCGGACTTATCACCCATTCGTGGCAGTGCCGATATGTCTTGTGCTGTCAAATCAAACAGATCAGCGGGGTTATTTATCAAATCTTCGGCCAGCAAGAGTTCCACGAGCTTATCGCCAAGCCCTTCTATGTCAAACGCAAGTCTGGAGGCAAAATGGCGAATGCGTTCTTTTTGCTGATCGGGACAGTTAAAATTTGGGCACCGAACAACCACCTCATCTTCGTCATGCACCAGCAGTGTATCGCAGCAGGGGCAAGAACTTGGCGCCTTGATGCGGCGAGCACCGGATACGCGCTTGGCGAGAACAACCTGCGCTACCTGGGGTATAACATCACCCGCGCGCCGCACCACAACAGTGTCACGTCGACGAAGGTCCAGGCGGGCAATCTCGTCCATGTTGTGTAACGTGGCATTACTCACCGTTACGCCACCTACAAACACCGGCTCCAAACGCGCGACAGGCGTCACGGCTCCTGTACGCCCGACCTGATACTCGACATCGTGCACAAGCGTAGTCGCCTCTTCTGCAGGGTATTTATACGCCACCGACCAGCGGGGTCGTCGAGTTACGTTACCCAATCGACGTTGTAAATCGAGTCGATTCACCTTGATAACGGCGCCATCAATCTCGTAGCCCAACTTTGCGCGGCGTTCAAGTAACGCTTGTATGTAGTCAGCACAGCCTTTGCGACCAGTAACCAGCGCAGTCTCTTTGTTGGTGCGCAGGCCCCATGACTCAAAAGCAGCAAGCACTTCCCAGTGCGCTGCGGGCTGCCAGTCACCAGTGACTCCGGCGCTATAGCAAAACATCGATAGTGGTCGGGTCGCAGTTAGTCTGGAATCGAGCTGACGCAAACTACCAGCAGCACCATTGCGTGGATTTACCAGGGTTTTTTCGCCGTTTTCGCGAGCATCTGCATTGAACTTCTCAAAGTCGGCGGCAGGCATGTAGATCTCTCCACGCACCTCGATGCGTGCGGGTACATCATTGCCACGCAACGCAAGAGGTATCGCACCAATGGTTCGTACATTAGCGCTAATGTCCTCACCGGTCTCTCCATCGCCCCGGGTAGCACCACGCACGAGTACACCCTCTTCGTAAAGCAAACTAACCGCGACACCATCAATTTTTGGTTCACAGGTGAATTGCAGATTTTTTGCATCAGCGTCACCCAGCCGATCGTTTACACGCGCCAACCAGTCGTCGAACTCCTCAAGCGCTGCACACTTATTCAGCGACAGCATGGGTAGCTCGTGCGTTACAGAATCGAATGCATCAAGCGGTGGCGCTCCTACCCGTTGACTCGGCGAGTCAGCGCTCGCAAGTTCTGGGTGCTCGGCTTCAAGCTGCAGCAGCTGATCCATCAGCGCGTCAAACTCAGCATCAGTTACCTCGGGCGCATCCAGCACATGATAGCTGTACAGGTGCGCATCGAGCTCGCGGCGGAGCTGGGCGATGGTTGCGCTTGCCGATTGCGAGCGCTGCGCGGATGGTGCCTTGGTCATAGCACTAGCTTAGGCGATTTTGCGGCTCGACACGACAGCGAGCCGCCTTGCTCGCAGCGCTCAGACCAGAGCGCGCTGCGCCATTTGACGACGAGTGTACTCGGCCACACGCTGCCGGTAGTGCTCAGTTGACTGGCGTGTAAGTCGATTGAATTGCTCATCGCAAACTTCTGCGTCGAGCTGGCGCGCGAGCTTATCAGCAACCGTCAACATATCAGTGAAGACTTTGGTCGGCTGACCGGGACCGGGCAACTGCATAAACAGACATAAGCCCTTAATGAGCTGGGAGTCCATCGTTCGCAGATCGAAGTAACCCGGTTCGGTGAGGCTCGCGATGCTGTATTGGCTGGCTTTGGTTACGGGATCGATGCGATGAAAAATATTCATGTCGCCAAACTTGATGCCGTTGCGCAAA
Source organism: uncultured Pseudomonadales bacterium (assembly GCA_964611345.1). GTDB lineage: Bacteria > Pseudomonadota > Gammaproteobacteria > Pseudomonadales > Azotimanducaceae > JALZVT01. Next base: position 6,377 of record CAZSYU010000087.1, read on the forward strand.
AATAGCTCCAGCACATCACCACCGTGGAACGCTGACGTTTTGGCAATCACGTTCAACACCACCAACTCTTCGTTAGACGGGTCCCCTTCTGTGCTTTGAGATTTCGTCTCGCTCGCACGGACTTCATCTCGTGCGAACGCAAGCTGTGGCTGCTCTGGCGTCTCGATGGTTTTGCGCGCCTCCATTCGAATCCGTTCTTCCCGCGCTTGCTCAGCCGCGATACGGGCTTGCTCTTGCTCTTTCCTCTTTTGAGCAACTGCTTGTTTCTCTGCCGCCGCTTGTTTCTCTGCCGCCGCTCGCTGTTCGGCTGCGGCCTTTTGCCCAGCGAGTTCGCGCTCGCGCTCCCGACGTACCTGCGCCACCCGAGCCAGCTCTTTTCTCGCCAGCGCCCGCGCCTCTTCGTCGGCACGTTCCTTAGCCGCTGCCTCAGCGAGCTCCTGGGCTGCAATTTCTTCTGGGTACGGTGGCTCAAATTGCTTGCGCGCAGGCGGCTGATCTTCGGGGGCAATCAACTTTTTGCGCGGCAGAGGCGACGGGACGTCAGCGGGGCGACCGCTTAATGGCGTGTTCGCCGCGTCACCCAACAATGGCGCTTTCTTGCCACCCGCGGCAGAACTTAACGCCGCCGTGGTCGCCGCCTCTTCATCAGTACCCGTGACGGCTGTACCTGTCAGACCCGAACGAGCGGCTGCGATGCGTGCCGCATAGCGTTCTTCAAGAGCATTGCCCTTACTCTCCAGTGCTAAATCAAGGGATGTCTGTTCCGGCTCATAACCTGCATCAGAGTTGCCCTCATCCTCCGCTACTTTTGCCTCGAAGGCTGCCTCAGCGCCCGCTGGATCGAATGCACCTTCTTCCGCCAAAGCCGCAACTTCATCTATCGGCAGATCAATCAACTCATCATCTGGACTATCGACAACGCTGCGTTTCTTAATCCGCAGGGCCTCGAAACCAACGGTCGGCGTAACCCGAGCACCACCATTGGGTAACTCACCACGCAGCAACACCATTTCGTCCAGATCGTCCTGAGGAATATCAGACTCGATCTCCATTCGCACATCGTTCTGGCGTGCACGGTAGGCCGTCCAAAAACCGTGGCAGATCACTGCCACAATCAGCAAGGTACCGACCAACAGTATCCAGCTCTTAATATCCATTCCAACTCTCCTCAGGCACGGAGTGCATTTCGTCTATTTGCAGCAAATTCCTGTGGAGCGCGTAATACTCATCAGCCGCTCAAGCGACCATGAACACGCTCTAAACCGCTGCCAGTTCTGCGGCCTCCTCGACATCCACAGAAACCAGACGAGACACTCCTGCCTCATGCTGTGTAACACCCATGAGATGATCGGCCATCTCCATGGTCAGTTTGTTGTGTGTAATCACTACAAACTGCACTTCGGCCGACATTTCTTTAATCAAGTCGGCAAATCGCACGACGTTGGAGTCATCCAACGGAGCATCAACCTCATCGAGCAGACAAACTGGCGATGGGTTGAGTTGAAATATTGCAAAGATCAGCGCGATTGCCGTTAACGCCTTCTCTCCACCTGATAACAGGTGCACAGACGCGTTACGTTTACCCGGCGGCCTCGCCATAAGCGAAACCCCGGTATCGAGCAGATCCTCCCCGGTAAGTTCTAAATTGGCGTGTCCACCGCCAAATACTTTCGGAAACAGTACGCCGAGTCGTTTATCGACTTCTTCAAAGGTCTCTTTGAACCTTATTCGCGTTTCCTTATCGATTTTGCGAATCGCGTTTTGCAAGGTTGCTAACGCTTCTTCCAGATCCGCAAATTGGGCATCCAGGTAAGTCTTGCGCTCACTCTGGCTCTCAAACTCATCAATGGCCGCCAGGTTAATCGGTCCCAACCGATTTATCCGACGCTCCATCTTTTCCAATGCCTCGGTCCACACCTTGTCAGATGCATCTTCGGGCAAAGATTCTTTTATCGCATCGAACTCAAGCCCGGTGCTGGTTAACTGTTCACGCAGAGTCTCGGCTTTTACTGTCAATCCTTGCCGATCAACGCGAGCCTGCTCGAGTTTACCGCGCAATGCTTCCAGCGCAGACTCATAGGTTCCGCGTTGTTCTTCCTGTGAACGAATATCCTGGTCAACCTGCTCCAAGGCGCCACGCAACTCAGACAGGCTGGATTCAGTGGTTAGTCGTTCCGCCAGCAATGCCTCGAGTTGCTCTTGCAGCTCGGGAAGTGGCTGTTGTGAACTTTCGATACCTTCGGTGATGACCCGTCGGCGCTCGACTAACTCTTCGGTCTGCGCCACAAGTCGATCCCGCGCTGTGCGAGCTGCCGCGAGGTGCGACTGCGAATTTTGCAATTCCGAATTTATCTTGTGAAAGTGGTCTTGTGCGCCGCGCGCGGAACGTCGCGCTTCTTCAAGACGAACGCTGTTTGCGTCCCGCTCTTCGAGCATGCTAATGCGGCGCTCGGTCTGACTTTCACGAACGGTTTCTGCTTCACCCAGCAGGCTCCGCGCCTCGGCGAGCACAACGGATTCGGCTGCCACCTGAGCCTCAATATCGCCACGCTCCTTAACTAACCGATCGCGGCGTGATTCAGCCTCTTCGATACGCACCTGTTTCACACCCAGATCCGCGCGCAACTGGCCTAGCGCACGATCAAGCTCACCCGAGCGCTGCTGCAGAGCGTCCCGATGAGTTTCAGCATCTGCGATAGCGGTCTTGTTGTTAACGACAGCATCCTGCAGATCAGACAATTGCTGCTCTGCTTCCTCGAGCGCGATAGAGAGCGTCTCAATTTGCTGCGCACGTTGAATAATGCCCGTTTCGTTTTCTTCACCACGAATGGCGCGCACCCAGTCGCGGCCAAACCACAGGCCATCGCGCGTGACGATGCTCTCAAAGTTGTTTAATCGTGCACGCTGGGCGAGAGCAACGGTTACTGATTTGGCGGCATACACCCCATCGAGCAGTGCACCGAGACCCAACTTATCACCACGGATTAGCGTTGCCAGCAGAGGTAATTCGCCATCGGCCTTGGTCTGGGTTCGACCTTCAAACAACGTCACGGCACCACTGGGCAGTTTGGCAAGCGCAGCCGCGTAGCCATCAATCCGGTCAACCTGTATCGCTTGCAAGTCGGCACCCAACACGGCCTCCACGGCCAGTTCCCAACCGGGCACCACACTCAGCTGTTCGCCAAGCCGCGCACCACCTTCCAGATCTTGCTGCGCAAGCCAAGACTGCACATCAGTGTTGTGCTCGCCGAGCGCTGCTTTCTGCAGCGCCTCGGTAGAGGTCAGTTGGTGCCGCAAATCATTAACCGCACTGCGACTTTCTTCGAGGGCACGCTCAGATTCCGATAACGCCTCGCGCCCTGCAGAAAGTGTTTCCAGGGCCTCTTCAACGTCACTCTGAATAGCCTGTTGCTCTGCTTCGGTTTGCTCAATCTGGCCGTTCAGCGATGCGACATCGCCAGTAACTTCGCCATCGGCATCCGCCGCAGCTTCCATCTGCAGTTGTTGCATGCGCCCGCGCAGCCGTTGCAAAAGGTTCTCTACATGGTCAATCCGTGCGGATTGCACCTGCGTAGCTTGTTCGGCACTCGCTGACTGAGCGCTAAACTCATCCCAGCCAGCCTGCCAGTCCTGAACCTCGGCCTCGACTTCGCCAAGTGCTGCGCGTTGCGCTTCATCGCCGGCACGCGCTTCATCGAGTTGCGGCATGAGTGTCGCGAGCGCCTCTTGATATTCAGTGATTCTGGCATCATCCATTTCCAGCTGACGCCGCGCTTCATCGTCGCGAGTACTGACGGTATCGAGGTCGAGCTCGAGTTGCGCCACACGTTGTTGGTTGTACTTCACCGCCTCTTCTATGCGGTTGATGTCAGAACCAAACTTGTAAAACTGCGACTGCACAGAATTGAGCGTTTCACTCCGTTCTGTGTAGTCCTGTCGCGATTTTTCAATTTTCGTTTCTTCGCCCTGGATCTGCGCCAGTTTTTCTGCGCGCTGATTCTCGAGTTCGGTGATGGTCTTTTCACGCCCGAGTAGATCAGCATCAACGCCGATTAGGCGGAGGGCATAGAGCTGAGCTGTCAGCTCTCGCTCTTCTTCTTTGAGCTCACGGTATTTCTCTGCCGCAGATGCCTGCCGTTTTAGTCGCGCAAGCTGCTTATCAAGCTCCTCACGAATATCATTCAGTCGATCCAGGTTTTCGACCGTATGCTTGATTCGGTTTTCGGTTTCGCGCCGGCGCTCTTTATATTTGGAGATGCCTGCAGCTTCTTCGAGGTAGACCCGCAACTCTTCAGGCTTCGCCTCAATGAGCTGACTAATCATGCCTTGCTCGATGATGGAGTAGCTACGCGGACCAAAGCCAGTGCCGAGAAAGACATCAAGGATGTCGCGGCGCCGACACTTTTTGCCATTGATGAAATAGCTGGATTGAGCGTCGCGACTCACCTGACGTCGAATGGCGATGTCAGCGTAACTGGCGTACTCGCCACCAATGCGCGCGTCTGAGTTGTCAAATAACAGTTCAACATTGGCCATCGCCGTGGGCTTACGGGCCGAAGAACCACTGAAGATCACATCGGTGATCGATTCGCCACGCAACTGCTTGGCTGAGCTTTCGCCCATGACCCAGCGCACCGCATCAATGACGTTTGATTTGCCACAGCCGTTCGGACCGACCACTGCGCTCCGGGAGCCCGGAAAGCGAACGGTGGTTGGATCCACGAAGGATTTGAAACCCGCTAATTTGACTTGCTTGAGGCGCATCTGGTCCGGATCTGAGTCTAAAACAACCCGCAATTCGTACGCCCAGTCGCTGGAGCCTAGGCTCGAGAGACTTGGGGGCAATAATTGACAGGCCCACGTGTGCCCACCTTGCTCAGACCAGTACCAGTAGTTGGCTAACCAGTAGTTAACTAACCAGTCGTTAAAAGTACCATCAAGGCCTCGACAATGCGGGCGCAGCGAGCGCTAGTTTAAAGGGAAAGGCTCAGCCGGGTAAGCCCCCTGACAATGATCTGGGGCAATTATTTCGACTCAAATCCGCTCCTGCGGGGGGATTGAGCACGATTGGGCGGGTTCGCTAGCCGACAGCACTCGCAAGCGCTGCATCACGCCGCAACATGGCCGACAGAATCTGCCGTACCCGCTCACCATCGTGGTTGGCTGTGGCGTCAAACAGCGCCTGGGCACAACGCCGCGTGTCCGCCGCCTCGAAATCGGGATTCCGGCTCGCTTGGACCATTAGCCGCCGGGCGGAACCCGACAAACCACGCAGCAAATTACCCGTAAAGTCGTTATCGATCGACTCGGCGGGCTGCTCGAAGAACGCCTGTCTGGCCTGCACAAGAGCGCCAATATCGTCCGCCTCTATAGCGGCTTGAATACAGGCCAGCCTGCGCTGGAGGGGGACCATATTGACGGGGGTGGGCCGACGGGCCGCAAACTCGGCAAACAGGGTGCCTGTCACCTGGGCAATGACCTGCGAAATGCTGGCGATTTCGTTGTTGTTTAGCGGCCGTACCAGTGCACCACGCCGCGGCAGGATGCTCACCATGTGTCGACCTTCAAGCACCAGCAGGGCCTCACGGACAGACCCGCGCGATACCTTCAGCTCGCCGGCTATTTTGAGCTCCTGAATTCGCTCGCTGGGTCGTAATTGACCAAAAATGATGCGATCCGCCAGATTGCGTGCAATTCGCTCAACGGTGCTGATAGACGGGTTGGATTCGGTCGCGTCAGGCGTGTGGAATTCGGCCTGAACATCAGCCCCGCTACCGCGGGGCGACGTTGGCAGGGCCGATTGGGTAGATTCTGTAACAAGTTGGGTTTGTGCCACGCGTGCTGCTCCCATGAATTAATTAAGTCACCAGAGAGTAGGACCAGCGCGAGTGTCAAATGTTTCCACAAATTGCAGATATTTGACCCGGTTTGGCCGAATTTCCTGCTCACCCCCGCCCAGCCGGGCTAGGAGGGAGGATTCAACTCCGCTCGCAGCTCTGCGGGGGCGGCCAGATCCTGCAATTTCAGGGGGTCAGAGCGCCATTCCCAATCGCCCGGAGCCGCTTGCGGCTGTCCCGTCAGCGATAACCGCACCACGATCTCGACATCCTGGGCGGCGGATAGCGGATTGGCCGGATTCATACTCACAGCGTCGTCCAGTCGGACCTGCGCCGGCACGCCATCTGCTGGTCGACGCACCACCGCAAAGGGCATTCCACCGCCAACCGGTCGGGCAATTACGAACAGCACCGCATCAGCGGGTCGCTCAGAAGCAACCTCCAGCGCCACATCCACCGTTGGCCCAGCGACACCCAGCGAGTCGCGGGCCTGAGCGAAACCAGAGGCCAGCAATTCACGCTGCTGCTGAGGGATATTGTTCGACAATGCTCTGTTCAGATAGCCCACAGCCTGGGCATAGTCGGCGCTCCGAAAGGCCGCCAGCGCCAGCATGTTCAACACCATGGGCTGATTGGGTTGGGTAGCAAGCACCCGCGCAGCAATGACCTTGGTTGCATCGGACAATTGCCCCTTGTCCGCTAACAACCGCGCCTGCAGCCAGTAGAGATCAAGATTGGCATCGGCCCCAACCAGGTTGTGCGCGGCTTCAAAGGCGTTCGCAGACTCGCTGTAACTGCCCAGTTTCAGTTCGCCAATACCAAGCAGGTACCAACTACCAGCCGCATCGGGTGAGCGCTCCACGTGCGTACGCAGACCGGCTGTTAGTGTGCGCAATTTTTTGGCCTCGGCGCTCTCTGCCCCGGCACTGTCTGCCCCAGCACTGTCTGCAGAGCCTTGCAGCTGCGCCAATGACGGCAAATTCAAAATCTCTCGTGCCTGCTTGAGTTGCTGCGCGCCGGGCGTACCCAGCTCGAAGTAAGTCACCAGCGAACCCGCAACAACCAGCAACACCGACAGATACTTGAGCAAAGGATGTGCACCTCGCAACAATCCATGACTTGCATCTTCGCGCTGTGCGCTCTGCTCCAGGTGCTCGCTATCGTCGATGAGTTGGCGCGCCTTGTCAGCGAGTAACGCGACCTTGGTGTCCGCATCAAGCGTACTGTCGTCCGCCAGCTCCTGCTCATAATCTGCGTACAAACCCGCGTTGTAGGCTTCTCGAGCTGCACGGCTTGGGCGCGCCTGCCGCGCGGTGCGCCACAACGGCAAACAAAACCCGACGGCCAGTGTCATCAGCAGTACAGCGACAAACCAAAAGCTCATTGGTGTTCGCCCTGTACTGGGTTTGGTACTGGGTTTGGCGTTCTGGTCTTAGCCAGCAACCCTTGCAGGCGCTCGGTATCTACAGCGCTGAGTTCACTGGCTTGCGGTGTACGCCGCGCCATACGCAGCACGACAAACACGATCACCAGAAAGCCGATCAGTGGCACCAGCCACAGCAACAGCGTGTTGGGACGCAGCGGTGGATCGTAGAGCACAAAATCGCCATAGCGGTCTTGCAGAAAGGTGAGGATTTCATCGTCACTGAGACCGTCAGTGAGCAACCGATGCACCGTTATGCGCAAGTCTTTAGCGATGGGCGCATCCGACCCGGCAATATTAACGTTTTGACACTTGGGGCAACGGATTTCAGCAATCAAGCCACGATAACGCACTTCGTGCTCGGGCGACTCGAAGGTAAATGTGTCAACCGTGCTCGCCGCGAACGCAGAGGTACTTACGCAGAGGCAGACCAGCGGGGCAGCAAGCACAGACAATGCGGCAACAGGCAAGCTGCCTCGCCCAAGCCACACCCGCCCCAGCCAGATCGGAAACCAGATAACACCACGCATCAGCGACTAAAAAACTCCATTGCTGTAAGCCGGGGCTTCATCTCGTTCTCCCAGATTCGGGGATTCACATCGCCAACGCGCTTATAAACAATTTGTCCTTCCGGATTGAGGAGGAACGATTCGGGTGCACCATATACACCCAGCTCAATCCCCAACTGACCATCAAGATCCTCAATATGAAACTCGTAGGGATCGCCGTACCGCGCGAGCCATTGCTGGGCAAGCTCCGGTTTGTCCTTGTAGTTGATCCCAATAATCGGCAAGCCATAGGCCTCTGCGATGCGCGCCAATTCGTCGTGTTCCGCCCGACAGGTGGGACACCAGGTGGCCCACACATTCACGAGGACAACCCGCCCGAGCAGATCGGCTCGGGTGGCAAAGAGTTCCGGGGCCCCGGTGCCGCGACTATCGAGAACGCGGGCACGAAACTCGGGAAAAGGTTTACCCAAAAGCGCAGACGGCAGCACCTTGCGGTCCCCAAGCTGAAAGCCCATGTAACCCACTAACGCTATCAAAACGAAGATCGCGAGCGGCACAAACAGGCGCCCCCGACCAAAGTTTGGAGTTGACTGCTCAGGCACGGACACCGTCTATTCCTTCCGGGCCCTGCGCGGTCTGCTGGACAAGTTCAGCGGCAAGCTCCTGATCACGCCGCTTGCGTTCACGCGCGGCCAGTCGCGAGTAACGTTTATCAAACAGCGCCCAGGTACCACCCAGCGCCATTAGCAAGGCACCAAACCATACCCAACGGACCAGCGGCTTGTGCTGGACCCGAACTGCCCATGCCCTGGCACCAGTCGCTGGATCGGTGCCCAGGGGTTCACCCAGGGAGACATAGATGTCGCGCAACAAGCCTGGCTCAATCGCGGCCTCGGTCATCACGCTATTGCTTGCCTGGTAGCGGCGCTTTTCGGGGAACAATTCGTAATAGTTGCTGCCTTCTCGCACCCCAAAGTGGCCGCGATCCGCGACGTAATTTGGTCCTTCATAAGGCCCAACCCCAACAAACTCGTACTCTGTCCCACCCGCGGTTAATCGATCTCCAGGCACCATGCGCAGATCTTTTTCAAACGTATAACCGCTGGTAACAGCAACCCCAACAATGGTGACAGCAAACCCAATGTGCGCAATGAACATGCCCCAGTAAGCTGCCGGCGGCCGCGCGCCTGCCGCAAATCGCGCCCACAAATCCAAAGCGTGGGTTGCCAGTATCCAGCCCGCGACAAGTAGGGCCATGAGTACAGCAAACGACAGCGTGGCATCCAGCAAGAGCAAAACGATGACCGGCACCACGACACCAAGCACCAGAGCAAGTCCAGCCGCCGTCACCAGCGAACGGACAATGGTGGGCAGGCGGGTGTTTTTCCAGCGCACCAGGGGTGACACTCCCAATGCAAGTGCCAACAAACCCATCAACGGCAAGAACAGTGCGTTGAAGTAAGGCGGACCGACACTGATTTTGCCACCGCCGGTAAGCGCCTCATAGACAATGGGCGCAAGCGTGCCGAACAAGACAATCGCCATCGACAGTATTAGCAGTAGATTGTTGACCAGCAGCAAAAGCTCCCGGCTTAAACCCCCAAAGCCACTGCGCGAGCGAATGGTTGGTACCCGCAATGCGTAAAGCAATAGCGAACCACCGATCACAAGACCAAGGAAGATCAGAATGTACAGACCGCGAGTCGGATCGACCGCAAAGGCATGGACACTGGTGAGCACGCCGCTACGGACAATAAATGCCCCAAGCAATGACAAACAAAAGGCGGCAATGGCCAAGAGCACCGTCCAGCTTTTGAACACACCACGTTTTTCAGTCACCGCCAGCGAATGCACCAGAGCGGTTCCTACCAGCCAGGGCATGAAAGATGCATTTTCTACCGGGTCCCAGAACCACCAGCCACCCCAGCCCAGTTCGTAGTAGGCCCACCAGCTACCCAACGCAATGCCCACTGTTAAGAACGCCCATGCCACGTTGGTCCAGGGGCGACACCAGCGCGCCCAGGCTGCATCGAGCTGCCCACCCAAAAGCGCCGCAATGGCGAACGCAAAGGCAACAGAAAATCCGACGTAGCCCGTGTACAGCATCGGTGGATGCACAATCAGGCCAAAGTCCTGCAACAACGGATTGAGATCGGCACCATCAGGCGGCGGTAACGGCAACAAGCGCTCAAACGGGTTGCTGGTAAATAGCAAAAACAGGATGAAGCCAAAATTCAGCAGACTCATGATTGCCAGCACCCTGGCGCGAAACGCTTCTGGGTAGGCCGCCTGGACGGCCGCCACTGCCGTCGTCCAGGCCGTCATTATCAGCGTCCAGAGCAAAAACGACCCTTCATGCGCACCCCATAGCGCACTTACTTTGTAATACCAGGGCAATAGCGTGTTCGAGTTACGCGCAACGTAGGCAACGGTGAAGTCGTCCTGCAAAAAACCTTGCAGCAGCGCCAGGAAAGCCGCCAACAGGAAGAACATCTGCCCGTACACCATGAAGCGGCAGGCACGCATTAGGCTTGCGTTACCCACTGCTGCACCAATCAGCCCTGCGATACTGACCAACAGCGCCAGAACGCCACCCAGAATGAGGGCAAAATGGCCCAGTTCAACAATCACGAATCGCGTCCAAAGTCGGCTGGAGGCAAGGCGCTTTTTTCTGCTCCACCGGTAGCCTGGGGCAGGCGCGCACCTTCTCCCTGAGGGCCCTCTGCCATGTTCTGGTTGGCGTTCTGCTCAACGTTCTGGGCCATGTTGGCAAGCTCGGGAGGCATGTAATTTTCGTCGTGCTTCGCGAGCACTTGCTCGGCGATGAATACGCCATCGGCGTTGAGCTTACCGGTCGCAACAATACCTTGCCCTTCGCGAAACAGGTCCGGCAAGATGCCGGTATAACGCACTTCAAAATCCGCGCCCGCCATGTCGCTCAACACGAAGCTTACGTCCAGCGAATCATCACGCTGCACACTACCTTCCAGCACCATGCCCCCAGCGCGCATGCGTTGGTTAACAGGCGCCTCGCCAGAGACCACCTTGGCGGGCGGATAAAAAAGATCAACGTTCTGCTCTAACGCCAGGAGTAAAAAACCCACCACGGCCGCAGTCCCAACAAACAGGAAGCCGACCAGCATTAAGCGCTGCTTGCGTTGTGGTTTCATCCGCGCTCGTGCTCCCCAGAGGGTGTTTCAGCACTGCCCTTCGTCTGTTCATTGCGCTTCGTCTGTTCATTGCGCTTCGTCTGTTCATTGCGC
>CAZSYU010000088.1:0-16684 GCA_964611345.1 uncultured Pseudomonadales bacterium
ACCATGCATAGATGAGGTGCTGGTAAACACCGCCGCGGGCTTGTCGACCAGGCTGCCCGCCAGCCACAAATCCACCGTGTCATCCAGAAAGTGTTTGAGTGCACCAGCCATGTTGCCAAATCGGGTGGGGCTGCCCAGTGCGAGCCCCGCGCAGTTGCGCAGATCGTCCTTACTGCAATACACCGCGCCTTCAACAGGTACTGGCGGGGCTGTTTTTTCGACCACGGTGGATACTTCCGGCACTGTGCGCAGCCGGGCGCTAAAGGCACCGTGCTCGGTGATACCGCGAGCGATGTAACGCGCGAGTTCGGCGGTGGTGCCGCCGCGACTGTAGTACAGCACCAGAATATGTGGGTTAGTGGTTGTCGAATCTGTCATCTGCACTTGCTACTCTTGCGCTGTTCCTGCCAGGGAGCGATTAACGAATTACTCTGCTGACGAGGCTAAATTTCATGCCGTACCGTACCGCAAAATCTGGGTCGATTCGCATGCTGTTCGCCGCCGGTCCAAAATCGTCCAGACCCGTGCGCCAAAGCGCGCACAAAACAACTGGTACAGTGTACCTGCTGGCCATGCAGCTGTTGCTGCTGGTGCTGGTAAGCGGCTGCGAAGACAAGCCCACCACTAGTGTTCCCACGACTGCTGGGGGTGCGGTAAACCTGGCGGGCAGTGATTGGCTGGTTGTTAACTACTGGGCCGAGTGGTGCGGGCCCTGTCGCCATGAAATTCCCGAACTCAATGAGCTGGATGGAGCCACCTTTGTCGCCGATGATGCACAGGGTGAGTCTACTGTTGCTATTAGTGTGGTGGGGGTGAATTACGACGGCCTACTTGATGCGCGGCTTACCGAGGTGAGTGACCGGATGGGTATCGAGTTTGCAGTGCTGGCGACGGACCCACGCGAGCGTTGGCAGCAACCTACGCCAACGGTGCTGCCCAGCACGTACCTTATTGCGCCAGGGGGCGAGTTTGTGGAGACCCTGGTAGGGCCGCAAACTCGAGCCGGTATTTTGTCGCGCATCGAGACGCTCGCAAAGAACTAGCGCGCCAGGTCAGCGCCGACAGGCTTTCAGTCGGTATTCGCTGCAGGTTTTTGTGATCTCCGGTTGTTCCTCGGTGGTACGGTTTTGCCAGAACCGGTGCCAGCGGTCGAACACCAATTCGGGGTATTTCAATCGGCCTTTGCTGCCGTTGTACCGCCCCAATGCCTCCACCAGGTCCCCTTTTGAACGATCGATGTAGTGCGCCAAAATGGTGGTGCCGTAGCGAATATTGGTCTCAATGTCGGTGAGATTGTCCTGGTCACGCCCCAGTTCTTTGCGCCAGAACGGCATGATTTGCATAAGGCCCTGGGCGCCGACGTGTGAAATCGCGAACTGATCAAAGTAGCTCTCGACGTGCATTAGGGCCAGCACCATGTCGGGTTCGAGCCCCTGGCGGTGGGATTGAGCGTACACGTTTTGCAGAATCGCCAGACGCGTTGGCGCATCTTTGACGTAGCGCGAAAGCCTGGTGTCGTTGGCCAGCAGCCAAACCTGTGCATCAAACGGGTCAGCGGCCTCAACACTGGCAGTGAGCGCCTCGCCAAGTTTGGCGAGCAGCTCTGGGTCCTGGCCGGTTTTTGCCGCGAGTACTGGAGCGTGCAAGGCAGCGCACAACAGCCCGGTTGTTAGCCAGCGCCACCTGAACTGCGGTGCCCAGTTGATCACAAGCTAGCCCTTTACTTTCGCCACGACGGCGTCCGGGCTTACTAGTTCGGAGTCTGCGTCTGTGCGCCGCCGATACTCCACTTCACCGTTCTTCAAATTACGGTCACCAATGGTGATTCTGTGTGGAATACCAAGCAGATCAGCGTCGGCAAACTTAATGCCCGGGCGTTCTTTGCGGTCATCGAGCAGCACGCTTAGACCTTCTGCGCGCAGTGCGTCGTACAACGTATCGGCGGCGCTGGTTACCTCCGCAGACTTGCCGTAGTTCAAACCCAATATGTGGACATCCGCTGGCGCCACTGTATCGGGCCAGCAGATACCCTCCTCGTCATGACACTGCTCGATGATGGCGGCCACCAGCCGAGTGATGCCCATACCGTAGCAACCCATGATCAGCGTCTGTTGGCGGCCCTCGGCGTTTAGCACGGTCGCATTCAGGGCGTCTGAGTATTTGGTGCCAAGCTGAAAGATGTGACCAACCTCGATGCCACGGGTAAACGCGAGTACGCCTTTGCCGTCTGGAGACGGTTCGCCTTCGGTAACGTTGCGCAGGTCGACGATCTGTTCGTCAGTCAGTGCCGCATCCCGGCTCCAGTTGACACCGGTGAAGTGCACGTCGTCTTCATTGGCACCACAAATAAAATCCGTAAGTTGCGCGGCGCTGTGGTCAACGTACAGTGCGGTGGCGAGGTTGACCGGGCCAAGTGAGCCGATAGAGGCGCCGAGCCTGGCCTTGATGCGCTCAGGGTCAGCCATGGTCAGTGGTGCACTTATTGCGGCGAGCTTCTCGGCCTTTAGTTCGTTCAGCTCGTGATCGCCACGCAACACCAGCGCAACCAATGGCTGTTCGTCATCATCCTCACCAGCTACACCGTTCACCAACAGGGTTTTGATGCACTGGGTGGCGTCTGCACTCAGCAGCTTGGCAACCGCGTCGATGGTTTTGGCGTTTGGCGTGTCTACCCGCGCAAGGTCTGCCGTGCCAGGTGTGGGTCGGCTAGTGGGGAATAGCGTGGTGGCTTTTTCTACGTTCGCGGCGTAGTCCGATTCTGTGGAGTAGGCAATCAGATCTTCACCCGACTCAGCCAGCACCTGAAATTCGTGGGAGTTGTCTCCGCCAATGTTGCCGGTGTCTGCATCTACGGCACGAAACTTGAGTTGCATGCGCGTGAGAATGCGACTGTAGCAGTCGTGCATCTCTGCGTAGGTGGCGTCGAAATCGGTCTGCTCGATATGAAATGAGTAGCCGTCCTTCATGGTGAATTCGCGCGAGCGCATCACACCGAAGCGGGGGCGAATCTCGTCCCGGAACTTCGTCTGAATTTGATACAGGTTGCGCGGTAGTTCTTTGTAGGACTGAATCTCGCGTCGCACCAGGTCGGTAACCACCTCTTCCTGGGTGGGGCTTAGGCAAAACTCGTTGTCGTGGCGATCGTGCAGGCGGGCCATTTCGGGACCCATTTCTTCCCAGCGACCGCTCTCTCGCCACAGACTCGCGGGCTGTACCACCGGCATGAGTACTTCCTGCGCGTTACTGGCGTCAAGCTCTTCACGCACGATTGTTTGAATGCGTTGCAATACCTTCACACCCAGCGGCAACCAGGTGTAGATGCCAGCAGCCACCTGTCGGATCAGGCCGGCTCGCAGCATTAGCCTGTGGCTCGCCACATCCGCATCTGCGGGGTCTTCCTTCATGGTGGGTATCAGGAGTTGGCTCGCGCGCATGGCGTTGTGCTTCCGGTCAATGGGTGGCTGTGGGGGTAATGGCGGTGGATTCTACTGTGTTGCGGCCGCTGCGAGGAGACTCAAAATGGAAAAAAGAACCAAGAAAAAAGCCGCGAGACGGAGTCATCGCGGCCTTTTTTAGCTGCTTGTATCTGCCGCACCGCTTGCTCTGAACAAACGGCTCGGCAAATCACCTGTGGTTGGTCAAATCGATGCACAAGGCATCTTTTTGACCACAGGCGTGGCAGGGGTTTAGCCCACCATTTCCTTCAGCTTCTTCAGCGCAGTAACGCGAGCGCGAATTGAAGCAGGCTTAGGCCCGATCCAGATCTCTTCGCCGGTTGCTGGGTTGCGACCCAGGCGCTTCTTGGTTGCAGGTCGCTTCACAGACTTGATCTTCAACAGACCAGGCAGGGTGAATTCGCCTACGGCGCGCTTCTTGATGTGGCGTTCGATGAGTATTTCTAGCTCATCGAATACTGCAGCCACCTGCTTCTGGGTCAGCTCGGTGCTTTCAGCGATATCCGAGAAGATTTGCGTCTTGGTCATCTTTTTAGTGATGCCCGGCATCTTGCGAGCTGGAGAAGCTGCCTTCTTGGCTGACTTTCTCTTCGCAGATTTTCTCTTTGCAGGTGCCTTACGCTTGGCGGGAGCCTTGCGTGCGACTTTTTTCTTAGCCGATTTGCGTGCCATTGAATGGTTTCCTCAATTTGAGTTTTGGCTCTGATTTCATATCAGAAGGGTTAGAGTCTCGGTGGTCCTCATACAGCAGGATCCGATGGGGCGCTTTATAGCCTATGCTTTGCGCTGTGCGCAACCCGAGAATTCGAAAAAAATCGTGATTTTCCAGCTTTTTCCTTGGTTTTCGGCGTTTGCGAGTTTTTTCAGCGGAATTACTGGATAGAAATACCAACAAAAAACAAAGGAAATCGAGAATATTAGTTAATTTGCTCGGTTTTTGCCGGCACCGTAAAAAGACTGTGCATTAGGACAAAAAAATTGGAAAATAACCCCATAATTAGCAACACACGCTTTCATTTTCTTTGAGTTTTGCGAAAAAATAGTCATGCCGATCTACGAATATCAGTGCAAACAGTGCGATCACCAGTTTGATACCTTGCAGAATCTCAGTGATAAACCGCTGCGAAAGTGTCCGGAATGCGGAAAACTCAAGCTCACCAAGCTGGTCTCTGCAGCCGGCTTTCGGTTGAAAGGTGGCGGTTGGTACGAGACCGACTTCAAGTCCGGTTCGAAGAAAAACCTCGCCAGTGGCGATAAAAGTGGTGACAAATCTGGTTCATCGAGCCCGGATTCACCTGGAAAATCGTCTAACGACAAAAAATCATCCGAGAAAAAGGCCAGCAGCACGAAAGAAAGCACCAGCAAATCCGCAAAAAGTGGCAAGAAAGCCGGCTGAAGTGCCATGCGCCGCCAAATCTCCGCCCAAAACATCGAGTTGCGCGGCTTATAAGGTCTAAACTGGTGGGGTAGAGCGCCAAAAAGGCGCCTCTACCGCCGTTTTATCTCTGTTTTCTATTGCAAGGAATCTCTAAATGCGTAGTCACTACTGTGGCGATCTGTCCTCGGCCAACGTGGGCGAAACGGTTGAACTCTGCGGCTGGGTGCACCGGCGTCGAGATCACGGGGGAGTTATCTTCCTCGATGTGCGTGATCGCACTGGTCTGGTGCAAGTGGTTTACGACCCCGATACCCAGGACAGCTTTGCCACGGCAGACAAGGTGCGTAATGAATACGTGCTGCGCATGGTGGGTAAGGTGCGCCCGCGCATGGAAGGCAAGATTAACCCTGAAATGGCCACAGGCGAGATCGAGGTGCTGGGTGCCACCCTTGAAATCTTGAATGCGGCAGCCACCCCGCCATTCCAGCTCGATGAATACTCCGAGGCCGGCGAAGATGTGCGGCTGAAATTTCGTTACATGGATTTGCGCCGCCCAGAGATGCAGGAGCGACTACAGCTCCGCTCGCAGGTGTCGAGCTTTGTGCGTAACTACCTCGAGCAGGATGGCTATCTGGATATAGAAACACCGACGCTCACCGCGGCAACGCCCGAGGGAGCCCGGGATTATCTGGTGCCAAGCCGGACTCAACCTGGCCAGTTTTTCGCCTTGCCGCAGTCACCGCAGGTGTTTAAGCAGCTGTTGATGATGTCTGGGCTTGATAAGTACTATCAAATCGCCCGCTGCTATCGCGACGAAGATCTGCGCGCCGATCGCCAACCGGAATTCACCCAGATCGATATCGAGGCCAGCTTTTTATCTTCGCTCGATATTATGAACATGACCGAGGGCCTGCTCAGCAGTCTGTTCAAGAGCATTCTCAATGTTGAGCTGCCCGCGTTTCCCGTTATGACCTATGGTGAAGCGATGCGTTTGTACGGCAGCGACAAACCCGATTTGCGCAATCCGATGCAACTAACGGATATTGCCGATCTCATGCAAGAGGTCGATTTCAAGGTGTTCAATGGACCTGCGAATGACCCCGAATCGCGTGTGGTTGCGTTGCGTGCACCGGGTGGTTCGGCATTGTCACGCAAGATTATAGATGGCTACACCGACTTTGTGGGTCGCTATGGCGCCAAGGGGTTGGCGTACATCAAAGTGAATGACCTGGGTGCCGGTACAGAAGGCTTGCAGTCGCCAATACTAAAGTTCCTGCCCGATACGGTTGTGGCTGCAGTGCTCGAGCGCGCAGGGGCCGAAACCGGCGATATCGTATTTTTTGGCGCGGACAAAACAGAGGTTGTTAACGACGGCCTTGGCGCTCTGCGTAACCAGTTAGGTGCCGACCTGGGTCTCATCAATGAGGGCTTTGCGCCGCTGTGGGTAATCGACTGGCCAATGTTCGAGAAAAGTCGGGGTGGCGCACTGACTTCCGTGCACCATCCCTTTACTCGCCCAACCTGCTCGGTCGAGGAGCTTCGCGCTGATCCCTTGGCCGCGAAGGCTGATGCGTACGACGTGGTGCTCAATGGCCATGAGGTGGGCGGCGGGTCGGCGCGGATTCACGAAGAGCCCATGCAAGACGCCGTGTTTGCCGCACTTGGTCTGGGCGCTGACGCGCAGGTGAAGTTTGGCTTTTTGCTCGATGCGCTCAAGTTCGGTTGCCCTCCACATGGCGGTATTGCAATTGGCCTCGATCGCTTGATTATGTTGATGGCGGGCACGGACGCGATTCGTGATGTCATTGCCTTCCCCAAGACGCAGACGGCGAGCTGTCTGCTAACGGAAGCACCAAGCGACGTTAGCGAGACCCAGTTGCGCGAGCTACACTTGCGCCTGCGACCAAAAGCGTCTTAGCGGGCGTCACAGAGGAGAGTTCTGCTATGGCCGGCCATTCGAAATGGGCGAACATCAAACACAAGAAGGCCCGCGTTGATGCCAAGCGTGCCAAGTTGTGGACCAAGTTAATCCGTGAAATTACCGTGGCTGCCCGTCTGGGCGGTGGCGACCCGAACGACAATCCGCGGTTGCGGGCTGCGATTGATAATGGGCTGTCCGGCAATATGCCCCGCGATACCATCGATCGAGCCATTACCCGTGGCGCTGGCGGGGGCGAGGGTACCAATCCCGATGAGCTGGTGTACGAGGGTTACGCGCCAGCGGGCGTGGCCATTCTGGTTGAGGCGATGACGGACAACAAGAACCGCACGGTGGCTGAAGTGCGCCATGCGTTCAGTAAGTTTGGTGGCAACCTTGGCACCGATGGTTCGGTGGCGTATTTGTTCAAGAAGCAGGGTGTTATCAACTACGCCCCTGGGGCAGACGAAGAAAAGCTTTTGGAAGTCGCGCTGGAGGCCGGTGCCGATGACCTTGAAATGGAAGACGATGGGGCCGCGACCGTATTGACCAGTTTTGAGGCCTTTGGCGGTGTGGTTGATGGGCTGCGGGCGGCCGAGCTAATGCCCGACAATGCCGAAGTAACCATGTTGCCCGACACGACTATTCCCTGTTCAGAAGAAGACGCTATCAAGGTGCTGAAGCTGATCGACGCGCTCGAAGAACTCGACGACGTGCAAAACGTGTACAGCAACGGTGAATTCCCCGAGAGCGCGTTCGAGGCATCTTAGGTGCCACTTCGTGTGCTGGGTATTGATCCGGGCTCACGTGTCACGGGGTACGGCGTTATTGACGTGGCCGGTCGAGGGTCCAGCCAGTCATTGACTTACATAACCAGTGGTTGCATCAAGAGCGGCAAAGGTGAAATGCCCGAGCGGCTCGGCGTGATTTACCGGGGTGTGCGCGAAATTGTCGATGTCCACCAACCCCATGTGCTTGCCATCGAACAGGTTTTTTTGGCGAAAAACCCGGCGTCTGCCTTAAAGCTTGGGCAGGCCAGAGGGGTTGCTATAGCAGCGGCAGTAGCCAGCGATCTGAGTGTCAGTGAATACGCGGCCCGCGAGGTGAAACTTGCAGTTACCGGGACGGGACGGGCGGCTAAAGCCCAGGTGCAGCATATGGTGCGGGTTATTCTGCAGTTGGCAGGCACGCCCGCCGAGGATGCTGCTGATGCGCTTGCGATTGCAATCTGCCACGTAAATACTGCGGGCCGCGCTTCTGGCGCGTCAGTGCACTAGCGCCGTACCCACGCAGCTTAAACAGAGAGATAGATACCAGCGCATGATTGGACGCCTTGCCGGTTTGTTAGTAAAGGTCTCAGACAACGTCGTACTGCTCGATGTGGGTGGTGTGGGTTATGAGGTGGAAGTGCCTGACGGTGCGCAATTGCTCCAGGGCGCGACACTTGCGGCGGGCGTTGACCTGGTGCTGCACACCCATCTGGTGGTGCGCGAAGATGCGCAGTTGCTGTATGGTTTTTTGGCAGAAACCGAGCGCGACCTGTTTCGTAACCTGATACGTATCAATGGGGTTGGTCCAAAGATGGGGCTGGCTATTTTGGGCACCTATTCTGCGAATGATCTCGCGCGCTGTGTACTTGATGACGATGCAAAGCGCCTTACCCGGGTACCTGGTGTGGGCAAAAAGACGGCAGAACGGTTGCTGGTAGAATTGCGTAATCGCGAAGATTTGCTGCCCAAAGAATCAGTTAGTGACACGCCATCGCCGCTCCAGGTACAACGCACCGTGGCTGGGGAAGTTGAACAGGCGCTGGTCGCGCTTGGGTATAAGCCTCAGTACGCGGCGCAGGTGGTCGCCCGGGTATGTGCTGATCCGGATGTGGCTGACGATACGCAGGTGATGTTGCGTGCCGCCCTGCAATACCTGGCGCAAAAGAGTGAGAGCTGAGGCATGAGGGTCAGCCCATGAGTATTGAACCCGATCGCGTGATTGGTCCTGGCGCTGGCAGCGAGGATGAACGCTTTGACTACGCATTACGGCCGACAACACTGGCCGAATACATTGGCCAGGCCAGTGTTCGCGAGCAAATGCACATCTTTATTGAGGCGGCTAAGCAGCGCGGTGAGGCGCTGGATCATGTTCTTGTCTCGGGCCCCCCTGGCCTTGGCAAAACAACGCTTGCACACATTATTGCCAATGAGATGGGCTCCAATCTAAAGGTTACCTCGGGACCCGTTCTCGAGCGGCAGGGCGATCTTGCAGCATTGCTCACCAATCTCGACGCGGGTGATGTGCTGTTTGTGGATGAGATCCACCGGCTCAATCCCGTTGTGGAAGAAATTCTCTATCCGGCGATGGAGGACTACCAGCTCGATATTGTGATTGGCGAAGGGCCGGCGGCCCGCTCGCTGAAGCTCGAACTGCCGAAGTTCACGCTGGTGGGTGCCACCACGCGCACAGGACTTCTGACATCGCCGCTGCGTGACCGCTTTGGTATTCAGGCGCGGCTGGAGTTTTACACCGAGCAAGAGCTTGCGCAGATCATTACGCGGTCGGCCTCGAAGCTTGAGCTGTCGCTGGATGCAGCAGGTGCGGGCGAAATTGCCCGGCGGTCCAGGGGCACGCCTAGAATCGCCAATCGTTTGCTGCGGCGAGTGCGTGACTACGCGCAAGTGAAGGGCGATGGCCGTATCAGTGACGTTATTGCGGACGAGGCCCTCAATATGCTGAGCGTGGACGCTGAGGGTTTTGATGGCATGGACCGGCGAGTCTTGCTGTCTATCATGGAGAAATTTGCCGGTGGGCCAGTGGGGCTCGATTCTCTGGCTGCCGCCGTTGGCGAGGAGCGGGACACCATCGAGGATGTTCTGGAGCCGTATTTGATCCAGCAGGGCTTCCTGATGCGAACCCCGAGGGGCCGGGTCGCAACAGGCAAGTCATATGCTCATTTTGGCTTGAAGGCTCCCGAATCAGGACTTTCTGTTCAGACGGACGGTAGTAGTGGGGCTGAATAGCCCGGTAGTCTTACCTCCGTTCTAACCACACTTTCTTGGAGTAACCAACACAGTGGCTGAAGATCTTTCCATATTTGCGCTCATCTCCGGAGCCAGTCTGCTGGTGCAGATTGTTATGGGGATACTGCTGGTTGCCTCGGTGGTGTCCTGGGTGATGATTTTTCAGCGCTGGTTTGCGCTGAACGCGCTGCAGCGTTCCATGGATGCGTTTGAAGATGACTTTTGGTCCGGTGTGGATTTACGCCAGCTCTACACCGAAGTGAACGCCGCGGCAGGCGACCTGAAGGGCTACGAGCACGTGTTTGTCGCCGGGTTCAAGGAATTCAATCGCCTCTCTGACCAGTCAAACGCCGACCCCGATGCCATTCTACAGGGCTCGCAGCGGGCGATGCGGGTGGCGCTCAATCGCGAAGAAGAAAAGATGGAGCGGCATATTCCGTTTCTTGCGACCGTTGGTTCGACCAGCCCCTACATCGGCCTGTTTGGTACCGTGTGGGGCATCATGAACTCGTTTCGAAGTCTGGCAAACATGAGTCAGGCGACGCTGGCAACGGTTGCTCCCGGCATTTCCGAGGCTTTGGTGGCAACAGCGATGGGTCTGTTTGCGGCCATCCCTGCAGTTATTGGTTACAACCGGTTTTCTGCCCGGGTGGAAGTGCTCACCAAGCGCCTTGAGACTTTTAGCGACGAACTGACCGGTATTCTGGCGCGAGCAGCCCATGCCACGCCTGCTGTTACGGGCGCTGTTTCTGGGTCTGGTGGCGCAGCCAGCTTAACCAAGCGGCGTTTGACCTGATGGCGGGACGTCGCAAAGCGATGGCCGAGATCAATGTCGTGCCATACATCGACGTGATGCTGGTGCTGCTGGTGATCTTTATGGCCACGGCTCCTCTGCTCACCCAGGGTGTGCTGGTTGATCTGCCTGAGGCGTCCTCGGAACCCATTGCCGAGGCCCAGGACGATCCTTTCGTAGTTTCTGTGCAGGCCGATGGGGCGATCTTTGTGAACCTGGGACTCGATGACAATAACGAGAAAGGCACCCGCGTCACCGAGTTTTCGTTGGCGGATCAGGCCACCAAGGTAATCTCGGCGCGACCCGATATCCCCGTCTATGTGCGCGCGGATCACAGCCTGGATTATGGCCGGGTGGTGAAAATAATGACGGTGTTGCAAGGGGCTGGTGCCGAAAGCGTCGGGCTAATTACTGATCCGCCAGGTGCATCACAGGGCGCGTCGGGCCGTTAGCATATGCTCTTTGTATTGCGTCATTATTCGTTGCCGGTGGTGCTTGCGTTTGCACTGCACGCCTCGCTCGTGCTGTTTTTATGGCAAGGCTTGTCTAATGCCGCTCCCGAAGAACGAATAATCCAACCACGAGTGATTAACTCCACGCTTTTGGTGCTAGAGCCCAGTCCAAGCAAGGCTCGACCCAAAGCACCGCCGCCGCCCACCCAGCCTGAGGCGCAACCAGAGGCTGTAAAACCCGACAAGGTCGACCCGCGGTTGTTGGAAGATCAGCGCCGGCAGCGCGATGAGGCGCGTAAAAAAACCATTGCGCTAGAAAACGCAAAGATAAAAAAAGCACAGGAAGAACAAGAGCGCCTGGCCAAAGAAGAATTGCGCCGCCAGCGCGCGCAGGCCGAGGCTGATCGAGCCGCCCGGGTAAAGAAGGCCGCAGAGCGCGCAGCGAAAGAACGTCAGGAACGGCTTGATGCACTGGCTACCAGTTCGGCGGCGCAAAACGCTCAAGCGCAAGAGCAGGCTGAAGGTGAGGAGTTGGCCCTCGCGCAATCTTTTTTTCAGGGTATCCGCGCAAAAATTGTGGCCAATTGGTCACGTCCTGCGAGTGCCCGCAACGGTATGAAAGTTACCCTTCGTGTTGAGCTTGTGCCCAGTGGCGAGGTGGCAGCCGTTTCATTGGTGGAGTCGAGCGGCGATACCGCGTTTGATCGTTCGGCGGAGAGCGCCGTTCGCCGCGCGGGAGGATTTGCTGTGCCCGACGATTCCGCCGTTTTTGAGCGCCGCTTCAGGCGATTCAATTTGCTGTTTAATCCCGAGGATTTACTACGTTGACTATTTTCTCAAGAGCTTGTTTTTTAGTGTTTTTGCTGGTGGCGCCGAGTTTGTATGCCGCCGAAACGCTCGACACTGTCATTATCGACGCCGGTTACGACAAGCAAACTCGCGTTGCTATCGTGCCTTTTCGGGTTGACCCCCGCGTGCAGGCGCAGACGCCAATGCAAGGCATAGTGGAGTTTGATTTGCAGCGCTCTGGCCAATTCGAGGTGCTCGAGGCATCGAGCATGTTGTCGTTACCCGGCACACCGTCGGAAGTGTTGTACCGGGACTGGAAAATTCTGGGTCAAGAGTTTGTGGTGGTTGGCAATATTGTGCCGGGTGCAACAGGTGGCCAGGCGCTAAATCTCTATGTGTTCGATGTGCTGGCCGAGCGCATGCTGACAGCGCAAACCATCACAGGGTCATCTGGGCAATGGCGCGATATAGCGCATAAAGCCGCAGACATTGTGTTTGAGCAGGCGACCGGCATCCCCGGCGCGTTCTCAACCCGGTTGATGTATGTGCTGGCGAAAAATCTCGGTACCCAGGGCAACACGTTCAAATTGGAAATCTCTGATTCTGATGGCGAACGAGTGCGCACAGTGCACGAGTCGAGCGAACCCATTTTGTCGGCAAGCTGGTCGCCCAATGGTCGCGAGGTAGCCTATGTGTCGTTTGATACTGGCCGTTCCGCCATTTACATCCATGATCTGATAGCGAATCGCCGGGAAAAGATTGCTGAGTTTCCAGGCATTAACAGCGCGCCGAGGTATTCACCCGATGGTAGCGAGCTTGCCATGGTGCTGTCGAAAGACGGCAACCCGGAAATCTATATCATGAATTTGGCGACTCGCGCGTTGCGGCGAATGACTCAGAACCGGGCCATTGATACCGAGCCAACCTGGTCACCTGATGGCAGCAAAATCGTCTTTACCTCCGATCGGGGTAATCAGCCGCAGATCTATCAGCTCGATGTTCGCACCGCGGGCTTCGATGCTCGGCTAACCAACCAAGGCGACTACAATGCCCGGGCGCAACACATGCCTGATGGCAAACATCTCATCTACGTGCATCGCAAACGGGGAGTCTTCCACATCGCTTGGCAGAGCCTGATTAAGGACGACTTTCGAATCCTCACCCAGACCTCTTTGGATGAGTCGCCATCGGTTGCGCCAAATGGCGCCATGTTGATATATGCCACACAAATCGACGGTCAAGGTATACTTGCCGTCGTGTCGGTGGACGGGCGCGTGAAGTATCGACTGCCCTCATCCGAAGGTGCCGTGCGGGAGCCCGCCTGGTCGCCCTATTTGCCATCTGTTGTCAGTACTAGCGTTATCAACAATCCATAAAATATTCCATAATCACAAGTCGGAACCATTGGCCGTAACGCCGACAACAAGACGACAAGACGACAAGACGACAAGACGACAAGACGACAAGTAGGACAGCTCACAGATAATTTTCAGGTTTGTGCAGCCCTTCTTTCGACATTGCCCAGACGGCATTGCACAGACACCCTAAATTTTGCAAGATTTTCGGGCCAGCGTATTTGCGATCGGCCCCTTTAATAGAGAGTCAGGAGATACTCGATAATGAAAACCCAATGGCTTCGCACTGCTGTTTGCTTAGGACTGGCCAGCTTGATTTTGACCGGTTGTAATTCCAATCCACCAGAAGCACTACCGCCTAGCACTGTTGAAAACACGGAGCCGCCGACACCGGCGCCGGCTACCATCCCCGAGTACGGCACCTTTGATCCAAGCGGTAACCCCTATATTCCGGGCACCAATCAATTATTGGCGCGTACCTTCTACTTCGGTTATGACCAGGCGAATCTGTCGCAAAACGACCTCGCTATATTGGAAATGCACGCGCGCGTGCTGGCGGAGAATCCCAATCGAGTCATTCAGATTCAGGGGCATTGCGACGAACGCGGCACCCGGGAATACAATCTGGCATTGGGTGAACGGCGGTCTGATACCGTGCGGCGGTTTCTGCTGTCTGCTGGAGCAGCGAACACCCAGGTAGAGACCGTAAGCTACGGAGAAGAGCGCCCTGAAGATCCGGGTCACAACGAAGCGTCCTGGTCACGCAATCGCCGTGCGATTGTGGTTTACCGTTAACTTCCAGTTGGCGCTGCGCCGTGTCTGATCGTCTACCTCGTTTGTCTATGTGCCCAGTCGCGCGTTCTGTCGCGCGTTTGGGGTCGCTGCTGCCGTTGACGGCGGGCTTGGTGGGTGTGCTGTGGGCGGGCCAGGTGTGGGCCGCTGTGCCCGTCGAAGACATGAGTACGCGTGATATTCGCCCGCCTGAACCGATCGCTGATCCGGTTCCAGGCGCTATACCAGGCTCTGTTCTGGGCTCAACCCCTGGTTCTGGCGCTGGAACGGGATTCGCTGGCCAAACTGCGGAAGCTCCAGGTTCGGTTGGGGGTAACGCGCAATTATTTTTTGAACTGCAGCAAATTCAAAGTGAGTTGCAGCAGTTGCGAGGGTTGGTCGAAGACCAGGCCTACGAGATCAGTCGGTTGCGTGATCTGCAACGCTCCCAGTACCTGGATATAGATCGCCGACTGACCGAAGACGGGCATTCTGTGTCCCAATTGCCAAGCGCCACAGCAGCGCCGCAGAGCGTAACGAGTAGCGCGCCAACAACGCCAGAGCCAATTCGCGATTCCAGCGATGTGCCGCAAGTACCGGTGCCGGTGGTGCAAACGGCGACAATAGAACCCGCGCAGACAACCCCGGGCGGCCGGCAGCCGCAACCTGATGTAGCGCTCCCTGGACCAGCGGTTGAGGCAGGCGCGGAAGCGGGCACGGTGGCCTCTTCGGTCGCGCCACTTGCGACCAGCCCGCAGAACGAAGTGGCAACCGATGGAGATGGAATTGCACAAGCCGAAGTAGTGACGGCCGAAAAGTTGGCGTTTGATCGCGCTTTTGAGCTCATGAAAGAGCAACGCTTTGACCAATCTATCGATGCGTACCAACAGATCGTTGAGGGCTACCCGCAAAGTGACTACGCGCCTGAATCACGTTATTGGCTTGGCGAGTTGTACCTCATGTCAGATCGTCTGGAGGCCGCACGTGGCTCTTTTATGTCGGTGGTTGAAGGGTATCCCGCGCACAAAAAGGTACCCCTGTCTTTGTACAAGCTCGGTGTAGTCAATCACCGGCTGGGCGCAACACCCGCGGCGCTTGAGTATCTGGATAGCGTGGTAACTCGCTATCCCGACACGCCTGCTGCTGGATTGGCCCGTACCTATGCCGCCGAATTGCGCTAGTGCCGCGCAGTCGCGGTAGTACGCTGCCGCACGCTGTGCACGCAGCAAGTAGCTCACCCGTCGAACAATGAAAAACTCCACAGAAACCCTGCGCATTACCGAGATTTTTCTCTCACTCCAGGGCGAGACATCGCGCACAGGTTTGCCGACGGTGTTTGTTCGCCTAACCGGGTGTCCATTGCGTTGTCAGTACTGCGATACGGCTTATGCGTTTTCTGGTGGCGAAGTTCAGTCTATAGCTTCGATTGTGCAGCAGGTGCTGGATTATGGTGTGTCGCATGTGACGGTTACCGGTGGCGAACCACTTGCGCAGGTCGAAGTACACACACTAATGCGCTCGCTGTGCGACAAGGGTCTGCAGGTATCACTCGAGACCAGTGGCGCGCTAGATGTAGCTGGTGTTGATACGCGAGTCGCCAGGGTTATCGATTTAAAGAC
Organism: uncultured Pseudomonadales bacterium; assembly: GCA_964611345.1. Taxonomy (GTDB): domain Bacteria; phylum Pseudomonadota; class Gammaproteobacteria; order Pseudomonadales; family Azotimanducaceae; genus JALZVT01. The sequence continues at coordinate 15,545 of CAZSYU010000088.1, forward strand.
GCCGGGCTCAGGGGAGGTGGGCCGCAACCTCTATGCCAACGTACGTGCACTGCGAGCACAGGATGAAGTGAAGTTTGTGATTTGTGATCGCGCTGACTACGAGTGGACGCGGTTACAGTGCGAGACCCACAATCTGTTTGCGAGTGCTGCGGATGTGCTGTTTTCGCCCAGTACCAATGAACTCGATCCGCGCACACTTGCTGACTGGATTGTTGCTGATCGACTGCCAGTTCGCTTTCAACTGCAACTGCACAAAATACTCTGGAACGATGAGGCCGGTCGATGAGTGAAGCAACGAAGCGTAAACCTTGCGTGGTGTTGTTGTCGGGGGGGCTTGATTCCGCGACGGTGCTTGCCTACGCGCAGGCGAATGACTTCACGCCCTATGCGCTGTCGTTTGATTATGGCCAACGACAGAGCGCCGAGCTGTTGGCGGCAGAACGCGTCGCCACCCAGTTGGGCGCAGTAGAGCATCGCATCTTTCGACTTGACCTTTCCCAGTTTGGCGGGTCGGCGCTGACAGATACCAGCATTGCCGTTCCCGAGGAGCCTACTGAGGGCATTCCGGTCACCTATGTGCCGGCGCGTAACACCGTGTTTTTATCGATGGCGCTGGCCTGGGCCGAAGTTCTGGGTGCCAGCGATGTGTTTATCGGGGTGAACGCAGTGGATTATTCCGGCTACCCTGATTGCCGCGGCGAGTTCATCGAGGCGTTTCAGGCCATGGCCAACCTGTCGACTAAAGCCGCGGTAGAAGGCCAAAAACTTACCGTGCACACCCCGCTGTTAGAGCTGAGCAAGGCGCAGATTATCGCTCTCGGCGTTGCGCACGGTGTCGACTATGGACTCACGGTCTCCTGCTATCAGCCAACGCCCGATGGGCTTGCCTGCGGGCGGTGCGACAGTTGTCGCTTGCGGGCCGATGGCTTCGCTGCGGCGGGCGTAGATGACCCCACTCCATACCGGCCGCGGTGAGTTGTGGCCCCTGTGTAAGAAAGCCCCTGCCGGCCCGCTTTTATTGTTGTGTTTCGCTTTCGCGCCGCTAAACTATGCCGCTCGCTGGTACAGGGGTCTGTGCTGCGCGTAGGGACGTTAGCTCAGTTGGTAGAGCACCGGGCTTTTAACCCGTTGGTCCTGGGT
>CAZSYU010000089.1:0-16508 GCA_964611345.1 uncultured Pseudomonadales bacterium
GGCCATAGATGTGTTGTTGATATTCGCTCGCACTCGAGAGTAGGGCGGGGGCAGAGTTAAAAACGCGGCGCGCCTGGCCGATTTTGAGTCCAGCAACAGCGACCGATTATTGCAGTAATATCGATAATTATCTAAAATATGCAATATTGTACATTATGTGATGGGGGCTCCATGACGCAGTCTATTCGTACTACTACGGCAGTGCTGCTTACCGGACTGCTTGGTCTTGCTGGCTGCGCCGGCACCGAATCACCTTCGCCCTTGACTGAACCAAATGCAGCTCAACCAAATGCAGCTCAACCAAATGCAACTCAGGCGCAAGCAGCGCAGGAAAACAGCACTCCGCCCAACATTCTTTTAGTCGTTGTCGACGATATGGGGTTTACTGACCTCGGTGCTTTCGGTGGCGAAATTCGCACGCCCAATTTGGATGAACTGGCCAACAACGGCGTACGGCTCACCAATTTCCATGCCGCACCGCAGTGTGCGCCAACACGCTCCATGTTGATGTCAGGTGCGGACAACCACAAAGCGGGCATGGGATCGATGTTTGGTCCCAGTGCGTTTGCAAACATGCCCGAGGGTGTAGAGGGTTACGAAAGATATTTGCATCCGCGCGTTGCTACCTTACCCGAACGCCTGAACGATGCGGGTTACCACACTTACATGTCTGGCAAGTGGCACTTGGGCCTGGACGATCAGAAGAAGCCATCGGTGCGAGGTTTTGAACGCACTTTTGCACTGATGAATGGCAATGCCAGCCATTTTGAGCTGCGCGGTTTTGGGCCGCCCACGCTCATTCGGGAAGACGGTGAGAAACTGAAAAAACTGCCCGAAGGGTTTTATTCAACCAACACCTATACCGACAAGATGATCGAATTCCTGGGGTCCAATGCTGGCGATGGGCAACCCTTCTTTGGTTATCTGGCGCTCACTTCGCCGCACTGGCCTTTGCAAGTCCCCGAGGCTGAGTTGGACGCCTATAGAGGAAAGTATGATCGTGGCTATGACGAACACAGAGCGCGGCGTCTTGAGCGTGCTCAGGCGTTAGGCGTAGTCCCTACTGTTGACCCCGCACTCTTCGAACCCACTGGCGATCGCTGGGCTGAGCTTAGCGAGGCAGAGCAGCGCTATTCCGCACGAACGATGGAATTGTACGCGGCCATGGTCGAGAACATGGACAACAACATTGGACGGTTGGTGAAGTACCTGAAATCAACCGGGCAATTCGACGACACGCTGATCTTCTTTATGTCCGATAACGGCGCTGAAGCGGATAGCGAGGCAGCCAATCCCAATTTCGCCAGGTACGTTAAGAACTCCAATTACTTCGATAATGCCTACGCCAACCTTGGTAAGCCCAGCTCCTGGGCATTTATTCGCGAAGGCTGGGCGCAAGCGTCGATGGCCCCGTTCAGACTTTATAAGGGTTTTCTAACCGAGGGCGGTACGCGGGTCGCTTCTTTTGTGCATCATCCTGAATTGGCTGCGAGTGGCGCGATAGATAATCAGTACCTGACAGTGATGGATGTTATGCCAACCTTTCTCGAGTTGGCCGATTATGAGTTTGATTCTGCTCAGGTGCGCGGACGCAAAGTGTTACCGATGGATGGCAAATCTTTCTTGCCCGCGCTGCACTCGTCCGAGCGTATCCATGGCCCTGATGAGGTCATTGCCAGCGAACTTCACGGCCAGCGGTCTCTAGTGCGCGGCGATTGGAAAATCGTCTGGGAACAAATGACGGCGAACATTGCATGGATTGGCGAAGAGCCTGAGCATTGGGATTCGTGGCGTCTTTTTAATCTGGCTAATGACCCAACGGAGCAGAATAACCTGGCTGCCGCCAATCCCCAGATGCTGGCTGAGCTTAAGTCCTTATGGGATCAATGGGCGGAAGACAACGGAGTGATCACCGATCTTAAGGCGAAATAGTGAATCTGCCGCTTTGGAAACCTGATTTCTTGCGCTAGTTCAGTAGCCAGTGGCGAGTTGACCCGCCGGGTAACACTCGATAGCGGCCCGGGCCGATGAAGAACAGGGCCAGTGCCACGACAAGATAGAGCAGTTGCACCTCGAAGGTCCATTCGCCGTGCACACCCAGGCCAGCGGGAAAAGGTAGAACGACAAAAATCGTTATCATTGTCGCCATGACAGTCAGTGTCGATAGGCGAGTGAGCACGCCCAGCAAAATCAGAATAGGTGCGAGTACTTCGGAAATATAAGAGAAGTACATTAACTCGCCGGGTAGACCGCCCCTGATCAGATCTTGCACCCCTTGACCTAACCCATTACGCAGCTTGTCGAGCCCGTGCATAAAAAAAGTAGCGACAAAACCGATACGAAGTACCAACGCGCCTATGTCGGCGCTCTGATCTAAGCGAGTCGCCGAAATCTTGTCTTCGTTCATGATGTGTCTGATTGTCGATACCTTGTCTTGATCTCTCAATATATCGATAATTAGGTTGTATGTCGTATAATCGGTAAAAAGGTGTGCGGGAGCCGACCTGCGCCAGCAAGAGATAGCAGAGAAGAGATAGCAGAGAAGAGATTGCAGAGAGAAGAATGAACAAGTTTCCGAAATTTATTGCACTGGGCCTGGGCTTGGGTATGGGGCTCGTGATGAGTGTTGCTGTATCGGCGCACCATTCGTTCTCGGCGAATTTTAAGGTCGATGACAAAATAACCGTGAGTGGAACGGTAGCGAAGTTCAGCTTCAGAAATCCTCATGTTTTGATCTATTTCAACGTCGAGAACGACGATGGAACTATGACGCGATGGATTAGTGAAGCCGGCTCTGCAACCAATATGCGTCGCAAAGGTTGGACCCGAGACACCTTCAAAGCTGGGGATCTGGTCCGTGTGACCGGCGATCGCTCCCACGATGGCTCACCGATGACGTCGATTGATACCGTGCAGATACTGGACTCAAGTGGCGGTGTGCTCGCAAAACTCGACGATTTTCGCCCCCCTCCTCCCGGCAGTGCGAAGTCTGATTCAGGGGCGCCGCCACCTCCGCCAAAACCCCAGGAGCCAGTTGTTAAAGCCGCACCAATGCCTCTAACCCTTGATAATGGCAAGCCAAACCTCACGGGCGCGTGGACGCGTTGGGGTATAGCTGTTGGTCCGCCAGGCGGACCCGAAGCTACCTTCAATGAGCAGGGACAAGCGGCCCAGAGCTTGTTTAGCAAAGCGAACGATCCTCAGGTGTTTTGCGACGCCCCCGGCCTGATCAGGCTGGCCGGAATGACTCCGCACACAGTCCGAATTGCCCAGTTTGATGATCACGTGAAGCTTGACTTCGAAGAATACGGTGAGAGCAGAGAAGTCTTTTTCGACGACCGGAAAGCTCTTGGATACAAGTCGCGGCTTGGAGACAGTGTTGCGCGCTATGAAGGCGATTCCCTCATTATTGAAACGAAGAATCTGCTTTTTAATGTGACGAATCCCGAGGGTCAGCCGGTTAGCGATAAGGCGACGACCACAGAAATTTACACGCGCGTCGATTCTGAGAAATTCGGCCCAGTGATTCGTATTCAAATGATCATTGAGGACCCGGATTGGCTGGTGGGTGAGATGGTTTTCGACCAACTAAAGATGTCGGCCGGTGACTACGAATTTGTCGAAGCAGGTTGCCAGCCGCCGCCTCGTAAGCGTACGCAAGTGCATCCTTCCACCAGTTTCTTCCTTACCAGCGTTGGCCTCGGAAATGGCGCCAATTTAGGGGGTCTTGAAGGTGCGGATGCGCATTGTGAATCTCTGGCCCAGACAATGAATATAGGTGGAAAAAAGTGGCGCGCCTATCTGAGTACTACTGGAGAAAATTCTGTTAACGCGCGGGACCGGATAGGGCAAGGACCCTGGTACAACGCACGGGGTGAGGTCGTTGCCGCTGATCTGGAGAGTCTTCACAGCGCGACGAACAGTATTGGCAAATTGATGGCTGTGACAGAACGCGGCGCGACAGTGTCGAGCCGTGGCGACGATGTAACTACCGGCAGCCAAATGGATGGGAGTACAAGTCTCGATGGTCTGTTTTACTGTTTTGCCAGCATAGAAGATACCGCGAGCGTTGCTGATCTGGTGAGCGATCTGGCCAGCAAGCAACCCGCAGCAGCTGTCGTACCGAACAACGACTATTCTCCGGCAGCCTCTTCGTCTGATAACGGGTTAGGCGGGTCGTGGTTACTCTTTGGCGGAATCGCTTTTCTACTGCTGCTAGCGAGTGGCTTCTTTAAATTCAGGAAGTAGTCTTCAGGAAATAGTCGCGTAAGACCAGTCCGTAGCAGGCCTAACTGCTAAAACGCAACCTTGTCACCGCCTTTGAGCGCCAGCATTTCGCGAACGTCTGCTGGTGTCGCAACTTCGAAACCCAGTTCTTCGATTATTCGGCGAATTTTTCTAACTTGCTGAGCATTCGATTCAGCGAGTTTGCCGCGTTCGATGAACAGGGAGTCTTCCAGCCCCACGCGTACGTTGCCACCCATCATAATCGCCTGGGTGGCGAATGGAATTTGAGCACCGCCCGCGGCCATTACCGACCACTGATAATCCTCGCCAAACAGGCGATCCGCCGTTCGCTTCATAAAAGTCAGATTATCCAGATCGGCACCAATGCCGCCGAGTATGCCGAATATAAATTGAATAAAGACGGGCGCCTTGAACAAGCCAGTGTCCATACAAAACTTGAGGTTATAAAGATGGCCTACGTCGTAGCACTCGTGTTCAAATTTGACGCCGTGTTTTTGCCCAAGGCTCTTTTCAACCTGGGCGATATCTCTAAAGGTGTTCCTGAAAATGTAGGAATCAGACTGTTCGATGTAGTCCTTTTCCCAGTCGAATTTGAACTTTTCATAGCGCTGCGCAAGGCCATGAAATGAAAAGTTCATACTGCCCATGTTGAGTGAGCTCATCTCCGGAGACACGACATTTGAAGGCTCGATCCGGTCTTCGATGGTGGTTAGTAAGCTGCCGCCAGTAGAAATATTCAGAACGGCATCGGTTTGTGCCTTGATCTGAGGCAGGAAGCCCATGAAGTGATCTGGATCAAGTGAAACAGATCCGTCCTTAGGGTTCCGAGCGTGCAGGTGCAGTACAGCAGCACCCGCTTCCGCCGCTTCAACTGCCTGCGCGGCAATATCTTCGGCCGTATAGGGCAAGGCGTCCGACATCGTGGGTGTGTGAATGGCGCCGGTCACTGCGCAGGAAATTGCAACCTTACGGGAATTTTTTGCCATGGTTTCTCTATCCGGTTTCTCTACACCATTTCTCTACGCGGTTTAACGCGGTTTAACGCGGATTAGGCGTACCGTATTGTGATTTACTAGAACTGAAGTACAATACAATTTGACGGGTGTTTGTCAAGCTTGGTAGCTTCTGATTCGATGCCTAAGCCCAAACAGTGATCAAAATCAGAGATCGAAAGCAAACGCTAGAAACAAAGCATAGAGGTACGAAAATGACCGGTTGGCAAGATGGTGATTGGCGGGATGAGAGTTTGTGTCAGTTTAAGGAGAGCAACCTTCTCAATGCGATGGGCCTGGAGTTCTATGATTTGAGTCACCCCTGGGGGTTGGGGCAGCCCTGTTGGCCGTATTTTGAAGATGTAAAAATCGAACGTCTGCATGGCATGTCGAAGTCAGGTGTACTCACACAAAAAATCACGACGGTAATGCATTCAGGTACTCACATAGATGCCCCTGCTCATGTCGTTCCTGGTACTCCGTTTATGGATGAAGTTCCCCTGCCTTATTTCTTCGGCTCTGGTGTCGTGCTGGATATCCCAAAGAAAAAATGGGAGTTGATTACCGCTGACGATTTGGAAAAAGCAACGCCGAGTGTTCGCGAAGGCGACATCGTTATCGTCAATACGGGCTGGCACAAATATTACGGTGACAATCAACACTACTACGGGTACTCGCCGGGCTTTGGGCGAGAAGCCGGTGAGTGGTTTGTTGAGAAGAAAGTCAAAATGGCTGGCAACGATACCCAAGCGCTTGACCATCCTCTGGCAACAGCAATTGGTCCGCATGGTCCGGGTGCCCCTGACGGTCTGCTACCTAAGGTATGCGCCGAATACAAAGCGGAGACCGGGCGTGATGTGATCGAAGACTTTCCAGAGTGGGAGCCTTGCCACAACATCATCCTGTCTAATGGAATTTGTGGCTTTGAGAACATTGGTGGCGACATCGATAAGGTGACAGGCAAGCGGGTAACTTTTGCTGCCTTCCCCTGGCGTTGGAAAAAGGGTGATGGGTGCATTGTTCGTCTTGTTGCAATGCTCGATCCCACGGGCAACTTTCGTATTGAAACCGGTCAGTCTTAATTGATTGAGATTTCTAAATTATGAGGAGTCAATTAATGGAGATTACGCGTTTAGAAGACGCTGAGCGCTATGATGCGCCCAAACATTTCGATATGCGTGGCTTGCGATTGCAAGGATTTGATGCGTCCTTGACCACGTTTGCATGGACTGGTCTTTCGCACTTTCTGCCGGGCGGTGGTGCCGAAATGGATTCTAGCCCACTCGAAAAGATCTATGTGGTCATAGAAGGCGAAGTGACTATAGAGTTGGATAACGGCGAAAAACATACACTATCGCGTCTGGACAGCTGTTTCATTCCTGCCGATGAAAATCGTGCAATCATCAATGAGAGCAATACAGTGGCGAGCATGCTGGTCATCATGCCTTACCCTAGCGAGTCGTCATGAATCTGCCGAAAATCGACCCCGCCAAACTGTTCGATGTTGCCGGCAAAAGCGCGGTAGTGGTCGGTGCGACCGGGTCGTTTGGTCAGGTTGCTGCCGCGACTTTGGGCAGAGCCGGTGCACGATTGACAGTCACCGCTGGGAGTGGCGACGCTCTGGCGGCGTTGGCGACAGAGCTTCGTGCGGAAGGAATAGACACCGTTGAGGTCGCCAGACGCCCCAACACAGAAGAAGATTGTCAGGCCATTACTGCGGCTGCGGTTGAGAGCCACGGGTCGATCGATATCCTCGTTGTGGCCTCAGGCATGAACGATATCTCCCCGATAGTTGATATGGAGCCAGAGCGGTTCCAGAAACTCATGTTGGCGAACGTTGAGGGCTCCTGGCTGATGGCTCGGGCAGCAGGAAAACAGATGCTAACCCAGGGGCGCGGCGGAAAAGTTGTGTTCACCTCATCGGCACGCGGCAAGCTTGGTCATCCTGCTGGATATTCGGCCTATTGCACCTCCAAGTCTGCGCTTGACGGGATGACGAAAGCGCTGGGTTGCGAATGGGGTTCGGCTGGCATCACGGTGAACGCGCTTGCGCCAACGGTGTTCCGATCGCCCGTTACCTCCTGGATGTTCGAAGATAATGATCACGCTAACGCGGTACGCGAGGGTTTTCTCCAACGGGTACCGGTGGGCCGCCTCGGCGAGCCAGAAGATCTAGCCGGCCCGTTACTGTTTTTGTGTAGCGCCGCTTCGAATTTTCACACGGGCCATATTGTTTACGCAGACGGCGGTTATACGGCTGGATGAACACAATGCAAAAGATCTCGGTGCTAGGCGGGGGACTGATGGGGGCTGGAATTGCCCAGGTGTTTGCCTCTGCCGGGCATTCGGTGATCGTCTTTGAACCCGATGACCAGGCGCGGGGTTCGTTGCATGATCGAGTCGCACACAATCTCACCTTGATGGGTTTGGATACTTCCATTGTTCAGCGCATAGAAGTATCAGTCCAATTCGAAACAACGGTGGCCAACGCAGACTATGTAACCGAAGCGGCTCCCGAGAAACTGGAGCTCAAGCGTTCCATCTTCGCAGACCTCGAGCGCTTCGCACCAGCAGACGCCATATTGGCCAGTAACACGTCTGTAATCCCAATTACCCAAATTGCCGATGGGCTTGCGAGCGCGCATCGAATGGTCGGCACGCATTGGTGGAACCCACCCTATCTGGTGCCTTTGGTCGAAGTCATTCAAGGGCAAAACACCGACGACGCGACGGTTGCACAAACGATGATGTTGTTGAGTGCTGTGGGCAATGAACCGGCGCACATCAAGAAGGAGCGCCCTGGCTTCGTGGCTAACCGATTGCAACATGCGCTGTGGCGGGAGGCGATCGCAATGGTTGCCGAGGGTATCTGCGATGCCGCAACGCTCGACTACTGCGTGAAAAACAGCTTCGGCATGCGCTTGGCGGCTCTAGGGCCCCTGGAAAATGCAGATATGGTGGGTCTGGATCTGACGCTGGATATACACGAGACCATCATTCCTGAGCTCGATCGCAGCGCAGGCCCTCATCCCGTGTTAGATGAGTACATTGCCGCCGGCCGCCTGGGCTTTAAAAGTGGCGAGGGCTTTCAGAAGTGGACTGATCAGGACATTGAGGATTTAAGAAAAAAGCTGAGTAATCACCTGGTAGCGGCGAATCGGCATCGAGAGCTGGCGAAATAGTGTTCAGGGCTAATAGCGCGGTGTGTCTCGAAATACTCTGGAGTCGACCATGAAGAACGTTAGTTTCGGTTTAGTCTTAACAATCTTTGGGTTTGTCTCAAGCGGTGCCAATGCACATCACTCATTTTCTTCTCATTTTGATCCAAGCAAGACCTATGAGATGAAGGGCGTGCTAACAAAGTTCGTTAGCAGAAATCCTCACTCCTTCTTTTTTGTCGACGTTAAAGGGGAAGACGGCAAGATTGAAAATTGGGAAGTTGAGTTGGGTTCCAAGGTTCATATGAGCCGCATGGGGATCAACCAGGATACCTTTAAGGTCGGAGATCGTATTTCGGTATCAGCTTGGCCGAATCGAAAACCCAATCGAAAATTTGTCTACGGTATTAGCTTTGTCGACGCACGAGGCAAGCGATACGGTGAAGTTACCAAGGACGATGTTGCAACTGCCGCGAATTCATCCGCTGGTGTCAAAGCGGTATTCGGTCGCTGGTATTCGCCTTTGCCACATTTGCACAACTTTCCACCATTGCCGCTAAACGAAGTCGGCTTGCTGGCCGAAGCCAGTTACATCCCAGCGCTATCTCCGGCAACGATCTGCGAACCTGCGACCATTCCCGATTTGCAGATATCGCCTTACATGACGGATATTCGGATGCAAGGTGGCAAGATTGAGTTCATCCACGAAGCCTATAGCGTTACTCGGTCTATTCCGCTGAATTCCCCGCAAGTAGCGGTTGAGGAGACGGGTTGGATGGGAATTGCGGCGGCGCGTATCGATGGCGATGAATTGGTGATCGAGAGCAGTAAATACCCGGTGTCACGCTGGGGACTGGGTGCTGCCGCTCAACCCAGAGGCAAAAAGCGGGTGGATTATCCCTCAAGTCCCCTGAAAACCGTTGTAGAGCGTTACTCCGTGAGCGATGACGGCACCACCTTAAGCCTGACTTTCACAGTCACGGACCCGGTTTATCTGAAAGAACCCTACACTGGGACGATGACAGCGCGACGAGTGGCGGATGACGAGCCGATGTACCCGTTTGAATGTCACGTGGACGCAGCATCTCGATTCGTACGCTGAGCCGGCGCTAAGTCTCTTCTGTCTCGGGTGTCTCAGGAGCAGACGACCCGGGTAGCATGCGGACCAGGGTCGTATCCTTTTTCACGTAGTGATGATACAAACCCGCACCGATGTGGATCAAAATAAGAATCCACAAAAACCAGGCACCCAGAATGTCCTTGTGGACCAAATCGGCGAATGCCTCAACCTGGTCCCAGTTCAGGCCAAACATGCCAACAAACACCACCCGCCATAGAGCCGTGTCTTGTAGCGTAGGGATGGCGAACAGACCGTAGATGTTCGAGTCGTCATGCGTCCCCATGTATCCCGTGACTGGCATAACGATCATCATGGCGTAGAGCGCCCAGTGCCCTAATCTGGCGCCGAGATGTTCCAATTTCGACCCAGGCGGTTCCAGGGGTTGAACGTTCTTGTAGCGCCAATAGAGCCGAGGCAGGACCAGAGCCAATACGGTCCAGCCCGCCATGATGTGGTAATCAAGGGAGCTGTGCCAGGCGTCGGATTTGAATTCGGCAATGTAGTGGCGGAACCAAACCACCAGGAAACACACAAGGAAACAGGCCGCGGTTACCCAGTGGAACCATTTGGCCACGGATCCAAAATTGGACTCGGTGTTTCTCGTACTCACTATCTGCGTAGACCGTTACTCGTCTACGCCCACGTGCCCGTACTCTGCCAATTTGGCGCGTACAGCACCCGGTACCGCCTTTTCTTCCTCCGTCATAGAGCTCAGCGCCTTGGTTCTCGTCTCTAACTCAGGTGGCGAATAAACCATCAACACTCGGCCCTCATTTTTCGAATGAATAACATGAACGGTATTGGGCGGGACATGCAGTACGGCGCCTGGACCGACGGTGCCAGTTTTGTCACCCAGTCTATAATCGTAGTTGCCTTTGATTATATAAAAGGTCTCTGAACCCGTAGGGTGGACATGTGGCTCTGATTCAAAACCTATGGGGTGATCTTCAGTAATCACTTCATAAGCGTTGTTCGTGTCGCTGGCGTGCAGTTTGAATTTTACTTCGGCGTCACCCTTGGGGCCCACCATGTATGAGTCCCCGCCGGCTTCATCCACAACGACGATCTGCGCCTTGGTCGTTGTGACTTGGGCTTGGGATGCGGCAACTTGCGTTTCGGCAACGGCGTTTTGCGCTCCGGTATAACTACAGGCGCTTGTGCAAATTGCCAATGCACCTATCGGCAGTGCAATGGCCTTATGAATGGTCTTATGTCGGTTAAATCTATACATGGCTTTTCCTCAGAACGTTGGTTGGTTGTGCCAAAGGCGACCTGGCCAGGCACGACAGAAAGACGCCCAACCGACAGCAAAGCAAACAGAGGCGTAGTCGGTCTAACAGATCGTCACTCGCCTCTTGCACTTGGTCCCCTCCGGATATTCAACGGCGAACCGGCTGAGCTCGCCGCGCTTCCTGCGGTCAGCTCGCAGTATAGCTACTATCTTCCACTAGGCAGCATATAAACTACAAAATGCCCAAGCGTCAATATATATCGATAATTTCGCCTGGGCTATGGCTTATGGAGCCTGCTCGAACTGTCGGCGATTATTGCTTCCGTGGGACCAGCATTCTTATAAAGGTCTCATCGTCGTTAAACATCATGTGTTTGAAGGCGCCTGCGATGTGGAGGGTGGAGATGATTATGATAGTTGTTGATGCCAGAAAATGAAGCTCGCGTATTTGCTCAGCGAAGTCGAGTCGCGCAACGAAAGGACTAGGCACTGCGATAGTTTCAAACAGAATAAGCGGCGCCGTAACTGACCACGGAATCAGTGGCCCGCTAATCACCAACACAACGATGGCAAACAACATGGCGTAGTGCGCCAATTTGCCGATGCCGTGCATGAGACTAGATTGGCCTTCGATACGAGGGTGTCCCGAACGCCAACGCCACCAGATGCGCAGGGCAATTAGCACAATGCCAACAGTACCCATTGAAACATGCCATGCAGACAGGGATGCAGAATTGCTCGCGGCCAGGCTTTGACTTGAGTTGCCTAAAAACCACAGGCTCAGAACCCAGATAGCGGTGAGCCAATGCAGCAGGATTGAAACCCAGCCGTAGCTGTTAGACGTGTCTTGCAAACTCAATCTCTCCTAAATGACACGCTTAGATGAGAGCGATAATAGGGTGCGCGTTAATCGGGCTAGTGCTAGTGAGACGAGTGGTTGTATGGTACTTCATCTCCTTTAATATATCGATTATATTAATTAAATCTAATTTTTATCTACATTTAGGCTGTTCTGGACGAAAGCAAGAACACGAGGGGAAAATCCATGAAACGCACACTCTACGCGGCGATTGCTGCTGCGCTGTTGACCCTTTCAGCTTGCAGCAGTTTGCAGGAATCTGCGACCGAAGCTGCGGCAAGCGTGGCTGCGGCTGCGCAGGATGACGCCGACACGGTTTTTGTAAATGGCAAAATTCTCACTGTTGACGATGACTTTAGCATCGTCAGTGCACTGGCCGTCAAAGGCGAGCGCATCGCCGCGGTCGGTGATCGCGAGTCAGTGGCAGGGCTCATTGGCGACGCCACTAAGGTGGTGGATCTGGCAGGAAAAACGGTTATTCCAGGACTGATCGACAACCACATCCACTTTATCCGTGCCGGTCAAAGTTGGCACGTGCAAGCGCGTATTGACGGCGTGAGTAAACGCCAGGACGCACTGGATATTCTTGCAGCCAAAGCAGCAAGCGCCAAGCCCGGCGAATGGCTGATGGTGCAAGGCGGTTGGTGGCCACAGCAGTTCGCGGATCAGCCTGGTGACTTTACGCTCGAAGAACTCGACAAGGTGGCGCCAAACAACCCCCTCTTTTTACAACTTGTGTACTTCGGCGCTTACGCCAACACGCTCGCTCTCAATGCGGTAGGGGTTGATGCCTCTCACGGCGCCAAATTTGGTAAAGGCGAATTTATTAATCCTCAGCCACCCTATGGCAAATTCAACGAACAGATAACCAATGCGAGTCGTGAGCAGATCAAACAAAACGTGCGAGACGTCATCACTCGATTCAACCGTGGTGGTCTCACTAGCGTTTATGATGTGGGGCGGCCGCCAGAAGGCGATATCAAACTTCTTGATGAAATGCTGCAAGAAGAAGGGCTAAACATGCGCGTTTGGCACACGCTTAAATACGAGGCCTATAACGAAGAAGACGCCACCGCTGCCATTGCGTTGATTAAGTCCAGTAAAGCCAACAACGGCGACTACACCGGGCTTCTGGGCATTGGTGAGCATGCCTACCTGCCATTCTTTGACGGGCCTCCGACCACCACCGTGTATCCAGACGAAGTTATGCGGCAGTTTGGCAGAATCTCTCGCGCCGCCGCGGAGCAGGGATTTCGCATGAACGAACACACCATGAAGGATCAAACTGCTAACAGTGCGCTTGATGTCTGGGAAGAAATCAACAAAGACATTCCGATTGCGCCGCTGCGCTGGACGTTGGAGCATTTGTTCAACCAGTCTGATGCAACGCTGATACGCATGCGTGACCTCGGCGTTACTGCGGCAGTCCATTCGGTGTCTCAAACCTTGCCACCCACTCTGCAATCACCCATGCAGCGCATGCAGGAGCTGGGTGTGATTTGGGGGCTGGGTTCAGACGGCACCATTGTGACGCCCTGGCAGCCCTTTGTGACCCTGGGCTGGGCGGTTTCTGGAAAGACAGTCAATGGCAAAACTCTGTTTGAGGATACTGTGTCGCGAGAGGATGCTCTCGTTGCTCACACCCGAACTAATGCGTTCATACTTTTCAAGGAAAATGATATTGGCACCCTGGAGGTCGGTAAGTTCGCAGACCTTGCGGTGCTGAGTGCTGATTACATGACGGTACCAGCAGATGAAATCAAGGACCTTGAGTCGGTGTTGACTATGGTTGGTGGACGCGTTGTCTATGAAGCGGCCAAAACTGAAGCGGCTGTTACTCGGTAGAAGTCTATGTGTAAAAAAATTCCAGCTTTTCTTATCGGTCTGGCATTGCTTGCAGGCTGCTCGGATGTTCCCAACGTAGCGGTGCCAGTCGCAACAGCCCAGCAGCAAGCTCAACCCAATGTTGTATTTATCCTGGTCGACGATCTGGGTTATGCCGATGTCGGTTTTACGGGCGGGGAAATTGCGACGCCAAACCTCGATGACATCGCTGCCAAAGGTATGATTCTCGACAGAAACTATGTGTACTCGGTGTGCAGCCCAACTCGGGTTGCATTGCTAACGGGGCAAAATCCGCTAGCTTATGGCGTGGTAGGGCCGATCCAGGAAAATGTGGGGCTGCCACTCGATTTGAAACTCATGCCCGAGTACTTCAAAGACATGGGCTATCAGACCTTTATGATCGGCAAGTGGCACCTTGGTTTGGTCACGACCGACCACTGGCCGAATGCTCGAGGCTTTGATTATTTTTATGGCTTTTTGGGCGGCTGGATCGACTTCTACACGCATATGTATGGCGGCGGTTTCGACTGGCAGCGTAACGGTGAATCCCTTCGAGAAGAAGGTCATGCGACAGATTTGATGACCGCAGATGCGCTGCGTGTCGTGGCATCACGCGACCCGAATCGTCCCTTCTTTATGTACCTTAGCTACAACGCACCCCATTCGCCTTTGCAATATACCCCGTCAGATTCGGGGCTAAACGATGACGTTGAGGCTGGTGATCGCAAGGTTTACGCCGAAATGGTGACCCAGATGGATCAAGGGGTAGGGGAACTCATTGGCGCACTGCGAACGCAGGGAATGCTTGAGAACACTATTGTCGTTTTTTCCAGCGATAACGGCGGTGCGATCAGGTTGGGGGCCAACAACGGCAAACTGCGTGGCGAAAAAGGTGGCTCCTTTGAAGGTGGTATACGCGTGCCGGGCTTCCTGTACTGGGAAGGACGCATAGAAGGCGGTTCTCGCCTCGACCAACCAGTCGTGGTTCACGACTGGCTGCCGACGCTCCTGGAAGCGGTAGGGGGAGATCCTGCAGACGTGGTCGATCCTTACGGCCAGAATATGTGGGCGGCCCTGGGCAAGGGCGAACAAATCGAACGCCAGGTCACGACCATTGCGACCGGCCCTTCCAGGGCAGCGATAGATTGGCCCTATAAGTACATTACCCATAAAAAACGCGGGCAAAAAACGCCCCCAACGCTTGGCCTGTTCAATGTCGTAGAAGATCCCTACGAGACCAACAATCTGCTGGAGGAAATGCCCGAGAAAGCGGAAGAACTCATTGCGAAGCTTGAGTCTATTCCTGATGTGCGTTTCCCGCGCAATCCCGACCCCCTGGGCCATCCTGAGGAGCACTTTCGCAATGCAACGGATGATGGGTGGGACTATGAGGTCCGTGTTCCGGAAACTCGGCCAGTTTGGACAGAACTGGTGCGCAACGCGGCCCAGGTAAGAGCAAAAGCTAAAAGCAAAGGCGACTAACTAGTTAAACCTGGTTGGTAAAAAGGCGCTGCAAGCAGCGCCTTTTTATTCAACGTAATGGTCTATTTATTCAATACGCCATCTTATCCGCCGAAAGAATATTTCAGCTGCGCGAAAAGTTCACGACCACGTCTAATGACATTCGATCCGACCGCACCTGGTCCCGTAGCAAGTGCAGCACCAATAATATCCTCATCATCGGTTAAATTACGGCCCCCAACGGTAATCTCGAAATTATCATTGGGTAGGTACGTTAAGAAGTAATTGAGCCGCGTGGTGCTCGGAATTTGAGTAAAGTTATAATTACCGATACTCGTGTTCTGTGATCCTTCGTGAATAACATCGAAGCGGTTTCTAAATTCGCCAATAGAGGTGTAAATCGAATAGTTAGCACCCACGTTGAGTTGCCATGTTGGCGAGTTGGGCAATTCAATATCATCGTCGTTCGTAATATCCCTGCGAATATTTGAATTGTCGTTAAGAATGAATACGCCGCCATCGGCAGTGATGTCGTCGAGTTCGGCATCCAGATAACCAACGGAGGCGTCAATTCTAAAATTGTCAGTTACAAGCCAGTTGGCTTCTAATTCAATACCTTGAATTACAGAGTCAGCGATGTTGGCAACCGTTAGAACAGGGCCATTTTGTGGGTCAACCTCAGTCGCGTTAATCTGCTGATCTGTATATTCAGATCTAAATAGAGCCAAATTGGCGCGCACGGCCCCATCAAACAAAGTCGTTTTGACACCAATCTCGAATGAATCAACAAATTCAGGATCATAGACAAGTTCTTCAAACGGAATAGTTGATCCAGGTGGTGTTCTGGCAGGGAAGCCGCCACTTCTAAAACCATCAGAGAATTGCGCGTAAACCAATGTATTATTCGTAGCAGTCCAGGACAGATTGACTAGGAAGTTTGGCTCTGTGATGTCAAGTTCATCCGAAACCACGCCCACTACCGTGTCCTCTGCGACATTCACAAATGTGGTTTCAACTAAAACCTCTTTGGTTTCATTGGTTACACGAATACCACCTGTAAGGGTAAGAGTATCTGTAATGTCATAAGCGAGTTGGCCAAAGGCACCCAAAGATTCGTTATCAACAAATCTCTCTTCAATCCCACCAGTTGGCAGGAAATTTCTACTAACATTGAAGGAAGGAGGGGCTAATGGGAAGACAGTTCTCACTCTTTCGACACCGTCTTCTGTGAAATAGAAACCGCCTAGGATCCAATTTGCACGATCATTTAGGAAGCGTCCTTCTAAGGTGATCTCTTGGGAGAACTGATCAACATCAAATCGCTCGTTGTTATTTGACGCGATGAAAACGGGAGCGGGGCTACTATTAAAGAAAGAGGAATCAAAGCCACGGAAAGAGGTGATGGTTTTTAATGTAAAGTGTTCATGCTCATAGGTTAAACGCAACGCAGCCCCATAGGCGTCTAGTTCTTGATCAGGTTCTACGAGGTTTCCGTCTCCGTCAACCCAAATTTGATTCGTTCCACCATCGGCAGAGGCTGCGTAGAAGTTGCCAAGACAGTTCGGGCTTACATCGCGAATAGCCGGGTCTGTAC
>CAZSYU010000090.1:0-16286 GCA_964611345.1 uncultured Pseudomonadales bacterium
CCAAGCCGGGCGCACAGTTCACGGCAGTGTTGCACCCACTCTTCGGCCTGTTGTTGTACGCCGTGGTTAACATGGGTCACGCTAATGGGCACACCCAGATCTGCCGCAAGCACGGCGTGCAACAACGCCGTCGAGTCTGCCCCACCACTCAACGCCACCCAAATACGCGCGCTAGACGCAAGCAATGCTCGCTCTGCGCGGCAGGCCGTTAGCAGCGGCGCGCTACTGGTAACAGTAACTAACCCGGTCATTGCCCAGCTCTGCCTGCAGGCTGTGCAGTAACTCGTCAGAGGGTCGCAGCGACCACTCTGGTGGCAACTCAAGCTCGCCGCACGCACCGGCGCCACGCAGGTTCACGCGCACGGGCAGTACACTGCTGGCTTGGCCATCCAGATGCGGCGCCAGCAAGTCCTTTAGCTGGGTCGCAATGTCCTCTTCGCCATCGTGCAACTTCACCTCGATGCAGCGCGCAAACCGCACCCGAGCTTCTTCTATCGTGAAGACATCCGATACTCTCACCTTCAGTTCACCGGAGTATTCGTCACCCTGGACGTCACCCTGAACAACACAGAGGGCATCCTTTTGAATCTTGTGCTTGTTGTTCTCAAACACGTCGGAGAACATGGATATTTCCACCCGACCCGACTGATCATCGAGCGAAGCAAACCCCATCGTGCCGCGGCGGCCCTGCATGGTGCGCAACCCAACGACCAACCCGGCAATCAGCTGTTTGCCATGATCGATGCTGAGGTTCTTGATGCGCTTGGGGCAGAAGTGCGCAAGCTCGGGCAGGTAGTCTTCAATGGGGTGGCCAGTGAGGTACAGACCCAGGGTATCGCGCTCACCTTCCAGTCGCGCCTTCTTGCTCAGTTTGGCCACCTCGACCCGGGCTGGCGCTGGCGCGACATCGCCAAACATATCGGTCATGCCGGCATCGAGATTGCGCAGCACCTGGTCGGCCCCCTGCACCGCCTCCGGCACTTCCGCCAACAACCGTGCGCGCACGGCGTCGAGATCTTTGGTTGTGCCGCACGCGCGCTGGGTTGCGAAACAATCCATCGCACCCGATTTAATCAGTGCTTCGAGCACCCGTTTGTTCGCCTTCTTGCTGTCCACCCGCCGGCAAAAGTCATTTAAGTCAGCAAACTCGCCATTCGCGTGGCGCGCCTCGACGATCGCCTCTACTGGTCCTTGACCAACGCCCTTAATCGCACCCAACCCATAAACCACCTGACCATCGACCACCGAAAAGCGATAGTCACCGCGATTTATGGATGGCGGGAGGAAGCGCACCTCCATGCGCCGAATCTCATCAATGAGCGTGACCACCTTGTCGGTGTGCTGCATGTCGGCAGACAGGGTGGCGGCCATAAACTCTGCGGGATGGTTGGCTTTCAGCCAGGCTGTTTGATACGACACCAGTGCATAGGCGGCAGAATGCGACTTGTTGAAGGCATAGCCCGCAAACTTCTCCATGAGGTCGAAAATCTCGTTCGCAAGCCGCTCATCAACCTTGCGTGCAAGTGTGCCGGCCAAAAACTGCTTGCGCACCCGGGCCATTTCTTCGGGCTTCTTTTTCCCCATCGCCCGGCGCAACAGGTCGGCCTGCCCCAGGCTGAATCCTGCAAGCACCTGGGCGATTTGCATCACCTGCTCCTGATAGAGCACCACGCCGTAGGTTTCTTGCAGGACTTCTGCGAGAGACTCATGAACGTACACAATAGGTTCGCGCCCATGTTTGCGATTTATGTAGTCCTGATCCGCGCCAGTTTGCATGGGTCCTGGCCGGTAGATTGCCACCAGTGCAATGATGTCGTTCATCGTATCCGGCAACAGTTTGCGAATCAGGTCTTTCATGCCGCGCGATTCAAGCTGAAACACCGCCGTGGTTGCAGCGTTCTTTAGCAGCTGGAAAGTTCTCGCATCATCAAGCGGAATATCTTCGATAGCGAGCGGCGGTTGATCGGCATCTTGCGCCGCATTCACAAGATCTACGGCCCAGTCGATCACTGTCAGGGTTTTAAGACCCAGAAAGTCAAACTTCACAAGTCCTGCACTTTCCACGTCGTCTTTGTCGTATTGGCTAACAAGACCAGAACTGCTGTCATCCACATACAGCGGCGTAAACTCGGTGAGCTCTGTGGGCGCAATAACTACCCCACCCGCATGCTTCCCCACGTTGCGGACAACGCCTTCCAGTTTGTACGCCATGTCCATGATTTCGCTGACCTCTTCGCTTTCAGCGATAAACGCCCGCAGCTCTTCCGACTGCTCGTGCGCCTTTTCGAGCGTCATGCCAACCTCAAACGGAATCAGCTTGGACAGCTTGTCGGCCATGCCATAAGGCTTGCCTTGCACCCGCGCAACATCCCGTACCACCGCCTTTGCGGCCATAGTGCCGAAAGTAGCAATCTGACTGACGGCATCTTTGCCGTACAGCTCACTCACATGCGCAATGACCCGATCTCGTCCTTCCATGCAAAAGTCGACATCAAAGTCGGGCATGGATACCCGTTCCGGATTTAGAAAGCGCTCGAACAGCAGCTTGCCGGCAATGGGATCAAGATCAGTAATGCCCAACGCCCAGGCCACCAGCGAACCCGCACCAGAGCCACGCCCCGGACCCACCGGGATCTTGTTCTCCTTTGCCCACTGAATGAACTCCATCACGATCAGGAAATAACCGGGGAAGCCCATTTGATTAATGACGTCGAGCTCGAAGCGCATGCGCTCGGCGTACTCTTTTTCGAGTGACGGGGCCTGCTCGGTTTGAAAACCGGGCTCCCGCTCCCGGACAATCTGCATGCGCTTATCAAGCCCTTCCTGCACACACTGCTCAAGAAACTCTTCAAGCCCCAGGCCAGCAGGCACGGGGTAGTTCGGCAGATAGTATTTGCCAAGCTCGATCTCGAGGTTACAGCGCCGCGCAATCTCCACGGTGTTGGTAATCGCGCTGGGTAAATCGGCAAACAGCAGGGCCATTTCTTCTGCTGATTTCAAATATTGCGAACTGGTGTGCGTGCGTTCGCGACGTGGGTCGTTCAATGCGCGCCCCTGCTGAATGCAAACGCGTGTCTCATGCGCTTCAAAATCCTCGGCGGCAACGAAACAAACCGGGTTGGTTGCCACCACCGGGAGCCCGGCCTGCGCAGCGAGGGTTACTGCCGCATCTATGTAGTCTTCTTCGCCGGGTCGCCCAAGGCGTTGCAGCTCAATATAAAATCGGTCACCAAATGCACTCTGCCAAGCCTGCGCTCGCTCGGTCGCCAGGCCCATGTCACCACCGGCAAGTGCAGCGCCAACGTCGCCGCTGTCGGCACCTGACAGACAGATAAGTCCTGCCGCACGGGCGAGCAGAGTGTCACGCTCGACGACACCACGCTCTTCGGCGCCCACGTAAAGCTCGCTGGTGAGTTGCTTTAACGTTCGATAGCCGGCGTCGTTACAGGCAATCAGGGTCGTGTAGTATAGATTTTCACCGTGGCGGTAACAGAGCTCAGCGCCTACCAACGGTTTGACGCCCGCTGCGCGCGCCGCATCGTAAAACTTGATGAGGCCGAAAAAATTACCCCGGTCCGTGATGGCCACCGCAGTCATGTTTGCCGCCGCGGCCTGTTTGGCGAGTGCCTTCGGTTTGATAAGACCATCCACCAGCGAGTACTCCGAGTGCACTCGCAGATGGACAAAGCCACCTGTACTCGACAACGTTTGACTGACGGCTTCGGCCATCGCGTAATTCCTCTCCTGTCTCTGTGCGCGGTTAGTCTTGTTAATCCAGCACGGCTCGCACCGGGGCGAAGCTGCGGCGATGCGCCGGCGTCACACCCAACTCCTGCAGTTTACGCCGATGCAGCGCCGTACCGTAGCCCTTATGTTGTTCAAAGCCATAGCCAGGCCATTGCTGTGCCAGCTCTACCATTAATGCATCGCGCGAGACCTTGGCCAATATGGAGGCCGCGCTGATGCAGGCGACCCGGTCGTCCCCTCTTACTATCGCCTCGGTCGCACAAGAAACCTCAGGCGCGCGATTGCCGTCGATCAAGGCAAGCTCTGGTGCGGTTGTTAGCGCCGCAACCGCGCGTTGCATCGCTAACATCGAGGCCTTAAGAATATTGATCTCGTCGATCTCGGCTACGCTGGCATGCGCCACACTGTAAGCAATCGCTGACTCCCGGATTTCGCCTGCGAGCCGATCGCGCGCACGCTCTGTCAGGCGTTTGGAATCCCGCAGCCCAAACACAGGACGCGCCGGATCCAGAATGACCGCGGCCGCCGTGACTGGGCCTGCGAGTGGTCCGCGGCCCACTTCATCTACGCCGGCGACAGAAACAAGCTGGGTCACAGAATTTCGTGTGGATTGACGCTGCACTGGTTACTCTCCGCATTTACTGGGCCAATTACTGGGACGGGGGCTGAGACACTCTCTGAACCACTGGGCTATGCGCGGCTGCGCACCAGCCGTAACACCTCGCCCGCGGCGTTCACGCTCGCATTACACCGCAGCGACTGATGAATCGCGGCAAAGCGAGCCTTTATACTGGCGCTCGCTGCACTGTTTAACGGCGCTGCGAGTAACTGCCGGTCACTTAACTGGGCGCGCAACGCCAGCGCGAGCTTGGCTGGCTGCATGTCATGCTGCAACAGTTCGGGCACCAGTTCCTCAGCGGCGAGGATGTTGGGCAACGCAACAAAGTTCGTGCGCAGCAGCCGTTTGACAATCTGATAGGTCACAGCAGGAAGGCGATACGCCACCACCATTGGGACACCCAGTAACATGGCCTCAAGCGTGCTGGTGCCAGATTTTATGAGTGCCGCATCGCTGGCTCGCAACGCCTCCCGTGCCTGGCCGTCGACCGGGATCATAGGCAGAGCGGCAAACTCGCGCTTCGAGAGCGCTTCGCGCACCTGCGTTTCGATCTCTGCACTGGCACAGGGCAACAAAAAGCGTGCCCCAGGCTGTTGCTCAAGAACCAGCAAGGCTGTGTGCAGAAACGGCCGTAACATCTGCCGCACCTCACTGGTGCGGCTACCTGGCATAAGCGTCACCACCGGTGAGTCGCCAGGGGGCAAGTCAAAAAGTTGCCGCGCGTGCGCGCGCCGGGTCTGGTCATCGATCGGGTTTGTGGCAGGTTCTATCTCGTCCGCTAGCGGATGCCCAACAAACACGGCTCGCACCGGCGTGTCGACGTACAGGGGTGGTTCAAACGGAAACAGGGTCAGCAGCACATCGCAGCTCCGCGCTACACGATGGGTACGGCCCCGCCGCCACGCATACACCGACGGTGAGACATAGTGCACCACGGGAATCCCGCGCCGCTTTAAGCGCCCTTCCAGTAACAGATTGAACACGTTGAAGTCGACACCGACAAACACATCCACCCGCTCATCGAGCATTTGCTCTTCTATCCGCCGCAGCAACGACCACAAAAAGGGCAATCGCTGGAGCGGCTCGGCAAACCCGTGCATCGACAGCTCCGCCAGCGCAACCAGCGAGTTAAGACCACAGTCTGCCAGCAGGTCACCACCCACCCCATAGAGCTCCACAGGCGTGTCCGCATGGCTGCGCTGCAACGCGCTCACAAGACCCGCACCAAGGCGGTCGCCGGAGGGTTCGCCAGCAACGATTCCGAGCTTCAGTGGGCGCACACTGGCAATCAACCCGGCAGTTCGACAGGAGCAGCGGGCGAACCCGCAACGGCCACGCCGTCAGCAACATCGCCGATCACTCTGGACTGGGCGTGGACCAACACGTCATCACCAAGCACCAGCGGCTCGCGCGTCGTTACCTGCGCAAGAAACATCGGTGCGAGTGGATCGGCGCCCAGCACGCTGAAGGGTCCAATACGACAGTTCGCACCGATGCGTGAACCGGCCTGCACAACAACATGGGGAGCAATCACGCTATTGGCGCCTATCTGCACGCCTTCACCAATCACGCTCCACGCACCCAGGGTAACGTTGTCGGCAATAGTGGCACTCGGGTCAACGATTGCCCGGGGATCCACTGCGCCCTGGCCGTGGCTCACGGTCAGACGTCGTCCTGCATCATGACCATGCAGGTGATGTCTGCCGAACACGCAAGCTCATCGTCGACGTGGGCCTGACAATGAAATTTCATGACACCCCGCCGGTCTGCGCGAAACTCGCTGCGCATTTTGAGCTGATCGCCGGGTACCACTGGACGCTTAAATCGCGCCTTATCCGTGCCCGCGAGATAGCACAGCACACCATCTGAGTGTTTCTTGTTTTTTGATTTGAACGCCAGCAGCCCGGACAACTGAGCCATGGCCTCGATAATAAGCACACCGGGCATAATCGGGCGACCAGGGAAATGGCCGGTGAAAAAGTCCTCGTTGATGCTGACGTTTTTGTAGCCGGCAACAAAATTATCGACCTCAAGCTCAGTCACACGATCTACCAGCAGCAACGGGTACCGATGTGGCAGGTAGTCCATGATCTCTTCGATATTGATGTCTAATCCCCTTACTCGAATCTACAAACCAGCGCAGCGACTTCCTGTGTCTGCCTACCCGTACTTAGCCGCACTTACCTATACTTAGGTCTTCTTCAGCAGCTTCTCAAGTGCCCGCACCCGTCTGGCTAAACCGTCCAGCCCAGCAAAGCGCAGAGCATTGCGCTTCCAACGTCTGGTCTCATCGTGCAACACACCACCAGAGTAAACGCCGGGGCTATCGATTGACCGCGACACATGTGTCATGCCACTGACCATTACACCATCACACAGGCTGATTGGGCCATCACCGCCCACACCGACCCCGCCGCCAAGCACACAATGGGCGCCTATGGTGGTGCTACCGACGATGCCACAACAACCACAGATCACAGTGTGATTGCCGATGCTGCAATTGTGACCGATCTGCACCTGATTATCGATTTTTACCCCATCGCCAATGCGCGTATCGCCTAATGCGCCCCGATCGATGCTGCTGCCGGCGCCAACGCTCACATTGCGCCCCAGAATCACGCTGCCCAATTGCGCAATGCGCTCAAGCACCCCCGAAGCGTCTGGGGCATAGCCGAAGCCCTCGGCACCAATCACCGCATTGGGATGAATCGTGCTGTCTGCACCAATCTGCACACCTGCTCCAAGAACCGCCCCGGAATGCACAACCACCCCCGTTTCCAGTCGACACTGCTCACCAATCACGGCTCGTGGATGAATAACCACGCCCGCTGCAAGCGCGCAGCCCGCAGCAACCACTGCCCCCGCCCCCACACTGACTCCCGGCGCGAGCTCGGCAGATGTTGCGACGCTCGCGGTTGGGTCCACGCCAGGGGCGACAGAGGGCAGAACTTCAAAACACTGGGTCAAACGGGCATACGCCCAATAGGGATTGTCGACGACTATCGCGGCAACCGGACAGCGCGGCAGATCAGCATTGCGCAGTACCACAACGGTTGCCTGGGTGGTTGGTAGCGCGGCCTGATAAGCCGGCGAAGAGAGGTGCGTCAGCTGCCCCGCCGTCGCATCGGCGAGCGCAGCAACGCCGCTAACGCGTTGGTCAACGGCGCTCGCTGGCTCCACAATGCCATCCACCAAACGCGCAAGTTCAGCAATTGTGAACTCACGAGTTCCGGCCATGATCTAAGCGGCGCGGTTTCCTAGCGCTTTTTGTTCAGCCGCTCGGTGACCTGGCGCGTAATGTTGTGCTTCTGTTTTGCATAGAGCAATTCAGAGCGCTGCACGATCAGGTCGTAGCCGTTGGCTTCAATCATGTCTTTCAACACGGCATCCACTTTAGGAGCAAGCTGGGCAAAGATTTCTTGCTGGCGATCGTTGACTTCTTTTTGCAGCTTATTGACCTGGAACTGGTAATCGATCTGCTTGTCTTCGATGTCTTTTTGCATCTTGCGTTTTTCAGAATTGGACAGCGTGTCCGCATCTTTCTGCAGGCGGGAAGTGATTTTCTGAATCTCTTCACCCAGTTTTTTCACGGCCTGCTCGTCACGCTCAACGTCTGCCCGGATCTTGTCGATCATGGCCTTGGCTTCGTCGCTTTCAAGCACCGCACGTTGGGTATTTAGCACTGCAATATTGAGCTCTGCATGGGCGCTGGTGCTAACAAACATACTTGCAAACAGACTTGCAAAAGCGACGGCGAGAGGTAGCACTCTGGCACGCAAGGTTTTGGAAATAAGGCTCATTCTAGGGATTTCTCCTGACTCGGATTAGTTAGCTGGTATTCGTCTATTTAGACTGATCAGACTTGATTTAGTGCCCTAATACCCTTGGGCGGATCAGAGAATATTAGCAGGTTCCCTGCGAGTAAACGAACCGCCGAGATTGGCAGCCCGCCACCCACTGGCTCTTGACTGGCTCCTGTCTGGCTGCTGGTTAGAAAACTACAAGCACTAAAAAGTAGCTCCCAGTTCAAACTGGAACCCTTCGCGATCATCACCAGGCTGATCATTAAAGGTCTTTGAGTAGGCAAACGTCATGGGGCCGAGCCCGGTTAACCAGGTGACACCGATACCGCCTGCGTAACGGATCTCGTCTGTTGTGAGGGTATTACAGTCGATACTGATATCCGCGCAGTTCGTATTGAACACGTTGCCGCCGTCGAAAAACACGACGGAGCGTATCTGCCGCTGGTCTTCGATAAATGGCAGCGGAAAAATCAGCTCCAGACTGGCTTCAAGCAGCAGGTTGCCACCGAACCTGTTCTGGCCTCTGCGGGTAGGGAACGGGTCGGTCAAAGTACCGTTACCGTCATCGATCAACGTCGGTGTACTGGTTGGACCAAGGGTATTGCGTTCGTAACCGCGAATAGATCCAAACCCGCCAGCAAAGAAGTGTTCATAAAACGGCAGCACGTCGTTGGAACCGTAGGCATCACCGAAGCCAATCTCGGTACGCCCGCGCAGCGCCCAGCGATCACCAAACCACGGCAAGGCCAGGTATTTTTCAGCGTTAAACGTGGCTTTGTAGAACTGCAGCTCTGAACCGGGCACTGCCACTTCGAACGCCAGGGTTTGCTTGCTGCCTCGGGTGGCGAACAAGCCGCGATTTAAGGTCGAACGAACCCAGCTAGCATTAAGCTTGAAATTCAAGAACTTACTGCCTTCTCTTTCGACAAATTCGACGATTTCAAGGGCCGGGAACTGCCCCACTCTGATGTTGGTCTGTTCCACGTTCAGGCCAAATTGAATACGCTGGGTTTCCCCAATGGGGAAACCAAAGTTCACCCCGCCCCCAAAGGAGTCGGTGGTAAAGCGCGCGATGTTCTGCTCATCGAAGCGGGTTTCGCGATAGAACAGGTTGTAGCCGCGACTGACACCATCCTGAGTGTAATAGGGGTTGAAGTAGTTAAGCGAAGCTGAACGCTGAAAATCACTCCAGCTAATGTTGGTGCCAAAGCTGTTGCCCGTCCCAAACACATTGCTCTGCTGGTAGTTGGCACCCAAAATCAGACCCGAGCCTTCGGCGAACCCAAGCGTTGCAGAAATACTGCCCGATGGCTGTTCTTCGACCTGAAAGTTCACATCGATCTGATCGTCGGTACCGGCAACTTCGGGCGTTTCTACGCCAACGTCCTTGAAATAACCCAGCCGCTCGAGCCGCACCTTGGAAAATTCAATCTGCGACGTCGACGCCCAGCCGCCTTCCATCTGCCGCATCTCCCGCCGCAACACATGGTCCTGGGTCACCCCATTGCCCGCAAAGGTCACACGCCGCACATAGGCCCGCTTGCCTGCGTCGACAAAAAACTGCACATCCACCTTGCCATCATCCCGCACCGAGGGAATACCTGACGCACTGGCAAAGGTATAACCGGCATTACCGAGTGCCGCAGTGAGCCGCTCCTCGCTAGCAGTCACCCTGGCCTGACTGAATGTTTGCCCTTCGGCCACTACCAAAAGCGGCCGCAACCGCTCTGGCGTCAGCTCGTTAAGCTCACCAACCAATGCCACATCCGCAACTTCATAGACGTCGCCTTCATCAACATTGAGGGTCAGATAAACCTCGCGTCGATCGGGGGTGATACTCACAAGCGTTGAGTTGATATCAAACTCGACAAAACCGCGGTTGCGGTACCACGACTCAAGGGTTTCCAAATCGCCTGACAACTTCTCTCGAGAGTACTTGTCTTGACCGCGGAAGAACGACAACAAGGTCGGGTGCTTAAGTTCGAGCTCGTCGAGCAACTCGCGCTGGGAAAAAGCTTCAGCACCAACGATGTTGATGTGGCGGATACCTGAGTTTTTGCCTTCTTCGACATTGATCTGAATACCTACGCGGTTGCGCGGTAATTGCTCAACTTTGGTTTCAATGGAAGAGCCATAGCGTCCTTGAGCGACGTACTGCCGCTCAAGCTCGAGGGTGACGCGCTCAAGTGTCGATTGTTTAAAAATCTCACCCTGACGCAGACCTTGCTCACCCAGCCCTGCAACGAGCGCTTCAGTAGGTATCGCCTTGTTGCCGTCTATTTCCAGACTGTCGATAGCTGGCCGCTCGATGAAGGTGAGTACCAGTGCGTTGTTATCGCGAGCGACTGCTATGTCATGGAAATAGCCAGAAGCAAACAAGGTTCGCATCAACGTACGCACACCGAGCTCGTCGATCGGATCGCCAATACTCAGTGGCAGAAGATTGAACACGGTACCGGCCGACACCCGTTGCAAACCCTGCAGACGAATATCATCAACCGGAAAACTGTCGGCCTTGGCAGGCAAGGCAAGCGCCGCCAGCAGCACAAAACACAATCCAAAACGCGTCATAGAGATCCTAATAACCGTGAAATATCATTGGATAAAGCGAGCACCATCAGCCCGCCGACCAACACAATACCAATTTGAAAGCCAATCACTTGCGCGCGCTCTGACAGCGGTTTGCCGCGCAGTAATTCAGCTGTGTAGAAAACTATCTGCCCGCCATCAAGCATTGGAATAGGCATAAGGTTGATAACGCCCAAACTAAGACTTAACAAGGCGAGGAGCTGCACGTAGTAGGGTATACCCCGCTCCAGCGTGACACCCGCCACCTGGGCAATGGTGATCGGACCAGACAGGTTTTTAGTGGACACCGCTCCGGTGATCATCTTTTTCAGGGTGCCGAGCATAGACACAATGCTGTCACCGGTTTTGGCAATGGCCATGGGGATGGCGGCGACGGCACCGTGACTGACCGTTCGCTCCGCCGGGCGCACACCCACCTGCCCATATTGCGTGCCGTCGGCGGCCGTTTTAGCCTCAGGTGTCACCGTTATTCGCAACGGGCGCCCACTCCGCTCAATATTTAGTACCAGCGACTTACCCGGGTGGGCTTTGACCACGTCTACCCAGTCGCCCCACTTTTCTACCGGCTCGCCGGCTGCACTCACCACCAGATCAGCAAACTTAAGGCCCGCCCGCTCTGCTGGCGAGTCGCTCGTAATCTCACCAACCACTGCCGGGGTAACCCGGTTTAAGCCCAGCGACTCCCAAACTTCAGGAACGTCTGCACCGCGCTGCCAATCACTAATTTGCAATTGATAATCCACCGACTCGCTGGCGCCCGGCCGGCGCGTTGAGATCTGGATTTCGCCGGTCTCGCCGAGGCGATCAAGCAAGGCCATGCCAATGTCTTGCCAGCCCACCACCGCGACGCCATCAACGGCCACAATTTCTTCCCCGCCGCGCATGCCGGCTTTGGCTGCGGGCGAGTCCGGCAGCGGCTCACCCAGTAGCGGCAACAACGCGGTGGTACCCGCAACAAAAAGCGCCCAAAACAAAAGGCCGGTAAGAATGAAGTTGGCGAACGGACCACCAAAGGCAATGGCGATGCGCCACAACGGCGACAGCTCACTGTGCGAGCCACCAACGGCATTGTTGGCTTCGGAGTGTGCGCCTAGGGGATCGCGCTCGTCCCACATCCGCAGATAGCCGCCGAGTGGAATAGCCGCCACCGCCCACTCTGTGCCGCGCTTGTCGGTCCAGGACGCGAACGGTTTACCAAAGCCGACACAGAACCGGAGTATGCGCACGCCCGACCAACGAGCGATCAAGTAATGCCCAAATTCGTGAATAGTGACGAGAATGCCAAGCGTTAGAATCAGCGCTAGCACATTTTGAATCAAAACCATGGTTTACCCTGATGTTCGGGAGCTGAACCAACCCTGAACCGAGAGAACCTGGTCAGAGGTTCCCTCGCGCTGCGCATCATACCGAAAAACTGCATAAACAGTGCTAAACAAACCAGCCTGTTAGGACAACCATCAGGGGCAAGACCGCAATCAGCGCGTCGATTCGATCGAGTATCCCGCCGTGCCCCGGCAACAGACGCCCAGAATCCTTGGCCCCTGCGGTGCGCTTCAAAATGCTCTCGAACAGATCACCAAACACCGACACACCCACCAGCACAACAGCGACCAACAGGTACGTATATGGCGCCTGGGCAACGGCGGGCACCAACAGGTAGCCAAAGCCAACCGCAGCCAGCACACCAATAACCCCGCCTCCAAGTGCCCCTTCCCAGGTTTTACCGGGCGATACCTTGGGGGCAAGCTTGCGCCTGCCGAACGCTCGTCCGACAAAATAGGCCCCGGCATCCGCACCCCACACCAGGACACAGGCCATCACGAGCAAGTTGGGGTCCAGTGCTTTTAGCAACACCATGCCCGCCCAGGCACCTGGCAGTGCGATCAAGCCGAAAACGACCCATCGCAGGTTGCGGCGGGAGGAGATTTGGCGTGGATACAGCCCCACCTCTGCAATCGCCCAAAGCCAGCACAGGGAAGTGACTGACAGCCAGTCTCGCAGCACATCCGGGCGGGTCCACAGCCACGCACAGAGTGCGACACAGACGCTCGCAAACAGGGCCCCAATTATCAGTTTGCCGGCCGGGCTGCCGGCGGCTGTGGTCACCGCAGCATCTGCCTGGGCAGAGTCGAGCGGCGCGAACACCAGGCCAGCCCATTCCCAGGCAGCCCAGGCCACAATGGCGGCGATCACCAGGGCAAACGTTGGTTCGCCAAGACCATAGATGGCACCGAGCGCCAGCGGCGCCAGTACCAGTGCGGTGATGATGCGAACTAGCATGCGCGAAGGCATGCTCTGAGAAGGTTAGCGGCGACCAAAACGCCGTTGCCGGGTGGCGTAGTCTTCAATGGCGTGCGCGAGTTGCGCATCATCAAAATCAGGCCAGTACGACTCCGTGAAATAGAGTTCGGTGTAGGCGAAGTCCCACAGCAAAAAATTACTGATGCGGCGATCGCCACCGGTCCGCACGCACAGGTCGGGGCCTGGCAAACCGGCCAGCGACAAGCGCGCCTCAACCGCGCTTTCATCGATCGCCTCGGGCGCAAGCTCGCCCGCTGCAACGTCTTCACCAATTCTCCGAGCCGCCTGCGCGATGTCCCAACGGCCACCGTAATTGATCGCAATAGACAGGGTCATGCCATCGTTGTTGCGCGTGAGCTGTTCAGCGTTGTCCATCAGACGTTGCAGATCAGCAGAAAACGCAGACCGGTCGCCAATAATGGATAACTGCACATTGCTCTCATGCAGTTCAGCAACATCGTCTTCGAGCACGCCGCGCATTAGCTCTAATAACAGATTGACCTCACGCGACGGGCGCGACCAGTTTTCGGTGCTGAAAGCGAACAAGGTCAGATAGCGAACGCCGTTATCGCCACAGCACTTGGTGACGCGCTTAACGTTCTTTGCACCTTCTCGGTGTCCGGCCGCACCGGGTAGGTGTTTGTTTTTGGCCCAGCGGTGATTGCCATCCATGATGATCGCGATATGCCGGGGTACATTGTTTGCCGGGCGCTCAGACTCCGCCGGAATCTGTGCTGCCTCAGAGTCTGCGGTGGCAGCCGCTCGGCCAGTCAGGCGCGCCTTCAAACGCTCGCCCAAACTTCCGCTTCTGCGTGCCGAAGGCGGTTCCTGGGAGTCTGCCGGTACCTCGCTCACTGTGATCAGATCTCCAACAGATCCGTTTCTTTCGCCTGCAGCACCTTGTCCACCTCGGCAACTCGCTGATCGGTAATTTTTTGCACACCGTCTTCGCCACGCTTGCCATCGTCTTCTGCCGCTTCTTTTTCTTTCACCAGCTCACGAATGTCGGCAATGGCGTCACGACGAATATTACGAATCGCCACCTTGGCGTTCTCCGCTTCGCTCTTGGCTTGCCGCACCAGGTCGCGGCGATTTTCTTCCGTCAGGGGTGGCAATGGCAGCCGCACTACATCGGAATTAGCCGCCGGCGTGATACCCAGGTCACTCTTCAGAATGGCTTTCTCGATCTCGGGAATGAGGTTTTTTTCCCACGGCGAGATCGTCAGTGTGCGCGCATCTTCGACCGAGATACTGGCCGCCTGCGAAAGCGGCGTTGGCGAACCGTAATAATCGATTTCGATGGTGTCGAGCAGGCTGGGGTTGGCGCGCCCGGTGCGAATCCGCGCCAGCGAACCCTGAAACGCGGCAACAGACTTGCCCATGCGTTCGTTTGCGTCGTCCTCGATTTCTTTAATCACCGTTACTCACCCTTTCTCGAACCCACTTACATGCAGTAAGTGGCGATGTCTGTCTGGCCTAATTATCACCTGATCACGCGCCAACGCATAACCCTGCATATGACAATTTTGCGCAAAATATCTGCTTCAGCCGGAAATCAAAGTGCCAACCCGCTCCCCTGCCACGATCCGGGCCAGGGCGTTAGGTTCATTCATATCAAACACCACCAGTGGCATCTGATGATCGCGACACAGGGAGAACGCGGTCAGGTCCATGACCTTTAAATCACGACTAATCACTTCGTTGTAGCTCAGGGTATCGAACCGCTCGGCGGTGGGTTCAACCATTGGGTCAGCGCT
Source organism: uncultured Pseudomonadales bacterium (assembly GCA_964611345.1). GTDB lineage: Bacteria > Pseudomonadota > Gammaproteobacteria > Pseudomonadales > Azotimanducaceae > JALZVT01. The sequence continues at coordinate 14,817 of CAZSYU010000090.1, forward strand.
GTACACCCCATCCACTTTGGTGGCTTTCAACACGGCATCAGCGGCAACTTCAATACCCCGCAGACAGGCTGCAGAATCGGTGGTGAAAAACGGATTGCCGGTACCCGCTGCAAAGATCGCGACCCGGCCTTGTTCCATCGCTCGCAATGCCGCATCGCGCGAATAGCCTTCAGCGATTGTGGCAATTGTGAGGGCAGAGAATACCTGCGCCCCAAGGCCGAGCGTACGCAACATGTCACGAAACGCCAGGGCATTCATAACCGTGGCCATCATGCCCATGTGGTCGCCTGTCACCCGGTCCATGCCAGCCGCCTGCAGTTCTGCACCACGAAACAGATTGCCACCTCCCAACACCACGGACACCTGCACGCCATTGTCGGCAACGCCCTGGATTTCCCGGGCGATACGGCCAACGACGGCAGGGTCAATGCCAAAATCGCCCTGCCCGGCCAGGGCCTCGCCGCTTAGCTTTAGCAGGATTCTTTTCATAGTTATGGGTGCTTGCAGTTATTCAGTGGAAACCAGCTGTCGCTAGTCGTCATCGTCGCCTTTCAGTTGCTGCGCAACCTCGGTGGCAAAATCAACCGTTTCGACCTCGATGCCTTCGCCCACTTCGAAGCGGACAAAGCTAACAACTTCAGCGCCAGCATCCTTCAACAGCTTACTAATTTTCATATTGCTGTCTTTGACGAACGGCTGATCCATCAGGCTCACCTCGGCGAGAAACTTGCGCACCTTACCTTCAACCATTTTCTCAACAATCTCGGGGGGCTTACCGCTTTCAGCGGCCTGGCCAGTGGCTATCTCGCGTTCCTTGGCAACAGCAGCTTCAGGCACATCGCTCTGCTTAACCACCATTGGGTTCACCGCAGTGATGTGCATGGCAATGTCTTTACCAAGCTCGCTATCGCCACCTTTAACCACTACCAGGGTGGCCTTGCGATTATCGCTGTGCAGGTATTCGCTGATCACGCCGTCGCCGGCGTCAACAAAGGCCGCGCGACGCAAGGATACGTTTTCACCAATTTCCTGGACGAGCGTTTCGCGCTCAGCGTCGATGTCAGCAATCGCCATGATGTCATCTGAACCCTGCTCATAGATGGCGTCAGTTACCCGGCCAACAAAGGCAATGAATTTCTCATTCTTGGCTGCAAAGTCAGTTTCAATGTTAATTTCAACCAGCGCAGCCTTTTTTCCGTCTGCAGCAACTTTCATACCGAGCAAGCCATCAGCCGCCGTACGGCCGGCTTTTTTCGCCGCCTTAACCGCACTCGATTTGCGCAGGTTATCAATCGCAAGCTCCATGTCGCCGCCGGCTTCGGTCAGCGCCTTCTTGCAATCCATCATGCCAAGTCCCGTGCGTTCGCGCAGTTCCTTGACTTCTGATGCCTTAATTGCCATCTACTCGCCCTCTTCTTCTTTTACTGCCGCCGCAGGCTCTGATGGAGCGGCCGCAGGCTCTGATGGAGC